>NZ_JAUBRN010000001.1:0-365341 GCF_036701875.1 Microcoleus sp. MON1_C5 | reverse complement strand
CCTTGATTTGGTCAATCCTAAGCACTTTAAAAACTGGTTTACAAGCTGCTGTTACTGTACTTCATAAACCTGGAATCGGCTGTATCTTACAACCAGTTTACAACTTATTGTAGCTTGGTTGATTTAGATACCCGACTTCTTGAAGAAGTCGGGTATCTCGCCTTCAGGAATTATACCAAATATTTCTTAGTCCCCCTCTGCCCGGACTTTTTTTGTATAGTAGCGGTTTCAATCGCCGATCAATCTTTGATATCCTGCCACCCATTCCACGATCGCCTCAGTCAATCCATCTAAGGTATATTCTTTGGCTTCCACATCTAACTTACCCAATAAATTTTGGCAGCTTTTGGAAGTTTCCGGGCCGATGGATGCGATGCAAACGTTTTCCAACCAATCCTTAGACAGGGACAATTTTGGGCTTTGTTGTATGAGATTGCAAAAGTTATGTACGGTTTTGGAACTGGCAAATGTTATGATATTTACGGCTTGATTTTGGAGTGCGGATAGGGCGATCGGATCGATTGTTTCGGGACAGCAAGATTGGTAAGCTGGCACTTCTATTACTTGCGATCCTTTGGCAGTGAATTCTTTAACTAAAACTTCTCGGCCGCCGCTTTCTACTCTGGGAAATAGAATCTTGCAGTTTTGCAAGTTATCGGGGAAGTTTTCGACTAGGGAATCGGCGACAAAGTTGGGGGGAATAAAGTCTGGTTGTAGAGAGTGCGATCGCAAACTTTCTGCTGTTTTTTTACCGACAACTGCTATTTTAATGCCAAACAAGCTGCGGGCGTCTTTGCCTTTTGCTTGTAATCGTTGAAAAAAGCAGTCTACAGCGTTATGGGAAGTGAGAATTAACCAGTGAAAGCTTGACAATTGTGCGATCGCGCTGTCTAATGGTTCCCAACTCGAAGGCGGCCCAATTACTAAGGCGGGCATTTCGATAACGCGGGCTCCTTGTTGCTGGAGTCGATCGCTAAATTCAGCAGACTGAGAAACCGATCGCGTGACTAAAATGGTTTTTCCTGCTAGCGGCAATTGGCTGTTGTTAGCGGTGACTGGTGTATCGATCATATTTGTGCTCTCTGGCTGAATTAGATATTCGCGCAATCTGACTACTTCCCCAATTACGATCACACAAGGCGATAGAGATTGACCTGCTGTTTGCTGTACAATGTTGGAGAGAGTGCCCAGCCAAATTTGCTGTTCGGGGCGGCCGCAATCTCGGATAATGGCGATCGGAGTTTCGGTTGATCGTCCGTGCTTTTGCAATTGCCAGACAATCTCGCTTAAATTGCGTCCTCCCATCAATATTACCAAAGTTTCTATCTTCACTAATGCTTCCCATTCCAAAGCGTCCGGTTCATGGGCGCTCATCACTGCAAAACAGCGACTCATTACTGGATCTGTGAGGGGAATTCCTGCTAGTAAAGGTGCGGATAAGGCGGAGGAAATTCCGGGTATTACTTCAAACTCGCAGCCCGCTGTGATTAATGCTTGAATTTCAGAACTGGAACGACCAAAAATAAACGGATCGCCGCTTTTTAGGCGCACGATTTGCTTTCCGAGTTGGCAATGTTCTACCAGCAAGCGGTTGATTTGTTGCTGCTGCGTGGAAGGTTTGCCGCCGCGTTTACCGACTTCGATTTTCCGACAAGTTGCTGGGATTAATTCGAGTTGCGGGATGTCGATGAGAGCATCGTAGATTAAGACTTCGGCTTGGGATAGCAGTTTGTGCGATCGCACTGTCATCAAGTTACAATCTCCGGGCCCTGCACCGACTAGATAAACTTTCCCTTTGTGGTTTTTCACAATTCCTCCTCGATAGTATAGTTGTATGAATATTGCTAGCGTATAGTAAGCTGCCGATGGTGCAGCCTACCCTATAGTAATAGTAAGGTGCGAATGGCTCACCCTACGCTATACTTAGCAGTTTATTGTATAATAAAACCTATTTATGCAGATTATCATCATCACGGCCGCCGATGCCAATTACTTTGAATTGGTGCGAGGCACTATTTTATCGGTGCGGGAAAAACCTGAGGGCGAAAATGTGGCGATCGGCTTTTTCGATCTCGGCTGTACTCCCGAACAGTTGCAGTGGCTGGAAAGGCAAGTAACTTTTATTAAAAAACCGGACTGGGATTTTGATTTTCCTGGTAGAAATGAAACTCCCGAACATTTAAAAGGACTATTAGTTAGACCTTGTTTGCAAAAATACTTTCCCAATTTTGATATATACCTTTGGATTGATGCTGATGCTTGGGTTCAAGATTGGTCAAGTGTCGAACTGTTAGTTAAAGGCGCGGCAAAACGCGGGCTGGCAATAGTTCACGAATTAGATCGAAATTATAATTTACCTTACGGCAAACAGGCTTGGTACTGGCAATTTGTTTACCGCGATTATCAAGCAGTTTTTGGAGATGAAGTAGCCCAGCAGTTATACAGCTACCCTACCATCAATGCCGGGGTGTTTGCCCTGCACAAAACCGCGCCGCACTGGAAAATTTGGGCAGAATACTTGGAACAGGGATTGCAAAATTCCGTTTTAATGACCGATCAAGTAGCATTAAATCGGTTAGTTTACGGTACTGAAATGTTCGACAAAACAGAGATACTTCCAGCTCGCTGCAACTGGAGCTGCAACTTTGGTTTGCCGATTTGGGACAAGCAAAAAGCGTGTTTTGTGGAGCCGTACTTGCCCCAGGAAAAAATCGGTATCCTGCACCTGACGGGATACAAACACGATCGAGTTAAACTAACCGCAACAGACGGAGATACAGTAGAAATCAGCCTCCGCTACCAACCCACTCAACCGAAAAAAATGACAGCACAAGGACACTCGGAAATCGCACATAATACTTTATTGCCCGCCGGAGATTACGTCTCGCCCGGATTGAAAATCATCCTCCCGGATGCCCACTTTCCCAACATGATTGTCGCCGATCCTCAGACTTGTCAGTGGCCTTACCTGCGCCGGGAAATTCAGCACAATTGGTATGTCGATCGGCGGGCTGCTTCAGTCGGATTTCTCAGCCGCGACGAAGCACACATTCTTTACAATACAGCACTGCAATTTTCAGGTAAAAAAGCATTAGAAATCGGCTGCTGGCTGGGTTGGTCTGCTTGTCATTTAGCACTCGCCGGAGTTGAATTAGATGTCGTCGATCCGCTGCTAGAAAGAGACGACATCAGGCAAAGCGTCATTGATTCAATTCAAGGAGCTCTCAATGCGTCGGGAGTTCAAACGACCGTCGAGCTAATACCAGGCTACAGCCCCCAAAGAGTCGAAGAATTTTCCGCTCAATTCAACCGCAAATGGTCGTTAATTTTTATTGACGGAGAACACGGAGAACCGGGGCCGTTAAATGACGCAATTGTTTGTGAAAAATTGGCGGAGGAAGATGCAATAATTTTATTTCACGATTTAAATGCTCCTGATGTTGCTCAAGGTTTGGATTACTTAAAGCAAAGGGGATGGAATACTGTAATTTATCAAACAATGCAAATTATGGGTGCTGCTTGGCGGGGAAATGTCGAGCCAGTAAAACATCAACCCGACCCCAATGTTTCCTGGCAGTTGCCAGCACATTTGCACGGTTACAATATTAGCAGTTTAGAGACAATTAATTCTCAAACAGCCAGCCAAATTAATCAAGACCAACAGTCATCTTATACAAGAGATTTTCACCAATTAATCGGAGAAGGAACTCGCAGTTCTGCTAGAGAAATTATTCCCCTGCTGTTAGACTTGCTGCAACCGATTTTACCTAAAAGTGTGGTAGATGTGGGCTGCGGTACGGGAAGTTGGTTAGCTGCGTTCCACCAGTTGGGAATTGCTGATTGTTTGGGAATAGATGGTGATTATGTCGATCGCACTATTTTACAAATTCCTTTAAATCAGTTCCAATCCGCCGATTTAAAGCAACCGCTGCAAATAAACAGAAAATTTGACTTAGCAATTTCTCTGGAAGTTGCCGCACATTTGCCGGCTACCTGTGCCGAAAACTTTGTTAATTCTCTCACTCAACTAGCACCGGTGATTCTGTTTTCTGCTGCGATACCATTTCAAGGAGGCGTCGAACACGTTAACGAACAGTGGCCACAATATTGGGTTTATTACTTTCAGAAAAACGGCTATGCAGTTATTGACTGCTTGAGAAAAAAGATATGGAACAATGACAAAGTAGAGCCTTGGTACGCTCAGAATATCTTGATTTTTGTTAAACAAGAATACTTGTCGGGATATCCGAGGTTAGTAAATGAATATCAAAATACCGATCTGAATCAATTAGCCATCGTCCATCCCAAGATTTATTTTTACAGCTTGCAAGCTGCTAGAAATTCGGCACATAATTTACAATCAGAAAGTGTCAAACAAGTTACAGCATCGCCACCATTGGCAGATCGACCTTTCGTATCTGTGATTATTCCCTGCTACAATCAATCTCATTTTTTGCTGGAAGCAGTAACTAGCGTGATTAACCAAACTTACAAAAATTGGGAAATTATCATTGTCAATGACGGCAGCTTAGATACTACCAGTACAGTAGCAAAAAATGCGATCGCAGCAAATCCCCAGCATCGAATTAGGCTAATAGAACAAGCTAATCAAGGGATATCAAGGGCTAGAAATACTGGCATAGCGGCAGCAAACGGCGAATACATAATGCCCTTAGATGGCGATGATATCTTAGCTCCAAATGCCTTGATTTGTCTTTTAGAAATCTGTCTAAAATCCAAAGTACCTTGCATAGCATTTGGTTCTTATCAACTTTTTGGTGGCAATGAAAATCACACAATACCCAGTTATGATTTATACTCACCAAAAAATATCAAACAATCTAATATGATTTGCACGTCTTCATTGTATCACAAATCAGTTTGGAATTTGGTCAACGGTTACAAAGCAGAGATGAAAGAAGGTTATGAGGATTGGGAATTTTGGGTTAATTGTCACAAACATAGCATTCCTTTTTTAGGAACGAGAGAAATAGTTCTTAATTATCGTCACGTTCATGGTTCTAGGAATGAAACTGCTCAAAGTTACCATCATAAATTGGTAGCACAAATTGTTTCTTACAATCCAGAAGTATACGATATTGAAAGTGTAAACAGTGCTAACAAACTATTGGAATCAATCGCCCATTAATCTTTATTATAATGACTAAAGTCTTTACTACGAACAATTTTCCGAAAGTTTGTAGTCAGGACTTTAGTGTTATCTACATATCGGCAATCACATCCAAAAAACGCTTAACCTGTTTTTCCCAAGTCCAATCCAGCATAAAATTAGCCGCAGCTAAACCGCGACGTTTTGAGTCTTCGCGATTAGTATAAACTTGTTCCAAAGCCTCGACAACTTCTGCAACCTCAGACTCTCCCCAACCTTCAACACCGGAAAAAGGAGCCGTCAGTTTAACTCGTCCTTGGCTCCATAAAGGATAGCAAATGTGGCTGTAAATCAAGTCTAAATGACCAGTATTTGCTGATAAAATAGTCGGAATTCCGCAGGCCATACTTTCCATCGCGACTAAATTAGTGCCGCCTTCGCAGCGGTTGGTGAAAACAGCGCAGTCGGCTTCTCGCAAAATTTGTCCAGCGAGGTGATTGGGAATTAAGCCGATGTCGATAAAAGAGTCAATCGGCAAACCGTTAGCCACTAACCATTGGGAAATTCCTAAACTTCCGTCGCGGTTGATATTGGGAAGTCCGGCAACGTTTCCGGTTTGTTCGATTCCTAGCATATACTGAGGCCAGAAGTTGTGCCATGTTGTTAGTAACAAAGCCTCTGGATGTTTGGCGCGAAATCGTTTGAAAGCGGCAATTACAATATCTTGACCTTTGCGATATTCCAGTTTGCCACCCGAGAAAATGACGAAGCGATCGCCAAATAGATTAGATTTAGGTGCAGGATGGAAAATTGTTGGGTCAATTCCTTGATGTACCATCGCCACATTAGTCAAGCCACAGCTTTTCAAAACATCGGCATTCCAGTTGGAACCTGCGACAATCGCGCTATATTTTTTGGCTGTTTCTAGTGCTTCTGCTGTGATTCGCGTGTCTTCAAAAAATATGACTCCTATTTGACAAGCGCTGGTAATTTGATTGTCAACTCCAGAGGATGCTAAATTATTCCCCAAAGCGTAAAGTACGGGAAAATTACAACTTATTTGTTTGTCGGAATTTGGTGCTACTAATTCCTGAAAAGTTTTTTGCTTTTCAATTACAGGTAATAACAGGGATTTATGCAGCGGATTCATCGCTTCTGAGGTGATGGATGGCGGTGCTAAAAGCGCAACTCGCCAGGCGGGATTTTGCAGCAGTTGTAGTGTTAAATTCACGCCGTAAATTCCCCAACCGCTGGTGATGCTGATCGGCCAAGTGATGCCGATTCCTGTAATTTGTGGGGGAGTTTCTGGGGGTTGAATTTGAGTCGGAGCATAAGAATCTGCGTTAGCAGGCTGAGCCTGGGCACGAGTAGAGATTAAGTGTTCTAAGGCTGCTTTTATGCGATCGCAAACTCCATCCCAATCACCCGGTTTTTGCTGCCTAAACAACCGCGCAGTGGGATACCACGGGCTATCTTCGCGTTCCAGCATCCACCGCCAATCGGGAACAAAAGACAGCAAAATCCACACGGGTTTGCCCAAAGCACCGGCCAAGTGCGCGACAGAAGTATCTACGCAAATTACTAAATCGAGCTGCCAAATAATTGCTGCGGTGTCGGCAAAATCGACGCAATGTTCGCTCAAATCTTCAATTTGGTGTTGTTTTAATAAAGTGCGTGAAGCGCAGCTATCCTGTAGGGAATCGCCCGCTGACAAATCTTTCTGAAGACTGTAAAAACTCACTGCCGGAACATCTACAAATTTCAGAAAATCGCTCAATTTACACGATCGCCGATGATTGTTGCGGTGCAGCGGGCCGCCAGCCCACACAATACCTACTTTTAGTTTATTGTTCGGCTCTAGGGAAAATTTAAAATCGTGTGGCGGAGCTAAATAAGGAATATTCGCCGGTATATTTTCCCAAGTCGTTCCCAGAATTCGCGGCAAACTTAGCAGGGGGGCTTGCACTTGAAAATCTATCAAATCGCTCGGCCTGACTCCTACTCGATCTACTCCTGCAATTCCTTCAAACAAACGCTTCAGCAAGACATGACAAGCAACAATAACTTTGCCACCTTTTTGCTTAACTAAAGGAGCATAGCGGATAAACTGTATCGTATCGCCAAAACCTTGTTCGGGGTGCAATAAAATTGTTTTTCCCTGCAAATCCGAGCCGTCCCAAAGCGGTTTCTCAAAAGAGCGCTGATCCAATTGTTGAGTTTGCCAGCGCGATTCGTACTCTGCAAAACCAGCATCAAAATTCCCAGTTAAAAGCAAAGCTAATGCTAGTCTCAAGCGCCAATTTGGCGAGTTGGGACGTAGTTGAATTGCTTTATTGTAGAAGTCGATCGCCTCTGCGACTTGTCCCTGTTCTTCGAGGGCATAACCCAAATATAAGTTAGTTTCAGCCTGGTGAGAATTGATTTTTAGCGATTTTTGGTAATGAGCAATAGCCTCGGCTATTTGCCCGTTTTCCTGTTTGAGATAACCTAAATAACTGTGGGCTTCGGCGTGGCTGGGTGAGACGGCAATTACTTGTTCGTAACGAGCGGCTGCCTCTGCTTTTTTACCTTGTTTTTCTAAGGCCTTTGCTATGTGAAATTGTACCTGTGCGGGCGATAAAGAAAATCGAGGCGAAGCTGCGGTATCTTCCTTACCAGGCACAGCTTGGGAACGAGTAGAAATTAGGTGTTTTAAGGCTGTTTTTATGCGAGCGAATACTTCCTCCCAATCGCCCGGTGCTTGCTGCCGAAACAGTCGCGCCGTCGGATACCAAGGACTATCTTCGCGTTGCAACATCCAGCGCCAATCCGGGATAAAACACAGCAAAATCCATACGGGTTTACCCAAAGCACCAGCTAAGTGCGCGACAGCAGTATCCACGCAAATTACTAAATCTAGTTGCGATATCACCGCCGCAGTATCGGCAAAATCGTTCAAATTGTCGCTCAAATCTATCACGGGAATTTGAGATAACAAACTACGATTGCCAGCAGACATTTCTTTCTGAAGACTGTAAAAACTTACACCGGGAATATCTAACAATGTCAGGAAATAGCTTAAATCGCTCGATCGCTGAAAATCCTTCAAATGTTCCGAACTTCCCGCCCACGCAATCCCAACTTTGAAATTGCTATCGGAATTTAGGGAAAACTGCCAATTCGGCGGCGCAGCTAAATAAGGAACATTTGCCGGTATATTTTCTAAATTTGTTCCCAGAATATGAGGCAAACTCATCAGGGGTGCTTGTACTTGGAAATCCGGCAATTCCTCCATCCGAACCGCCACTTGTGCGAGGCCAGGAATCTGCTTAAATAAACGCTTCAGTTCTTGATAGCAAGAAATGATTATTTTACCACCTTTTTGCTGCACAATTGCCGCGTATCGCACAAATTGAATGGCATCGCCCAAACCTTGTTCGGATCGGAGCAAAATAGTTTGTCCGTTCAAATCGGAACCATCCCAAACTGGTTGGTCAAAATTCAACCGTGGCAATTTTTTCGCCTGTTCTGTTTGCCAGCGCCACTCGTATTCTGCTAAACCGCGCGGCAAGTCGCCAGTCAACAACAAGACTAAGCTTAAGTTGAAGTGAGCTTTTACACAATTAACATCGATTTCTATGGCTTTTTTGTAACACGAAATTGCTCGATTTACGTCTCCTAGTTGTTCAACAGCACTGCCTAAATTAGTAATAGCTTCTCGATAATTAGGGTTCAAAGATATGGCTCGTTCCAAGCTAGAAATTGCCTCTTCTATTTTTCCCGCCCCCAAGCATAACGTTCCCAGGTGATAGTGTCCTGTAGGATTGTTTGGTTCTACTCCAATTGCACGCTCGTAAAACCGTTCACCCTCGTCTAGCTGAGATTGTGTTTCCATCGCCACACCCAAATTTACCAGCGCGGGCACGTAATTGGAATTGACAGAAAGTGCTTGATGAAAACACGCGATCGCACTCTGCAACTCGCCCTGCTGCTGGAGTATCGCGCCGAGATTGTTGAGAGCTTTGACGTAAACCGGGTTCAGGGCGATCGCCTTTTGAAAGCAAGATATAGCAGCCATTATATTGCCTCGATCTTGCAGCAAAATACCCAAGTTATTGTGGGCTTGAGCGCAGTTTGGATCTATTTCGATCGCGCGCTGATAATAGGTGGCAGCTTCGCCTAAATCGCCTGTTTGGTGCAGCGTCACTGCCAAATTAGTCGTAGCCTCTCTCGAACTCGGCTGCAAAACCAAAGCATTTTTAAAATAAGCGATCGCCTCGGTCAATTTTCCTTGCGACTTGAGAATATTTCCCTGATTAAACTGTTTTTGATATAATTCAATATTGGTTTTAGTTTCTCTTGGCGGTATAGCTGGTTTATGCTGGACAATTCTTTCTCTCAGCGCCAAAACAGCTTCTTCTAAAACTCCTTCCCAATCTCCCGCTGTTGACTGGCGAAACAGCCGCGCCGTGGGATACCAAGGACTATCTTCGCGTTGCAACATCCACCGCCAATCCGGCACAAAACAGAGCAAAATCCACACTGGTTTGCCCAAAGCACCAGCCAAGTGTGCAACACAAGTATCTACAGAAATCACTAAATCCAGAGCCGAGATTGCCGCCGCAGTATCCGCCAAGTCGTGCAAATAAGAGCTTAAATCTGTTACTGGCATTTGCTCTAACAAAGCGCGATCGTCGGCTGTCATTTCCTTTTGCAAACTGTAAAAATCTGCTCCGGGAATATCTAACAGTTTTGTCAACAAATTTAGAGGTAAAGCTCGCACCTTATTGTGGGAATTTTTAGGATTTCCAGACCACACAATCCCCACTTTCAAATTAGGAGTTTGGCTGAGAGTAAATTCCCAACCGGGCGGCGGAGCTAAATAAGGAACCTTCGCCGGTATAGTTTCTAAAGTTGTTCCCAGAAGGTGTGGCAAACTCATTAGCTGCGCCTGAACCTGAAAATCCGGCGCATCCTCGGGATTAACTATTAACCCATCGATTCCCGAAACTTGTGCAAACAAGCGCTGCAAGTGCGGCAAACACCAAACAATTACCCTGCCGCCTTTTTGCTTGACTAAATCGGCGTAGCGGATAAACTGAATTGCATCGCCTAAACCCTGTTCCGGGCAAAGCAAAATAGTTTTTCCCTGCAAATCTTTGCCATCCCAAAGCGGCTGAATAAAGTTGTGGGAGCGGAACTGTTTTTCTTTAACTAGGAGTCGCCATTCGTACTCGTAAAAACCGCGCTGAAAGTCTCCCGCCAGCAGCAACGCTAAACCTAAATTTAGGTGAGATTCAGGATTGCCGACATTGAATTTAACTGCTTGGCTGTAACAGGTGACAGCATCTGCAAATTGGCCGCGATCGTGCAAAGCACTTCCCAAATTGGTGAGTGGATTAATATAACCGGGTTTGAGTTCGATCGCCCGACGGTAACAATCGATCGCCTGTGCCATTTTTCCCGATTCCTCAAAAGCTTTGCCGAGATTGTTCAAAGCTTCAGGAAAGTCGGGTTTCAGGCTCAAAGCTTGCTGATAGCAACCGATCGCATCTTCAATTTTGCCCTGTTTCTGCAGGACAATTCCTAGATTGCAGCGAGCCTGTGCACTGGCTGGCCATTGCTGAATCGCTTGCTGGCAAACGGCTAGAGCCTCATCTAACTTGTCTTGCTGTTGCAGGGAACTCCCCAAACCGATCAGAGTTTCTGCTAAATCCGGTTGCAGTGCAGTCGATCGCTCGTAGTATGCGATCGCGCGGTCAATTTTGCCCTGTCGGATCGAGGCGTATGCTAAGTTGTGCAAGGCGTCCACATAATTTGGATCGATCGCGATCGCCCGTTCGTAATTGGCTATCGCCTGTTCGTAATTCGCGCCCGCTTCCTCCCCTTGTGCCTCCAAAGCAATTCCCAAATTCAAATAAGCCACCGCGCAATTAGGATTGACTTGAATCGCTTGCTCGTAGCAGCTTATAGCCTCCGCCACATCCCCTTGCTCTTCCCGCAACAGGCCCAAATTAATCAGCGCTTCCGCGCAATTCGGGTTCAAAGAAAGCGCCCGCTCGTATTCTGCGATCGCCTCTTCAGTCTCCCCTGCTTCTGCGAGCGCGCTGCCCAAATTGCTCGCAGTTTCCGCCAAATTCCCGTCGATTGCTAGCGCTTGTCGGTAGTGCGCGATCGCCTCTGGGAGCCGGCCCGCTTGCTGTTTGACAACGCCTAAATTGCTGTGCGCGGCTGCGTAATTAGGATCGATCGCGATCGCTCGCTCATAACATTCGATCGCACCCCCAAAATCGGCTTGCTGCTGCAAATCTACGCCCAACCGAAACTCTGCATCCGCCGCATCCGACGGCACAAATGCAGCAGCAACAGCGCCTAGAGCTTCCGCAACCCGAGCGAAAACGTCCTCCCAGTCGCCCCGCTGATGCTGGCGAAACAGCCGCGCCGTCGGATACCAAGGACTATCTTCCCGTTCCAGCAGCCACCGCCAATCCGGCGAAAACGCCAGCAAAATCCACACTGGTTTGCCCAAAGCGCCCGCCAAATGGGCGACAGCGGTATCGACACTAATGACTAAATCCAGTTTGGCGATCGCAGCCGCAGTATCGGCCAAATCGCCAAAATACGGGCTCAAATCTACGATCGACGTTTGATTCAACAGCGCGCGATCTGCCTCGGAAATCTCTTTCTGCAAGCTGTAAAAACTTACCCCCGAAACCTCCAAAAGCGGCAGAAACTGGCTTAAACTGCACGAACGCTGCTTGTTTTTGCGGTGTTTTGGATTCCCCGCCCAGACAATGCCAACTTTCAAAGTGCGATCGGGCAGAAGCGTAAATTCAGCACCCGCAGGCGGAGATAAATAAGCAGTATTTGCTGGTATTGTTTCCAGCTTTGTACCGATAATATAGGGCAAACTCAACATCGGCGCTTGCACGTCAAATTCCGGCAGTGGCTCGCCTTTAACTATTAGCAAATCAATGCCGTCAACCGTTGCAAATAAACGGTGCAATTGCGGGTAACAGCCCACAATGACCCTACCGCCTTTATTTTTGACGATCGCAGCGTAGCGAATAAACTGAAGCGAATCACCTAAACCTTGTTCGGCGTGCAGCAAAATAGTCTTTCCCACCAAATCAGAACCGTCCCACAGCGGTCGGTATTCTCTCGCCGAAACTGTATTATCCGGCCCCGTCAAAAAACACGAGTGACCCGTGTGAAATTCTTTAATTTGCCAGCGCCACTCGTATTCGGCGAGACCATTTTCCAAATCTCCGACCAACAGCAAAGCCAAGGATAAATTCAGGTGAGCGCTAGCGTGATTTGGACTTAAATGAATCGCTCGTCTGTAGCAGGATATCGCATCTTCTACGGCGCCTTTTTCCAGAAACGTCCTGCCTAAATTGTTGATAGCTTCCACAAAATCCGGCAGCAATTCTAAAGCTTTGTGATAATACTCCAGCGCATCTTCTAAATTGCCCTGTTCTTGCAACACTGTTGCGAGATTGTTGTAAGCTTCCCAGCTATGCGGATGAATTTCCAGCGCTCGCCGGTACAGCTCGATCGCCCTTACAAGTTCGCCTTTTTCTTGCCGCGCCACCGCTAAATTAATCAGGGCGGGTACGAAATCCGGTTGAGCTACAAGAGCTTGCTCGTAATGTGCGATCGCCTCTTCCACTTGACCTTGTTCCTCAAAAATCTTTGCCAGGTTGTAAGCTGTTTGAGGAATATTTGGAGCGATGGCTAAAGCTTCTCGGTAATGGGGGATAGCAGCTTCCAATTCGCCATTTTCTTGCTTGAGAAAACCAAAATTAATCCGCGCTTGAACGCAATTTGGCTCAAGAGATATAATCTGTTCGTAAAGGGCGAGCGCCTCTTCCTTATCACCTGTTTCCATTAACTGTTCTGCTTGCCGCAATAAATCCTCTAAAACAGCTAAATCCTCGCCAGCCGTTCCGATCGCAACCGATGTCTCAATCCCCTGCGATTGCTTAGCTGCGGAGCCTTCTGCTAACCCTTCGCTCGCCATCGCAAATATTTGTTTACTCTCTTTAACCACGGTTGCACCTGTCATTTTGAGAGCCACAGAATCGAGGTCAGGCGTATTATTAGCAGTCATTACGAGGGAAACGAAGTCAAGCCGATCGTGGGCAGAATCCTCGGAATAACTAGCAGTATTGGCGATCGCAAATAAACTCAAAGCCGCCTGTACTTCCTCAAACAATTCTTGCCAACTTTCCGGCTGACTTTGGCGGAAAAGCCTCGCAGTTGGATACCAAGGATTATCTTCACGATCCAGCAGCCAACGCCAGTCAGGAGCAAAAGAAAGCAGCACCCAAACCGGTTTTCCTAAAGCACCGGCTAAGTGCGCCACAGCCGTATCGACACTAATGACTAAATCCAGTTGAGATATAGCCGAAGCGGTATCAGCAAAGTCGTTTAAATGCGGAGTTAAATCCGGCACTAAGTGTTGGTTCAACAAAGTGCGATCGCTCTGGGACAAGTTTTTTTGTAAACTATAAAAAGCGATTCCCGGAACCTCCAAAAATCGAATAAAATCGCTCAACCTACAAGAACGCTGATTGTCTTTCCGGCGCTGCGGACTCCCCGCCCAAACAATCCCTACCTTCAATTTGGCATCAGAAGAAAGTGCAAATTTGCACTCAGCAGGCGGAGCTAAATAAGGAACATTTGCCGGTATTGTTTCCAGAGTTGTCCCCACAATTCGCGGCAAACTCATCAGAGGTGCGTGAACGTCAAATTCTGGCAAACCTTCCAGACTAACTGATAAATATTCAATACCAGGAACTGTCGCAAACAACCGCCTCAGTTCTGGATAGCAAGCCACCATCACTTTAGCGCCTCGGCTCCGAAGAATTGGGGCGTAGCGAATAAACTGAATAGAATCGCCAAAGCCTTGCTCGACGTGGAGTAAAATAGTTTTCCCCTGCAAATCGGAACCATCCCAAATCGGCTGTTTAAATTGCCTCGGTTGTAGTTGCGGAGTACGCCACCGCCACTCGTATTCAGCAAAACCGCGCTGAAAATCTCCGAACAATAGCAAAGTTAAACTTAATTCCAGGTGGGCGGTGGCGTTGTCTGGCTGCAATTCCAAGGCTCGACTGTGACAAGAAAAAGCCTCTTGAAACTCTCCTAAATCGACCAAAGCGTGTCCGAGATTGTTAATTGCTTCCACGAAGTCTGGCTTTAATTTTAATGCTTGTCTGTAGTAGGATATTGCGGCTTTTACATTACCTTTTTCGTGGTAAAAGGCTCCTACATTGTTGTGAGCTTCGGGATTGTTGGGGTCAAGTTTTACCGCTTGCTGGTAGCAGTTGAAAGCTTCAGCTAATTTACCTTGCTGCTGCAAAACTGTTCCCAAGCCCATCAGGGAATATGTCAAATTGGGATTTATTTTTAAAGCGTGGAGGTAACAAGCTATCGCCTCGTTTAATTGATTTTTTTGTTTAAATAAATGTCCTAAATTGTGCGCTGTTTCGTGCTGGTTTGGGTCGAGTTGCAGCGCTGTTTGGTAATATAAAATAGCCGCTTCTATTTCGCCTAATTGCTGTTTGCTCCAGCCCAAATTATTGTAGGCGAGTGCGGAATTTGGCTGGATTTTGATTACTTGTTCGTAACTGGCGATCGCCCTTTGATATTCCCCTACATCCAGCAAAACATTAGCCTTATTTAAATGTGCTTCTACAAAATCTGGGTTTTGGGCGATCGCTTGTTCATAAAAGTCGATCGCTTCGGCAATTTTTCCCTGCTGTCTCGCCGCGATTCCCAACAAACACAGCACGTTTGCTGATTCGGGCTGCACTTCTATTATTTGCCGGTACAAATTTTCAGCTTCTAACAAACGGCCCGCTTGGTGATGTTCCCAAGCTAATTTCAAAGAGTCTTCGGCACCCAGTTTACAGGCAGTTTTCCGAATTTTTTTTTGAGAAGCCATAGTTGTCTTTGTTGTTTGGGAGTTCGCTAACTGGTAATTGCCAAATTGTTCTAATGTGTTAACTCTTCCTTCCTTCTTTCCCCTTCCTTCTTCCTTCTTCCTGACATCCGTTACATCCGTTACATCCGTTACAGAATCCGTTGCCGAACTTCCTTCTTCCTGACATCCGTTACATCCGTTACATCCGTTACATCCGTTACAGAATCCGTTGCCGAACTCCCCCTTCTACCCCAACAAACAAGCTGCAGGAAAAATCAGATATTCTAAGAAAAACAACTTCCAGATAAACTGATAAAATGCAGCAATTTCTATTTTATCGTCCAAATCAACTTTCGCGCTCCAAAACCACATCAAACTCAAAGCCGCCACATGAGAAACTGCCAGAAACACTAAATTAACATTAGACAATACGATCGCTCCCGCCAAAGTCGCGCCCAAATAACAAACCGTCAACACCCAGCGAGATAAATTAAAGACGGCCGGCTTGCCCAGCTCAATCGTAAACGTAGTAATATTATATTGCTTGTCCCCTTCCATGTCGGGGATATCTTTAAAAATGGCGATCGCAAACGTAAACACCACAACAAAAACCGTCAGCACCCAAACTTCCGGAGGAATCCCAAAAGACACACTCTCCAAATTCCAGCCAGAAAAAGCGCTTTTCGCCATTCCCAAATCCAACACCCAATTAAAGTGCAAAAATAACCCTAAATTTACGATCGCCCCCCGCACCGTAAAAATGCACAGCGCCGCCCAAAAAGGAAACCGTTTCAGCCGAATTGGTGGCAGAGAATAAGCAGTCCCGATCGCCAAACTAACGCCAACTGTAGCCAGCAAAAACGGGCCTTGCAAAACCGCAGTCAAAATTGCTATAATTCCCGTTGCAATTACAATTAATTCCCCGGTTTTCCGAGAAAAAACTCCCGAGGCGATCGGCAAATACGGCTTATTTATTTTATCAATTTCAACATCTTCTAACTGGTTCAATCCCACAATATAAATATTGCCGCAAATGCAAGCCAACCAGGCACAAGCTAGGGGCCCAAATACAGGATTCACAAACAGCCGCGCACTTTGGGCGATCGCGTACAACGCCAATACACTCAAGCTAGTACCCACAATTGTGTGCGGCCGAGAAAACTCCCAAAATGCCCTCAGCCAGCTTTGCTGAGCCGAGCCATTTTTATCAATCCAAGACTTTCCAATCGAATCATTGCCCATAAATCTCACACCCGCACCACACCAATAATATTTTTTTTCTAAGGTGTGCAATGCACACCTTACTCATCAATTCAACACTCAAAACTTCTCTGATATATGCCTGCTATTTTACAGCACAAATCATCCCAAAACGAATCAACCCGCTCTGATATCCACGGCTCATCAATCCGAGAGCAAGTGCTGCTTGAATTGTCGTCCAACCGCTCGTGAGCAAACCCCAAATCGCGCTCGGAGTCAAAGCAGAATCGATCACCACATCCCAAAAAGGAGCAACAGCTTTTGACCAATCAGCGGTGCGAATACTTGTCAAAGGCAAACTGCGGACAATTTCCTCGTATTCCGGCAAAGAAATCACATAAGGCAAAGCATAAACCCGGTAAATTTCTGCCAATTGCTTTCTCTCTTCATCAGTTAATTCTCCCGCCGTTTCTCCCACCGGGCGGTGACACCAAGTTGCCAAAATCAAAGTTCCTCCCGGCTTGAGTACGCGGCAGCATTCCTGCAAAAACTTAATTTTGTCGGGCATATGTTCGCCACTTTCGAGCGACCAAACCAAGTCGAACGACTCGTCCGGAAAAGGCATATTCAAAGCATCGGCCACCAAAAAGTTCACATTGCTTTCTAGCCCAGCAATTTTAGCGCGTTCGGTCGCTCTGTTGGCCTGTACCGGACTCAGAGTAATCCCGGTAGCTGTAACCCTAGGGCCCGTTTTATTTGGTTCGGGCGATCGGCTATAATCTTGATCCGCCCCGCCATCCAACTTTAAATTATTTTGAGGGAGAGAACTAAACTTTTCGGTCAAATACAGCGTGCTGCCGCCGATCCCGCAACCGACATCGAGAATGCGGTAAGGTTCACAGAGTGCCTTCTCTGACGGCACTCCAGCCCAAGCCAGCAGTTCTTCTATCAAATCTATCTGAGCCTGTCGGCGCTCTTTTTTCAAATTGCCATCCGGGCCGTAGTAACCGTGGTGCATATGTTCGCCCCACACCTGCTCCCACAAACCGCTAGAAGCGTCGTAAAGTTGCTGAATTTGCTGGTAAAGTGTTGATGTCATCGCCGGATCGCAAGTTATTAAAGGAATTCTACCGTTATTTTCCCGCTGTTGTCATAGAATTTGGTCATTTAGTTCGATCGGTCTCCGGCATTCGCCAGACAGAGATATCCTTATTTGAAGCCCGAGGATCGATTTGTGGGCTTCCTCTAAAACCTCAAATCTAAAATTGATTTGTGGGTTCCCTCTAAAACCTCAAATCTAAAATCGATTTGTGGTTCCCTCTCAAATCTAAAATCTAAAACCTAAAATCGAATGACTGTCTCGCGAACCATTGCTTTGGGCTTTTTCGCTGTCATCCTCATAGGTGCTCTATTACTGATGATGCCCTTTTCCACAATTGATGGAACTTGGAGCGATCCAATAACAGCACTGTTTACCTCTACTTCCTCTGTGTGCGTCACGGGCTTGTCGGTTGTGGATGTCGGAAAATATTACTCTTTTTGGGGGCAACTGTGCCTAGTTTTACTGGTGCAAATAGGAGGCTTGGGCTACATGACAGCCACGAGTTTCTTGCTGCTGTTATTGGGCCGCCGCTTTGGCTTGAAAGACAAAGTTGCCATGCAACAATCTCTCGACAAACCCGGGCTAGCCGGTGTAGTGCAACTCATTCAGTCAATTCTAGCAACAACGCTTTTGTTTGAATTAACAGGAGTGTTTTTGCTGATGACGGTTTTCGTCCCCCAATACGGATTTAAGGAGGGTGTGTGGTCTGCTATATTTCACAGCGTTAATTCCTTTAACAACGCGGGTTTTAGCATCTATTCAGATAATTTGATCGGCTACATCACTTCGCCTATGGTTAACTTCACAGTCAGCGGTTTAATCATATTTGGGGGAATCGGCTATCAAGTAATTATGGAAATGTACCTGTGGCTGCGCGATCGCTTCAACAAAAGCCCTATCTGCACAGTTTTTTCCCTGAACTTCAAAGTTGTTACTACTACAACGGCTGTCCTTTTAATTTTAGGAACGCTAGCCTTTTTGGTGCTGGAATACGACAACCCAGACACTTTCGGCTCTCTAACTTTTCCTCAAAAACTGATGGCAGCTTGGTTTCAATCTGTTACTCCCCGCACGGCGGGGTTCAATACAATTAGCATTGGCCAAATGACCGAAGCCTCGCTATTTCTGACCATCGCGCTGATGTTTATCGGCGCCAGTCCTGGCAGCACCGGCGGCGGAATCAAAACCACAACTTTTAGGCTATTGTTTTGCTGTACCACAGCAGTTATCGAAGGCCAGGAAGATGTGGAGTGCTATCAGCGTCAAATCCCGCCACCAATGATTCTGAAAACCATTAGCGTAGTCTTCGGTTCCCTGTTGGTCGCGTTCACATCTGCAATTTTAATCGAGCTGACCAATCCCCAAGTAGAATTTATCGCAGCGCTGTATGAAGCAGTTTCAGCTTTTGGCACGGTCGGTCTTTCCACTGGGATTACACCCACGCTTTCACCGATCGGTAAGTTGATTTTGATTGCTACAATGTACATAGGTCGGGTTGGGGTGCTGCTGCTGGTGAGTGCTGCATTCGGCGACCCAAAACCCAGGTCTTTTAAGTATGCTGAGGAAAGTTTGTTAGTGGGATAAAAAAATCCTGCCTACTTGCTGATAATCTAAACAATGGGTGACAACCCAAATCAACTTTTACGACTTACCTAAAAACCAAAAGGAGGCGGCGCTGTCTCTGCTAAAATTTAAACAGCAAGACGCTCAGCGCTGGATATTCAGTGAACCTGTCATCTTTAAATTTTTTTCGGACTTTGCGCGCCGACAACAAGCAGTTTGCAGTTATTGGTTTGGGACGCTTCGGCAAAGCTGTGTGTTCGACTCTGCACGGCTTGGGTTACGAAGTCTTGGGAGTTGACACCGATGAAAAAAAAGTAACTCAAGCTTTGACCGAGCGCATTGCTGCTCACGTTGTGCAGTTAGATTCTACTGAGCCTAGCGCTCTTGCGGAAGCAGGTATATTTGAATTTGAAACAGTGATTGTGGCGATCGGCAATTACCTAGCAGAAAGCATTACCACCACCCTAAATCTTAAGGAAGGCGGGGTAAGTCACGTAATAGCCAAAGCTTCTTCGGAAACTCACTTAAAACTGTTGAAAAAAGTCGGTGCAGATCATGTAGTTTTTCCAGAACGAGAAATGGGCTGCTCTGTGGCCCGCCTTCTTACAAAACCCAGCATTTTAGAACGCTTTGACCTCGACCCAGATCACAGCATCGTTGAGTTGCTCGTTCCTGAAAAGTTTGACGGTAAAACCATCTCCGAATTGGAGCTCCGGCGCAAGTATGGTTTGAACTTGCTAGCAGTCGGGCGCGCCGAAAAGTTCGAGATTAATCCGGAGCCAAGCGAACGCTTGAGAAAGGGCGACGCGATGGTAGTAATTGGTTCTAATAAAGATATCAATCGCTTGCCAATTTAACAGCTTGCCATTTTACGCACATACAGCAACACTCCTGGACTCAGAAACCCGGTTTCTTGGGTTCCGAGTGTCTAAGTCCTCAGCAAGTGGTGCGGGATGTGTCAAAATTTCAGGCCCTCAGAAACCCGGTCGATCTTAGATCGACCGGGTTTCTCTGTCGATTTTTATGTTCTAATTTTTAACCGAAATATCTAAATTGAATTTCACCAATTCTAGGGTTGGTTCCGCCTTTGCGACCCCCTCTGAGAACCTAGCCAGACAAATCGCGAAAAATTTTAACAAAGTAGCAGCACTCTATCGCGCTCCCGCAAATCATAGGAGCGCTAGCCCTAAAAATTCAGCCGACTTTCAAGATTTTTTGCAAATAAGCTTTGCCGAAAACCACCACCGCCAAGACTAGAGCGAGTTCAACAGGCCAAGGACACGCCGCCACAAACCAAATTAACGAACACACTCCAATAATTGCAGCTATGGGAGCCGGAATTCCGTCTAGCGTTCTACTGTCGGTCCCGGCAGTCACCCACCCAGCAATCAAGCACAACGTCAACGGAATTAAGCAACTTGCGATCATGATTTTTACCCCATCAATTTTTTTTACATATGGCATCTGAGCATATTGTAACAATACATCAAAAATTGGGAAATGCACCATGAATTGCGATAAAATGTAAGATTAGATACTTAATAAGTATATAGGCGGAATTAAACTCAGCTATATAACAGTATGTAAACAGGCCTGACTTAGCCACGCTTAGGGCATTTGGATACTTTACAATCGTTTACATAATTGCGTTTGACAGCGCCTAGCTACTTACGCTGGAATCATAATAGTTGGTAATTTTTAGCTTCGGCTATCTCCGAAGGCAGAATTAGGTTGGCATCAGGTAGAATTTAGGGATTTTTTTTATTTCTACAGAAGTGCTTTTGGTTTCTACCTGGAGATGAATTGCGATGCGCCCATCTCTGCAAGTTATACTCAGGATTGCAGTCAGTTACTGTAGAGCGTGAATCAATGCTGGGCAAATTTTTTCGCAAGCCAGAATTAGAAAACAGCGATCGCGTCCCTCCGGGTCAATACCTCGCCAACGGGTTTCCCGTGCTGACCTACGGCGATACACCCTCGGTCAGTATTGAGAGTTGGGAATTTAAAGTCTGGGGATTGGCAAAACCCAAAACCTTCACTTGGTCGGACTTCCAGGCGATGCCCCAAAGTAACTTTACGGCCGATTTTCACTGCGTCACCCGGTGGTCAAAACTCGACGTGCAGTGGACGGGAGTCAAAGTCACAGATTTTATGAACTACATAGAAGTCGATCCGAAAGCTCTGCACGTCCTGGAACACTGCTACGGCGGCTACACTACTAATATTGCGATCGCCGACTTCCTCCGAGAAGAAAACTTTTTCGCCCACACCGTCTTCGGCGAACCTCTATCCGCAGACCACGGCGGCCCAATGCGGCTGGTAGTTCCCCACTTGTACGCTTGGAAAAGCGCTAAATGGATTAACGGCCTGGAGTTTACAGAAACCGAAGAACTCGGTTTTTGGGAACGCAACGGCTATCACCAGCGGGGCGAACCTTGGGCAGAGGAACGCTACAGCGGTCTGTTTTGATGCGGTCGATCGGGAGCAAGGACTCGGCCACAGCTTCTCTATACAATCTTTGTTGAGGGGCAATCCGGTCTTTTACCGCTTCAATCTGCAGAAATTGCATCTCCTCGATCGCCTCTTTGGGATATCTCACGCCACGGGCTCTATTGAATTCAACCAAAATACGTAGACCCAACGATCGCATTTTGTAGGTAATTTACCCGATAGATAAACTACTTTAACTCCCCTATACAAGTCCCAAAAAACAAATATTCCCAGTTTCTGGTTAATAGAAAACTCCTTTAACTATCAGTACACACGAATATTACCGTATTTATACTTAAGTGTTGGCTGTTGAGGATTTAGACTTCAGAATATAATAAAAAATTAGCAGAAGCCCGCTCTAAATCACTTGGGCTTACCCGCGCTCCCATGCCCGCACCTGCAAGGTTTCAAGCCACAATTTTTATAATTATTGGGTGTGTATTTTTAGGGAGCGATCGCCCACCGGCAGATGCGATCGACACCATTTGTGAAGGTTATGTAAAGGCTTGATAAAGAATGTGTCAAACTTTACCTAAAGTGCCCCAAATACAAAAAAAGTATCGCATAATGAAATTATTAAGACCCTCGCACAAAAGGAACAGGTTATGAATACCAAACTATTATCCGCCTTAACAGCTACCGCAGCCGCCACAGCTCTGTTTGGGGCAGCAGTTCCTGCTCAAGCCTTCTCCTTTGGTACCACCGGCATCACATTCGACCAAGATACAACTATCAAGTTTAACTTCAAAGAATCTCACGGTCAGTACCAATCCTCTTTGGGAATATACAGTGTGGAGAACTCGGCGGCCTCTCTAGTTAAGACCCTGTTTTCGGAAACTAAATCCTCAGACAACGAGTGGGAAAATGAATGGAAAGGAACTCTGGGCAATACAGTCCTGGGTTCTGGCTCGGAAGTATTCACATTCCTGGCAAATAAAATTTATACTTTGGGGCTCGACAGCGACTGGGGTGGCCGTGTCTTCTCGACCTCAGCCTTGAACAACCTTAGGACGCAGCAAGCAGTGTTTGGCGGGCAAGAGCAACTGTGGAACGGGCTCAACAAAGAAACAACGAACGTCTTCAAAGCTGCCGGAGAATTCACAAACGGAGCAGGTTCTCTGTTTAATGGAGGCACCCTAATCTCCTTCGACGATCGCGGTAACAGCAAGGACTCAGACTTCCAAGACTTCACAGTGAGCGCAGAAGCAGTTCCAGAACCCATGACAATGACTGGTTTGGCTCTCGGTTTGGGTGGCTTGGTTGCAGCCCGCCGCCGCCGCGCTAGCAAGACGACTTCATGATATTTTTCAACCCGAACAATCTGCTGAATTAGGTTTGACAAAATAAAATAATATTAGGAGGCGCGCTAATGAGAAATCGGCTCGCCTTTTGCTTGATTTGAAAAGTCAGAAGGGAGAAGTCATATCAATTCTGGTTGCACTCCTCATGACTGTTGACTGTTGACTGTTGACTGTTGACTCTGGGTCGCCAAACTGAATAATGGTTGAGTGTTGGATATTGACTCGATTTTACGCCCGACGATGAAGCGCGGATTTGATATCAGGGTGAAGTTCGGGAACGCGCAGTGTACGGGATTTAACGGATGGGTGTTGAGGGAAGAAGTCAAGCCTGAAGAAGTCAAGCGTTAAGCAAGAGGATTTTTCCCACTCTCCCACTCTCTCCCTCTCCCAACTAAAAATTCAAAACTCAGTCACGGTAAAGTGTTCGATAAAGTGTTCGATCGTACAAAGTCACGGATACCGGTTGAAGAATTTGGCGTTGTATAATAGCGGGATGATTTTGATTGTTTTGTGGGATGGGCCCATGAGCCCGAAGGCGTGTATTTTCACAGCAGGCGGGACGCCTAACCCCTACTCCCCACAATAATCATCCTCAAATTGTGCAACGCCAAGAATTTTAATGTCTGCCCGGACGCACGCTACTTTAATCGCCACCCCACGGTTTTTGTCCGTCGCACCTGTGCTTGTTCCCGCAGCTTCCAATAGCGGAGAATAAGATGTAAAGAACCTTGCTTAATGCCTGAACTATCAACTTCTCGAGTTGTGTGGGACAAAACGCCTTCGACTTCGGAAATAGCTTTAACCAAGGTTTCAATTGCTCAGGAAGGCCGGTCTCGTAGGCTAAAATTAAACGCAGGTTGGTTCGCCTGTGTGGAATAATTGTTAGTACCCGCACTGAATTGGTAAATACGATCGCCTTCGGCACGATAACTCGCTCTCCCCGATCGCTAATAATTTGAGTTGAACGCCGCAAAATCTTTTCAACAGTACCTTCAAAGCCTTCTACAATCATCCGATCGCCTGCTTGAAACGGTTCGTGCAACAGCAACAATATTTCCCCTAAAAAGTATTTGAAGATTTCTTGGAACGCGAAACTAATCGCTACTGAACCAAGTCCTAACCAACTGATGATATCTGCAGGCCGCCAAGCTGGGAACGCAATCACGCAGGCGCTCAAACTGCCAGCAGCCAAAGTGAGAGTGTCAAATAATTCCAGAACGCCACGCTAACACAAAAGATTGAGCTCGATCGGCCGACAGGAATGTTTGACTCTCACTGTGGGGGTGACTCCATCGACTCGTTCGCTAATCATTAAAACACAATCAAAATTTAATATTAGCAGCGCCGACCCCGATCGAGTAAAATCACAGCACTTGCCCGCCGATGACTTAATCTGCTAAAACTAACAAAGTTTGATGATTTCTGAGAAATAACATACATGGTTGCTACATCCGTCAAGATTAAACACGAAGTCAAAGACTTGTCCCTCGCCCCCTTGGGAAAGCAACGCATCGAGTGGGCCGGCCGGGAAATGCCCGTTTTGCGGCAAATTCAAGAACGCTTCGCTAAAGAAAAGCCTTTCGCTGGCATTCGCTTGGCTGCTTGCTGCCACGTAACCACAGAAACCGCTCATTTGGCGATCGCCATCAAACTCGGCGGTGGCGACGCCGTACTGATCGCCAGCAACCCCTTGAGCACTCAAGATGACGTAGCGGCTTGCTTAGTTGAAGACTACGGCATTTCCGTCTTCGCCCTCAAAGGAGAAGACGCGGCTACCTACGAACGTCACGTCTACACAGCCCTAGACCACCGCCCCAATATTATCATCGACGACGGCAGCGACGTGGTAGCCGCACTGATCCAGCACCGCCCGGACCAAATTTCCGACTTAATTGGAACTACCGAAGAAACTACCACAGGCATCGTGCGCCTGCGGGCCATGTTGAAAGACGGCGTGCTGACTTTCCCCGCAATGAACGTCAACGACGCCGACACCAAGCACTTCTTTGACAACCGCTACGGCACCGGTCAATCTACGCTAGACGGCATTATCCGCGCTACCAATATTTTGTTAGCCGGTAAAAATATTGTGGTTGCAGGTTACGGTTGGTGCGGCAAAGGCACGGCACTGCGCGCCCGCGGTATGGGTGCTAACGTAATTGTCACCGAAATCGATCCGATTCGGGCGATCGAAGCAGTGATGGACGGTTTCCGCGTCATGCCGATGGACGAAGCAGCAACAGTCGGAGATATATTCATTACCGTTACCGGCAACAAACACGTCATTCGTGCCGAACATTTCGAGACAATGAAAGACGGCGCAATTGTTTGCAATTCCGGTCACTTCGACATTGAGATTGACCTCAAATCCCTCGGCGCAAAAAGCACCGACGTGAAAACAGTCCGGTCTTTCACTCAAGAATATCACCTCAATAATGGCAAGTCGGTTATTGTATTGGGCGAAGGTCGTTTGATCAACTTGGCAGCAGCCGAAGGACACCCCAGCGCCGTGATGGATATGAGCTTTGCTAACCAAGCTTTAGCCTGCGAATATCTGGTCACGAACAAAGGCAAACTAGAGCCTGGTATTCACTCAATCCCCGTGGAAGTTGACAAAGAAATTGCCCGTCTCAAATTGGAAGCAATGGGTATTCACATTGATACCTTGACGGCCGAACAAATTGAGTACACAAACTCTTGGACTTCGGGCACTTAATCATCGTTTCTCGTTTCCACGCTGTGCCGGGGAATGAATACAAGGAGGCTCTGCCTCCCTCATGGGGAGTCGAGGCAGAGCCTCTAGATATGCGTTCCCAAGCACAGTCTAGGAACGAGCGATGACTAATGACTAATGACTACTGACTTCTTCTTACCAAATTATTAAATCAAAATGGTTGAATGGATAACTAACACAATGCAATCGATGGGCTATCTCGGAATTGGCCTGTTGATGTTTTTAGAAAATCTTTTCCCGCCTATACCCTCAGAATTGATTATGCCGCTGGCAGGATTCACGGCATCAAAGGGTGATGATATGCAGTTAGCGCCGGCGATCGCAGCAGGAGTAATCGGTACAATTCTGGGCGCGCTTCCCTGGTACTATGCGGGTAAGTTATTGAGCGAAGAACGCTTGAGGAATTTAGCCGACAAATACGGCAAGTGGATCACAGTATCCGGCGCTGATATTGACAAAGCAAATAGATGGTTTAACAGACACGGCAACAAAGCCGTGTTTTTGTGTCGCCTCGTACCGGGAGTTCGCACCCTGATTTCCCTGCCCGCTGGCATCAACAATATGCCTTTAATTCCTTTTTTACTCTACTCAACAGGCGGCACTCTTTTATGGGTGAGTTTGCTGACTTTTGCCGGATACAAACTAGGGGAAAATTATACAATTGTAGAGGATTATCTGGGTCCGGTTTCCAAAATTGTTGTGGTGATTATTGTCATTTGGTTTATTTTGTGGGTTGTAAAAAAGAATATGCAGAAGGAAAAATATCGCAAATAAATGCAAATTTTGTGAAAATAATCTGCGTTTATTTGCGTTCATCGGCGGCTACAATTACCCTTTTGACCCCGCCCAAAAACCGATACAACTTTCCGACAGGAGTCGCGAGCAGCCCAAAATTTTAGACGAAGGTTCAACCTCCCAGATTCATCTGTGGAGTAAATCTAAAATCTTAAATCTTAAATCTTAAATCCACTGACTTGCTTCCAGCATCTTCCCAACCGTAGCGCTGAAAGATAGAGAGGCATATTTGATAGAAACTTCTGCTATCTTTGCTACTTTTTTAAAGTTACTTTTAAATTTACGATCGCCCAAAAGTCACAGTGACGGCCAGCCGGTCGCCCCAAAATCCAACTTAAATTTATACAAATATTTAGGATTGGTTGAGGTTTAGGCAGATAATCGTGGCAAAATAGGGAACATTGCTATCCGCGCTGTTAAGATATGTACGAAAAGATTGTAGCCCCGACAACTGGTTCTAAAATTACTTTCAAAGACGGTTTGCCGATCGTCCCCAATGACCCGATTATTCCCTTCATTCGCGGCGACGGTACCGGCGTTGACTTGTGGCCTGCATCCCAGAAAGTCATGGATGCTGCGGTAGAAAAGGCTTACGGTGGCGATCGAAAAATCAACTGGTTTAAAATCTATGTAGGCGACGAAGCCTGCGATGTCTACGGTACTTACCAATATCTGCCCCAGGATTCCTTAAACGCCATCAAAGAATACGGAGT
Organism: Microcoleus sp. MON1_C5; assembly: GCF_036701875.1. Lineage (NCBI taxonomy): Bacteria > Bacillati > Cyanobacteriota > Cyanophyceae > Oscillatoriales > Microcoleaceae > Microcoleus > Microcoleus sp. MON1_C5. Next base: position 338,426 of record NZ_JAUBRN010000001.1, on the reverse strand, counting down.
CGCCATCAAAGGGCCGCTGACAACGCCGGTAGGGGGCGGCATTCGATCGCTAAACGTAGCTTTGCGGCAAATCTTCGACCTTTACGCCTGCGTGCGGCCCTGCAAATATTATGCTGGAACACCATCGCTACACAAAACTCCTGAACTCCTAGATGTAATTATTTACCGGGAAAATACAGAAGATATTTACCTCGGAATTGAATGGGCTAAAGGCAGCGAAATCGGCAAAAAATTGATTGAATTCCTCAATAATGAGTTAATTCCAGCAACACCCGAACATGGCAAAAAACAAATTCGCCTCGATTCTGGAATCGGAATTAAACCCATTAGCAAAACAGGTTCTCAGCGTTTAGTAAGGCGCGCCCTTACCCACGCTTTACGGTTGCCAAAAGATAAGCAGCAAGTGACTTTGGTGCACAAAGGCAACATCATGAAATATACTGAAGGAGCTTTCCGAGATTGGGGTTATGAATTAGCAACCACCGAATTTCGAGAACTGTGCGTAACGGAAAGAGAGTCTTGGATTCTGGGCAACAAAGAAAAAAATCCAGACATTACCTTAGAAGATAATGCTCGCCAAATAGACCCGGGATACGATGCTTTGACCCCAGAAAAACAAGCCAAAATTCGTCAAGAAGTAGCCGACGTTCTGTTTGCAATTTGGGAGAGTCACGGCAGCGGTCAGTGGAAAGAAAAAATCATGGTCAACGACCGAATTGCTGACAGTATTTTCCAACAAATTCAAACCCGACCGGCCGAGTATTCGATTTTGGCGACAATGAATCTGAACGGGGATTATTTATCCGATGCAGCCGCCGCCATTGTGGGTGGATTGGGTATGGGCCCTGGTGCGAATATTGGTGATGAATGTGCAGTTTTTGAGGCGACTCACGGCACTGCACCGAAACACGCTGGTTTGGATAAAGTCAATCCCGGTTCCCTGATTTTGTCCGGGGTGATGATGTTAGAATACATGGGATGGCAGGAAGCAGCAGACTTGATTAAGAAGGGTTTGGGAGCGGCAATTTCTAATGGTGAAGTTACTTACGATTTGGCGAGGTTGATGGAGCCGCCGGTGCCTGAGTTGAAGTGTTCGGAGTTTGCTGAGGCGATTATTAAGCATTTCGCGGATTGAGTTTGAGGGCTTTTTTTGAACGGGCTAGAAGCCCGTTCCACAACCAGTAAACTTGCTTGGTGGGGTGGGCTTCTAGCCCGCCCGCTGTTTATTAAGAACAGGCTAGAAGCCCGTTCCACAAAAGTCCACTTGCTTGTGGGGTGGGCTTCTAGCCCGCCCGCTGTTTATTAAGAACGGGCTAGAAGCCCGTTCCACAAAAGTCAACTTGCTTGTGGGGTGTCCCGCCCTCCCGAAAATACAATTTAGATGGGGGGTTTATAATGATGGAACAGCCATTCCGCGCTCAACTGCGGGACGCTTCTGCAAGGTTTCTACCCAACGTTTGAGGTGGGGATGATTGTCGAGGCTTAATCCTTGAAATTCGTAAATAGCAACCCAGGGATAGGTAGCAATGTCGGCGATAGAATAGTCGCCGCAGATATATTCATATTTTGCTAGTTGAGTGTCTAATACTCCGTAGAGGCGCAAGGTTTCTTTTTCGTAGCGCCCAATCGCATAGGGAATTTGTTCGGGTGCAAAGCGTTTGAAGTGGTTTAGCTGACCAAACATCGGGCCGACGCTGGCCATTTGAAACATCAGCCACTCTATAACTTGAAAGTATTTTTGTTTGTCTGTGGGCAGAAATCTGCCGCTTTTTTCGGCAAGATAGATTAGAATAGCGCCGGACTCGAAGACGGTGATGCCGTTATCTCGATCGACTATCGCCGGAATTTTGCTGTTGGGGTTGATTGCGATGAACTCGGGACTAAATTGGTCGTTTTTTGTGATGTCGATGACGTGCACGTTGTAGGGTAAACCTATTTCTTCGAGCATGATCGAGACTTTGCGACCGTTGGGTGTGGTAAAAGTGTAGAGGTCAATCATAGTTGTGATGTTAAGTTGAAAGTTGGCGGGGCAGGAAATAACCCTATATATTATCACACTTTGGACGAGAATTGCGGATTTTCGATCTCTTGTGTTAAAATTATATTCTAATAATAGAAGAATAACGATCGCTCGAAATGGACATTATTGAAATTCTCAAAGACGATTATCAAAGATTTCCCGATAATCAGACTTACAGCATCTATGCAAAAGATGTTTATTTTGAAGATCCGGTGAATCGATTTACAGGAGTCGATCGCTACCGCAAAATGATCGGGTTTATGGGGACTTTTTTTCAGGATGTAAATCTCGATTTGCACGGGATTTCCCAGTCGGGAGATACTATAGAAACTCGCTGGACTCTGAGCTGGATCGCACCGTTACCTTGGAAACCGAAAATGGCGATCGCCGGTAGGAGCGAACTGAAAGTCAACAGCGACGGTTTAATTGTTTCTCACATAGATTACTGGGACTGTTCGCGGTTGGATGTGCTCAAACAGCTTGTATTTCCTCTGAAAACTAATGTTTGAGAATTAGAATTTTTCGGAGGTTTTTTAGCCATAAAAAATAGTGTTTCAAGAGCGAGAGCCCTTTTTTAACCGCAGATATTAGCAGATAAACACAGATGAACGCTGATGGATTTTTAGGCGCCGCAATTGATATTTGAAATAAATAATTTTAACTGATCTTGACATGGCAGCAATTTCGTGAATGACCGAAAATGTGCTGTGTCCGGCGGCTGCTTGTCGCCCAAATTAATTCCCCCACTAAATTAATCTCTGTTACAGAACGTTACAATAAAGAAGTAAAGAATTTTCAGGCGAGCTAAACAATCAATGCGCTTAATATTAATGACCGGAAAAGGCGGCGTCGGCAAAACCTCTGTAGCCGCTGCGACTGGGCTGCGCTGTGCCGAATTGGGATACAAAACCCTAGTGCTGAGTACAGATCCCGCTCACTCCTTAGCCGACAGCTTTGACATGGAACTCGGACACGATTCGCGGCTGGTGAAACCGAATTTGTGGGGAGCAGAATTAGACGCTCTCAGGGAATTAGAAGGCAATTGGGGAGCAGTTAAGCGCTACATTACTCAAGTCTTGCGAGCACAGGGACTCGAAGGGGTGCAAGCTGAAGAATTAGCCATCTTGCCAGGAATGGATGAAATCTTCGGTTTAGTGCGAATGAAGCGGCATTACGACGAAGGCGAATTTGATGTTTTAATTATCGATTCTGCCCCAACTGGCACTGCATTGAGACTGCTAAGTTTGCCGGAAGTTGGCGGCTGGTACATGAGAAAATTTTACAAGCCGCTGCAAGGCATATCAGCCGCCCTTCGACCTTTAGTTGAACCTATTTTTAGACCACTTGCGGGTTTTTCTTTACCAGACAAAGAGGTGATGGATGCACCTTACGAATTTTACGAACAAATCGAAGCTTTGGAAAAGGTTTTAACTGACAATACTGTCACTTCGGTAAGGTTAGTTACTAATCCCGAAAAAATGGTAATTAAAGAGTCTCTGCGCGCTCATGCGTATTTGAGTTTGTACAATGTAGCCACTGATTTAGTAGTAGCTAACCGGATTATTCCCGCAGAAGTAACTGACCCATTTTTCAAACGGTGGAAAGAAAGCCAGGAGCAGTACCGTCAGGAAATTCACTCAGATTTCATGCCGCTGCCAGTTAAGGAAGTGCCACTTTATTCTGAAGAAATGTGCGGTTTGGCAGCTTTGGAACGGTTGAAAGAAACGCTTTACAAAGACGAAGACCCCAGCCAAGTTTATTACAAAGAAAATACGATTAAGATCGTCCAGGAAAACAATCAATATAGTCTTGAACTGTATTTGCCCGGAATTGCTAAAGATCAAATTCAGTTGAGCAAAACGGGAGATGAGTTGAATGTTCGGATTGGGAATCACCGCCGTAATTTGGTGTTGCCCCAAGCTTTAGCGGCGCTGCAACCTTCGGGGGCGAAGATGGAGGATGATTATTTAAAAATTAAGTTTGCTTAATTAGGGCTAAAGTCCTCACTACGAACCTTGTTGGGTTTTCGTAGTGAGGACTTCAGTTCTTTCTTTGGTTTTTAGTAGTTGCAGAACTGTTTTCTGGACAAAGGTAATCTCTTCCAACTGGGAAATGGATGATGATTCAGTATGGCGCAGCGACCGGCTGAAATTGCATATCATTAAAATCAAATAATAGGACAACGTTGGTTAATCCTTCCGCTGTTACCTCTGCCGCATAGAGGTTGCCTTCAGCCGCCCAGACTAGCCGTTTGCCATCCAGCTCTGCCCACTCCCATTGGGGATAACTAATCGTGGCATTAGTAGCCCGATTAACCAGTGAATGTTCATCCCAATAACAGCCTTTCCCCTCTGGTTTATCAATCTCGGCATGGGCGATTTTGCGGAGTATCCAGTCGTTGCCGATCGATTTTTCAAAGATATCTTGGGCTTTCCATTTGCCGAACTGTACGCGATCGACCAGTTGCCAACCATCGCGTAAAAGTCGAGGGTAATAGACGCCGAGACACTCGTTGTTGCCATAATTGCAGGTTGGGGCGTAGGTGGTGTCGCGACGGACTGTCGAAGTATCCCGCAATATCTGGTGGCCGTAGCCGTCGTTGAGCCAGTAGGTGGCTTTGCTCGTCCACAGACCACCCCCATGCCAACAATCCCCCTTGGGAAAAATGGCGATCGCATTAAGGTATGGTGCTTGTGAAATCGCAGTCCAGGCACCACAGGCCTCCGATTGCCAGCGACCATTCATCGCGAAGTAAATCAGATATTTGCCGTCGGGTGAGAGGTCACTCCGGCGTTCGTAGATACGTCCCTTTAACCATTGTCCCAGTTGGAATCGATCGCATTGTCGATCCCAGAGTATTGTGGCAACCTGCTTAGACGGGCCGCGTCGAATGATTAGTCCGACGGTAGCTTGACTCGCAAGCAGAATATGAATGCGAGCAGGGAATATTTTCATTTTCATTAATGCTCGATGTCCGAATGCAGATTTGTACCGTTTTAACCAGCGATGAAAGAACTCCTCAGACAGCGGTGGAATCTCGGAGGTATTGATATCTTCATCGCTCATTGCATGGATTCTAGCTTAGGCGGTTCTTGAGGTATTATGTAGAAAGAAGAAGGAAGAATGCTTATATAGCTCCCTGACTAAAATCATAATCTGCTTCAATGACTATTCCTCTCCCTCTTCTTTTCCCTCCTCTGCATCCTCTGCGGTTTGTTCACTGTTTACTGGATTCAACTCAATCTTTTTCTGCTGGCGTTCCGAGGCAGCTTTTTGCAGCATTGTCAGTTTTTCTGGGTCAGCATTCGATCGCCAAAACAACTTATGATCCTTAATTTTAAGGCAGTTTTCCTCCAAACACTTAACCCACTCCCGATGTTTCTTAACTGCGCCACGGTCGAGAATCCCTAACTTTTCTTCTTGGCGGGTGAGTTTAGCAAACTTTTCGTAATGGGGATAATTAGGACTAACAAAAGCTTCTTTCCTCACTAAAATTGGCGGATTGTACAAATCAGAATAGTCTTGATAGCTGACAGAAAGGTCGCGCAAATGTATGTGCATAGCCGTGTGGAGGGCTGGATGCGGGTTAGTGTCAAAATCGGGATAAAATAAATAGGAAATTTGAGGTTTGCGAGCGTAAAATTTGATGATTGTCGCGCCGTCAAGCCTGCCAATTGTGCGGTTAGCGCAGCCTTCGTAGAGCCGCAGCAAAGGGTCTAGTTCTTCTAAAACGGAGACGTGAACTGAAAGGGAACCGGGCTGTTTGTAGCCGATCGCACTATCTTCGCAGCAATCAGCCACAATATCAGGTTTGCTCAGACTGTATAGCATTAAATCTGCCAAAGTGCAAGCTTTTTGATAATTGTCAAACAAACCTTTGATGTCGTTGCGGATTTGAGCCGGGAGTCGGCGGATTGAAGGCCGATCACCCAAACCGTTGAGAGCGAGATATACTAGCAAATCCTGGCGGCGCTTATCGGCGATTGTCTCCCAATCATCCGCATCCGTTGCTTGCAAAATCACCCTCCAAGCGCGATTAAAACTGTGGAATTCCCCCTTAATTACCGATTCTTCAGCTAATTCGCCTTTAACAGGAAGGCGGCCCCGATCGCTCACAAAAGCCATCAAAGGAGCCAACATTTCCGCATAATCCTCAAACCGCTTAACTTGCGATCGCACTCTGGGAGTCGATAAGTGCGATCGAAACCGAGAAGCACGAAAACCTTCACCCTCCGCTGCATCCCGAAACACAAAATAAATTCCCAAAGCCACAGGAATTGCATCAACATTCAAAACTTGGTCAATATAAACCTTCAACTCTTCTTGTTCGTAATACTTCTGAAAAGTATTTCGAGAAGTAATCACCCCATCCCCATAAGCAATTTGGCCTCGATCACTATCATCAATCAAAACCTGAGCAGCCACAACTAATAAATTCTTAGTTAAATCCCAAGCATTCAGCAAAGCTTCTCGTCGTTCCGCCAAAGATTCAATGACATTAATCACATAACCAATATTCACAATATCCGCACAAATTCGCGGAGTATCCGGCTGATAGTAGGGGTCCCAACCTGAAATAGCATAACCCTCTTGTGCAATATATTTAATATCCGCGCCGTAACCGCAACCGTAGTCAAAAAAAGTCGCCCCGTCCCTCACTAAATCAGCTTCTAAAACCAGACGCAGGGGTTTAGAAAGAGAATGACGCACCATTGCAGCTTTGTGTCGCTCGATCTTAGGAATTGATAACTCACTATTCTCCTGTTTCAAACGCTCGACAACAGTATGATCTTGGATTTCTACACCGCAATATCCCAAGTATTTGAGCCAACCCTCGCGAGTGCCGATAACGCTAGTATTGTCCAGCAGGCCCCACTTTTCCTCGCAGCGAGTCAGCCGCGCAAACTTTTCGTAATTGGGATAATCCGCAGCTAGAAAAGTTTCCTTACGGTGCAAAACAGGGGGATTTTCGCTGTTGCTGTAATCAAAATATTTAACTTCCCCTGTTGCTAGATTAATCTGGATGCTGGTTTGCAAAGCAGGATGAGCATCTGTATCGAAATCCGGGTAAAAAAGATAAGATATTTTAGGTTGATGGAGTGAAACTTTAACTAAAGTTGCTTCATCAATATTTTCGAGAGTGCGTCTGGCACAATTTTCGTAGATTACGAGGACAGGGTTGAGTGTCTGTAAAGCCGAAACGTGAACGTAAAAAGCCGTCGGTAATTTTTTTCCCACCTTGCTTTCCCGACAGCAGCGAGCCACTTTTGCTAGGAGATTGTCAAGACATAAATTAGTGATTTCATCGACCGGAGACGGCACAGCATTTACAGAATCTTGCTCAGAAATAACCTTGTTTTCATACAATAAAATTTTCCGAGCAAAAATCATCAAAGGCGTTAGCAGTTTTTCATCATTTTCTAATGAATCGCTATCTAAAATAGTGTTTGTACTGGTATCGTAATTCATAGCTAAATTAATTATTTTTTTAATTAACCGCAGAGAACGCAGAGGACACGGAGTGAAGAAACAAACAAAATTTTCCTATATTTTTTATATGTAGGATGCAGACTCCGTACCGTACCGCTTTATTTCTTAGTCTTTTAGAGAGGAACTTCGTTTTTGTAAGGGCGATTTTAATCGCCGACTAATATCGGCTAGGAGCCAGTAAGATACTAACCAAACATTCTAGTTTCCACAAATTCTTGAACCCGGGCTAAATGAGTTGACAAACTCACTAATATGTTCTCAACCCTCTCAATATTTAACAATTCCCCCTCTGGTGGTTCAGCTTGAAAGCCTCGCGCTTGATGCTCCAATTGTGCAGCCAAATCCGACATCAGAACAACTCCCACATTAGCCGAAGTTCCCTTGAGACGGTGTGCTTGATATTCCACAGCTTGCCAATCTTTAGCTTTTACAGCTATTTTGGCAGCAGCCATATCAGCTTGGGCGTCTGCCACAAAAGCTTGCAAAAGTCGCTCTGGCAATTTAATATTAACTCGTCCGAGTTGCTCCAATCTGCTCTTGTCGAACAGTCCGTCGTAGTCTCTGTGTTCCCAAGCTTGAAGTGCGATCGCCCTTGGTACCGGCTCAGCCACAATCTGTGCTTTTTCCACAACTTCTGTATAATTTGTTGCTAATTGAGATTTATTTTCCGAATTAATACTTTTAACTCCATACTTATTTTCACCCTGAACATTTAGGGCTTCATACTTTTTCAGGGCCGCCGCCAAAGCATCTAAATCTACAGGTTTGCTGAGATAATCGTCCATCCCCGCCGCCAGACACTTTTCTCGTTCCCCCGGCATAGCATGAGCAGTTAAAGCCATCACGATAGTATGCCGATCGCTTCCTTCGATTTGCCTCAACTTTTGCGCCGTTTTGTAACCATCAAGTACCGGCATTTGACAGTCCATCAGCACTAAATCATAGCTTTTTTTTGCGAGCAACTCCAGCGCTTCTTGACCGTTGACCACGCAGTCAGCCTGATAGCCTAAAACGGCCAACTGTTCGACAAGAACTTGTTGATTGATCGGGTGGTCTTCCGCCACCAAAATTCTCAGCGATGACGGCGAATCAGAAGTAACATATTGAGTATTAACTGGTGGCAACTTGCAAGTATTACCAGCCTCCACTCTCCCAAAATCTCCCGTTCCCTTCACCGGCGCCAGCATTGCCTCAAGCAGGTGGCTTGGCCGCACCGGCTCGATTAAATATCTGTTAAAGCCCTGACGGCAAAGCGATTCAGCCTTCGGCTGTTCTCGCAAAGCAGTCATGGCGATTAACGAACCAACTATAGAGGTCGATCGCACTTTCCTAGCAAATTCCTCCGCATCCAACTCGGGCATTTGCAAGTCCACAAGCACCACATCCCAGCTTTTTTCCCCCTCCCCTGAATGCTGAGAAATCCGGCCCTGGGCATTTTTCAACCAACTCAAAGCCTCAGCAGCAGTTTCTGCCTCATCGCAGCGGGCCCCCCAACTTTGAGCGAGCGATCGCACCGCTGCCCTCCTCAAAGCGCTTCCAGAGACTACTAATAGCTTCTTGCCGGCAAGTTCGGGATCATGAGGCTCAACTAGCAACTGTTTTTCCAAAGGTACAGTAAACCAAAAAGTAGCACCGCTGCCTAGCAAACTGCGAACTCCAATGTCCCCTCCCATCATCTCCACTAACTGCTTACAAATAGCCAAACCCAAACCCGTCCCGCCGTAAGGTCTAGTAGGAGAATCGTCTACCTGAGAAAAAGATTGGAACAGCTTTGTTTGCCCTTCTGCCGAAATTCCAATGCCAGTATCCCGCACCGAAAATAGCAATCTTGCTTCTTGTCTACCGTCTGCCAGTCGGTTGCCCTGTTTCACAGTTACGTGAACGAGAACTTGACCCTGATCGGTAAATTTTATGGCATTCCCTGTCAAATTCAGCAAAACTTGCTTCAATCTGCCCGAGTCGCCCACCAACTTCCTCGGCACCGAGCTGTCAACTAAAATATTCAATTCAATACCTTTTTCTTCGGCCAAATGGGCTACAATTTCTATCACCGACTCAACGCAGCTATCCAAATCAAAATTACCCTTTTCCAGCCGCATTTCTCCAGCTTCAATCTTAGAGAAATCGAGGATATCATTAATAACATTCAGCAAATGTTCAGCACTGCGGTAAATAGTCTGAGCGCAATCCCGCTGTTTCGGTTCCAGTGGAGCGCGCAGCAGCAATTGAGCCATTGCCAAAACCCCATTCATCGGAGTACGAATTTCGTGACTCATGTTCGCCAAGAATTGCGACTTCACCCGGCTAGCTTCTAAGGCAGTTTCCCGCCCTTCCACCAACTCATTAATCTTGTCGGCAACCATCACAATTCCCCCGACTTTTTCGTCTGGATCGTACCAAGGGTGAGCAGCCCACCGCAGGTACAGAACAGATCCGTCTGCTCGTTCCCAGGCCTCTTCGCTCACAGAAACTACGTTGCCTTGGAGCGCTTCTTGGTACATTACTTTCCAGCGATTCGGCGTATCTGGAAACAATTCGTAATGGCTGAGATTATTCAGGGACGGCAAGTCCAAATTAAATTGACTAACCCATTTTTTAGAGTTAGCCATATAGCGCATTTGTGTATCGAACATCGCCATTGCTACAGGCACGCAAGTAATAATTTGTCTCAGTTGCTGCCGTTCCCTTTCCAGAGCATCTTCCGCCTGTTTGCGCTCAGTAATGTCGCTAATCATGCCGGCCATCCGCAGCGCTTTTCCTTGGGAATTCCGTTGAGCTTTTCCCTGAGAAGTACAGTAGCGGTAAAGGCCGTTTGAGTGCAGCAGCCGAAATTCTACATTGTAGTCTATTTCTTGTTCCAAGTGAGCGGCGATCGCCCCGACGATTCCCTCCTTGTCATCGGGGTGCAGGCGGTTGTATAGAGCGTCCATAGTCTTGCCAAATTGCTTTCGCGACAAACCGATAATTTCCAAAAGGCGATCGTTCCAATAAACCTCATTTTTACTTAAATCCCAATCCCAAATTCCGTCGTTCACCCCCTCTAAAACTAACCTGTATCGTTCCTCACTTTCCTTGAGTTTTTGACTGGTATGAAACGCCTGAGATTCGGCGCGGTAAACGCGCATAGCATTGTACAAACTGCGAGACAAACTCTCGGGAGAAAGCTTGTTTTTAGCAATATAATCAGAAGCTCCGGCCTTCATTAATTCCACAGCAATTTGTTCGTCGCCTTGACCTGTGAGCACAATTAAGGGAACTTTCAGCCCCGCTTCTCGTAGATTTTTTACCAAACTCAGTCCGTCTCCGTCCGGCAATCCGTAGTCGAGCAATACGCAGTCAAATTTGCACTCAAATATTTGATTTAATAGCAGCCCCTTTTCTGTCTCCTCAACCTCCCTTAAAGGTTGAGATTTATGGTGTTTGGAGAGTTTTGCGGTAGCCTGGGTATAATTTTTGCTGACCGAGAGTTGGCTCAGGGCATCCGCGCAGTCTTCTGCCTCAGTAACTTCTGCCGAAACACCAGCAGACTTGAGCGAGCGTTTGATCGCCATTCGATCGACTGCATCGTCATCAACTATCAGAATTGTGAGAATTTTGTCCATAACAACCGAATTGTGGATTACTCCGAAAAAGCTGCAGTCTGGAAAAAAGAATTAAAACAACTGCATTCCTGAAAAATCACCAAGCCACATTAAAAAATATATTTTTTATTAAATTTCCCCTCTTTTAGGGAATTTCACTCAGCATCCAGTATCTGTTTAGGGTAGCCATCACTTCCACAAAGTTAGAAAAAGTAACAGGTTTAAGAATATAGCCAGCTACATTCAAATTATAAGCTTTTACTTTATCTCTATCTTCATTAGAAGTCGTGAGGACGATTACCGGAATCGACCTCAAACATTCATCCAGTCGCAATTCTTGCAAAAACTCGATCCCGCTCATTCTCGGCATATTCAAGTCCAGCAAAATCAACCGGCGCGCTTGAGGCATTGGAGGATCTATTTTTCCTTCTCCACGCAATATAGATAGAGCTTCTAATCCATTGGCAGCAATGTAGAGGGGGTTGACGATGTTATTTTTTTTGAATGCTCGCCGGACGTTCATCACATCAACCTCATCATCTTCTACCAAGAGAATATGAATTTTTTTGTCTTCCATAAATGAGCCACTTTGCAGATGTTTTTTAAGCGCCAGTCTCGTTGGCGAGGTTTAGCCCGCACGGATCGCGAACCCAGCAGGTTTAATCTCTATTGTCCTTTGTCAAGAATCATTTATGCCTGGGCCGCTCGCGGGATCTACCTGCAGGTGTACTCGCCCCTCATGCTCTGAGGGGCGCAGCCGAAATCCAAAAACTCGCCAATAATGCCCGATCGAGCTACGGTAAAATCTACAACTCATCTACATTATTAATCGCCATGTCAGCCGATCGCAAACTCTACGAAGGCAAAGCCAAAATCCTCTACTCCACCGAAGACAGCGAAATTTTGCTGACCCACTTCAAAGACGACGCTACAGCCTTTAACGCCCAGAAACGCGGCAGCATCGTCGGCAAAGGCGAAATCAACTGCGCCGTATCCGCCCACCTGTTTCGGATGCTAGAAGCCAAAGGCATCCCCACCCACTTCATCGACACGCCGGCCCCCAACCAAATGCGAGTCTGTCGCGTCCAAATCTTGCCGTTGGAAGTCGTAGTCAGAAACATTGCCGCTGGCAGCCTTTGCAAGCAAACCGGACTCGCCCTCGGCACAATTATCAATCCGCCGCTGGTGGAGTTTTATTACAAAAACGACGATTTGGGAGACCCGCTGCTGACCCGCGACAGGCTGCTGCTAATGCAGCTAGCCACCCCCCAACAAGTAGACCAACTAGAAATCGCCGCCCGCGAAATTAACGAAATACTCAAAGAATTTTTCAGCCAGTGCGGCATCACCCTGGTAGACTTCAAACTAGAATTCGGTATCGACCAACATCAAAATCTGATCCTCGCCGACGAAATCAGTCCCGACACCTGCCGCCTCTGGGACAACGCAGAAGCCGACCCCGACGCCCGTGTTATGGACAAAGACCGATTCCGCCGCGACTTAGGATCGGTAGAAACCGCTTACCAACAAGTTCTCCAACGCGTTCTCGCTCAGAAAGTCTAGAGGCCTTGGTAATGCGCTAGAATTGCACAGTTTGTCACCCTTCTGCTTTCGATGTCAGCAATCAGCGGTCAACAGTCATCAATTAGCGGTCAGCGCGAAATTCAACCGACTTATATAACTAATGACTAATGACTAATGAATAATGACTAATGTGGTGTGTGGATTGCCCAAAAAAGTGAACAAAAATGCGTTTATCTGCTGTATTGGTGGCAGTTTTTACTGCCTCAGCAACATTCGGGTTATCAAATTCGGCAAGTGGCCAAACATCCTACTCTGAATCAGCAGAGGAAGCTTTGGCTGCCGTTCCGCCTGCCCCGTCGATCGAATTACCCGATCGCCCCATTCCAGAATTAACCCAAAATCCTCCTCAAAACCGCAAAGCCTCTAAAACCGGCAAAGCCGAAGCCCTAAAAATAGCGGAGGCCCCTGCCAGAGGAGAGGACGACCGCAAACCCCCAGAGCGATTCACAGACACGCCCTCCCCGGTTTCGCCTTCCTTGCTTCAACTCAAACCCGAGCTAGCAGCCAACCCCTCCCCCGCCTCTAGCAGCCAAAACGCCCTGCCCGAGGCGCCGCTGGGCAGCCCGCTCCCCCCCGAGGAATCGGCTGTAACGCCCGCCTGGATCGCAGCAGAGCTAGGGAAACCAGAGGAATCAGGGGCGATCGCTCAAAACGCCCAAGTTACCCCCAGACCGGCCCCGACCAGACCGCCGACTAACACCGTTCCCCCATTACCCCCTGGCCCAGCACCGCAGCCCAGACAAACCCCCGCACCCGCCGGGGCGGCAGAACCGCAAGTGCTAGTTGCAGAAGTTACAGTCACCGGGGCGACGGACGACCTGGAAAGCGAAATTTACCGAGTCATCAGCACCCAACCGGGACGCACGACCAACCGCAGCCAACTGCAACAAGACATCAACGCCATTTTTGCCACAGGCTTTTTCAGAAACGTGCGGGCAGTACCGGAAGACACCCCGTTGGGCGTCCGGGTGACTTTTATTGTGCAGCCAAATCCGGTACTGCGGGGAGTGACAATCACCGGTCAGCAAGTGCTGCCCCAAAGCGTAATTGACGAAAGCTTCCGCGATCAATACGGCAAAATTCTCAACCTCCGCCGCTTTGAGGAGGGAGTGAAAAAAATTAATGCGTGGTATCAAGAGAACGGCTATGTTTTGGGCCAAATCACTGATGCCCCGCAAGTAGGAGACGATGGCACAGTCACCCTGGTAGTGGCAGAAGGCCAGATCGAATCCGTTGATGTCCGCTTCCTGAACAAGGAGGGAGAGGCAACAGATGCCACGGGTCAGCCGATCGGAGGCAACACCCGTCGCTTTGTCGTCACCCGCGAAGTAGAACTCAAGCCCGGAGACATCTTTAACCGCACCAAGGCGGAAAGAGATTTGAGACGGGTGTTTGGTTTGGGAATTTTTGAAGACGTGCGACTTGCCTTGGAACCGGGAACGACTGACCCCCGCAAGGCAAGGGTAATTGTCAACGTCATCGAGAAAAATACTGGTTCTCTGGCCGCTGGTGCGGGTTTGAGTTCCGCGACGGGTTTGTTCGGTACGGTGAGTTACCAGCAGCAAAACTTGGGCGGTAGGAACCAGAAATTGGGGGCTGAAGTACAAATCGGGGAACGCCAAACGCTGTTTGACCTGAGTTTTACTGACCCCTGGATTGCAGGCGATCCTTACCGGACTTCTTTCACCGCTAATGTTTTTAGAAGACGATCGATCAGCGTGATTTTTGACGGTGGCGAACGGGAAGTCAGATTGCCCAACGACGATCGACCCCGCGTCGTCCGCACCGGTGCCGGCATCAATTTCACCCGTCCGCTGTCGCGCAATCCTTTTGCCGATGCTGAGTGGACAGCTTCAGTCGGCTTGCAGTACCAGCGAGTCTCAATTACCGATCGCAAAGGCAGGCGCGAATCCCGGGACGAACTCGGCAACCAGTTGAGTTTTAGCGATTCGGGATCGGATGACTTGACAACACTGCAAGCAGGTGTTGTGCGCGATCGGCGCAACGACCCCCTCCGCCCCACTAGCGGTTCCCTGCTAAGGTTTGGGATGGAACAATCGATTCCTGTAGGTTCCGGCAGCATCCTGTTAAACCGCCTGCGGGCCAGCTACAGCTTTTACCTACCAGTCAAGTACACTAACTTTACCGCCGGCCCTCAAACCCTGGCATTCAGTTTTAGAGGCGGCACCGTATTCGGAGATTTGCCTCCCTACGAAGCCTTTGCCTTGGGCGGCGCCAACTCGGTGCGCGGGTACGCCGAAGGCGACCTCGGAGCCGGTCGCAGCTTCCTAGAAGCCAGCGTTGAGTACCGTTTCCCGATTATTTCGTTTATCGGCGGAGCGCTATTTTTGGATGCTGGCACCGACTTTGGCACGGGCAAAGATGTCCCGGGCGACCCTGCCGGTATCCGCGGAAAGCCGGGTAGCGGTTACGGTTACGGCCTCGGCGTGCGGGTTCAATCTCCTTTAGGACCGATCCGGATCGATTACGGTATCAACGACACTGGCGACAATCAAATTCACTTTGGGATTGGTGAGCGATTCTAATTAACGAAGAGTCAGTAGTTAGCAGTCATTAGTTATTAGTTATGAGTAATTGGTAATTGCTAATTGCTAATTGCTAATTGCTAATTAGTAAGCTACGCCTCGGCGCACCCTACAAATCATGTCTAAGGTGCGCGACCAGGCGCACCCTACTGTTAACTTCCCTCTTCCCTCTTCCTTCTTCCCTCTTCCTTCTTCCTTCTTTCCTCTTCCCTCTTCCCTCTTCCAAATGACTCAACGTACCTTAAAATCTGAATTTGAACTGTCGGGAATCGGTTTGCACAGCGGCGAACAAACTCGCGTCCGAGTTTTGCCTGCTGCGGTTGGGGAAGGCCGCTATTTTGTCAGAATTGACTTGCCTGGTGCTCCGATAATTCCTGCAAAAATTGAGGCGGTTTGCCAGACTGCACTTTCAACTGAACTGGCAGGTATCGATGCTCAAATTCGCACTGTAGAGCATTTATTAGCCGCTTTGGCGGGGATGGGAGCGGATAATGCTCGAATAGAGGTTGATGGGCCGGAAGTGCCTCTGCTGGACGGTTCGGCTGTGGTTTGGGTAGAGGCGATCGCCCATACCGGCTTAGTTCCTCAAGAATCGAAGCAAGACCCCACTTCCTCCTTCGTCCTAGAACAGCCAATTTGGGTGCGTCACGGGGATGCTTTTGCAGCGGCTTTACCCTCAGCCGAAACTCGATTTAGTTACGGAATTGATTTTGAGGAACAGGCGATCGGCAATCAATGGTACAGTTGGTCGCCAGAGGCAGAAAGTTTTGCTAGCGCGATCGCCCCAGCCCGCACTTTTGGACTTGCTCGCCAAGTTGACCAATTGCGACAAGCAGGTTTGATCAAAGGTGGTACCCTAGAGAACGCCCTAGTTTGCGATCGATCCGGGTGGCTCAACCCGCCTTTGAGATTTACAAACGAACCGGTGCGCCATAAAATCCTAGACTTAGTAGGCGACCTCAGTCTGCTCGGAACTTGGCCAAAAGCTCACTACTTGGCTTACAAAGCCAGTCACAATCTGCACGTCCAACTCGCCCAAGCCCTGAAATCGGAAGCTCTAGCTACGCTAGATAAAAGTTAGGAAAAAACACGTGCTCTGTTAAGATTGCATATTCCTTCTGCCATACTACACTCAAAAGTCTTCAAGCAATGTCCACGCTGACTGAAGTTAACACCCTCAATACTGCGAATTCTGAATCCGTTCCCACTGAAAACGGTGAGGATTCTCCAGCGGTTAAATCTACTTTTACTCTCGAAGAAATTCAGAAATTCTTGCCTCATCGCTATCCTTTTGCACTGGTTGACAAGATTGTTGATTACGTGCCGTCGAAGAAGGCTATAGGAATTAAAAATGTGACTTTCAACGAACCACATTTTCAAGGGCATTTTCCCGGACGGCCAATTATGCCTGGGGTATTAATTGTTGAAGCTATGGCTCAAGTTGGCGGTATTGTTCTCGCTCAGTTGCCCGACATCAAGCAAGGATTGTGGATGTTTACCGGAATCGATCAAGTGAAGTTCCGTCGTCAGGTTGTACCGGGCGATCAGTTGCGGATGACTGTAGAATTGCTGTGGGTAAAACGCCACCGCTTCGCAAAAATGCAGGCTCTGGCTGAAGTAGACGGACAAAAAGTTTGTGAAGGAGAATTGACGTTTTCGATGGTAGATTAAATTGGGGAAGTGGTGAGGGCTTGCGGGTAATTGTGACTTGTGAGTTTTGAATTTAAATTAAAACTGCTAAGTGTTCGTCGGAACGACGCCATCTTAAAATTTCTAAAATTCCCTCTTCCTTCTTCCGTCTTCTGTCAACATCCATCCGTTAAATCCGTTCAATCCCTTACACTGCACTTAGCCGAACTTCCTTCCCACTTACCAGCAAAAAAATTGACAAATGCTTACTTTGATTCACCCAACTGCTGTGATTCATCCCGGCGCTGAACTTCACCCGACTGTACAAGTGGGAGCTTATGCTGTAATTGGGGAAAGAGTGAAAATCGGGCCGGATACTAAGATTGGCGCTCATGCAATTATCGACGGGCTAACAGAAATAGGCGCTCGCAATCAAATTTTCCCCGGTGCGGCGATTGGTTTGGAACCTCAAGATTTGAAATACGAGGGTTCTCCGACTAGGGTGAAAATTGGCGACAGCAATCAAATTCGGGAATACGTGACAATTAACCGCGCTACGGGAGCCGGGGAAAGCACGACAATTGGCAATCATAATCTATTGATGGCTTATGTTCATGTGGGACACAATTGCGCGATCGCCGATCGAGTAATTATCGCCAATGCTGTAGCCTTAGCCGGACACGTTAAAATCGAGTCTCAAGCCCGCTTGAGCGGTGTTTTGGGCGTTCATCAGTTTGTCCACATCGGCCGCTTGTCTATGGTGGGGGGCTTGAGCAGAATCGATCGAGACGTACCTCCTTATATGCTAGTCGAAGGTAATCCTTCGAGAGTGCGAGCAATCAACAAAGTCGGTCTCCAACGCGCTGGTTTGACAGAAGAAGATTTGCTAGTTTTGAAGAAAACTTTTCGTATTTTATACCATTCTGGCTACACTCTCAATCAAGCTTTGGAACAGTTGGATTTGTTACCAGAAAACGCCCACTTGCAGCACCTGCGGAGATTTGTGCAGCAGTCTATAACCAAAGGGCGGCGCGGTTTGATTCCTGGCAAAAAGTAAATGAGGTAGAATAAACCTATTGTTTGTAGTAAGGACTTTAGTCCTTATTAGCTAAAAGTCGCGTCAGATAGGACTGCAGTCCTCACTACAAACCTATGAGCAGTTAGCTGTAGGGTGTGTCAGTTTCAAGCCTTGACGCAGCTAAAAAAGTTTTGCTCCGGGGCACCTTACTGATGATATCGAGGATTTTATGAAAATTTTTATCAGCACTGGTGAGGTTTCTGGCGATTTGCAAGGAGCTTTGTTAGTTGCAGCCTTAAAACGTCACGCTGTCGCCGCTGGTTTTGATCTCGAAATAACCGGATTGGGCGGTCCTCGTATGGCAGAAGCTGGGGCTACTATTTTAGGCGATACTGTGGGCATTGGTTCTATGGGTCTGATAGAATCAGTGCCGTATATCTGGCCAACGATTAAAGTTCAGCAAAAAGCTAAACAATATCTCAAAAACTTCCGCCCCGATGCTGTTGTATTGATTGATTATTTGACTCCAAATCTCGGTATTGGCAGCTACATCCGCCGCTGTTTGCCGGATTTGCCGGTGGTTTGGTACATCGCACCTCAAGAATGGGTTTGGTCGATTTCTCGTCGCAATACCGATCTGATTGTCAATATTAGCGACCAACTTTTGGCAATTTTCCCCGAAGAAGCTTGTTATTATCGAAAAAAAGGAGCCCAAGTGAGTTGGGTTGGTCATCCTTTGGTGGATAGAATGCAATCTGCGCCCAGCCGGGAAGTTGCCCGCAAAACTTTGGGAATTGGGCCGGAACAGGTGTCGATCGCCCTAATTCCCGCTTCCAGACACCAAGAACTCAAGTACCTGATGCCGGTTATATTTGAGGCAGCTCAAATTATTCAAGCTAAATTGCCGGAAGTTCATTTTTTGATTCCGCTTGCTAACAAAGCTTTCCACAGCAAAATCGAAAAAGCGATCGAGAATTACGGTTTGCGGGCTACTTTGTTAGAAAATCAAACTCTGGAAATCTTGGCGGCTGCCGATCTGGCGATCGCTAAATCTGGTACTGTTAATCTGGAGCTAGCTTTGCTCGACGTTCCGCAAGTTGTCGTCTATCGCGTCAGTCCGATTACGGCGATTATTGCTCGCCACGTGCTGAAATTTTCGATTCCTTTTATGTCTCCGCCCAATTTGGTGCAAATGAAGCCGATCGTCCCGGAGTTGCTGCAATACGAGGCGACTGCGGAAAATATAGTGAACCACGCACTGGAATTGCTGCAAAATGCCGATCGACGCCAGCAAATCAAAGCGGGTTATCGGGAAATGCGCGAAAGTCTCGGAGATGTGGGTGTGTGCGATCGGGCCGCTGCGGAAATAATGAAAAACGTCAAATTAAATACAGCTTCTTAAAGCAATTTTGGTATTGAAAGGTTATGTATAAACCCGGTTTCTTTGTAGATGGCTCCTTGACAAACCCCAGATTTCTTGCCAGAAACGCGGTTAATTTCCTTAATTTCTATTAAAGCAACTTTGTTATTGAAATGTTATGCCAAGCAATCGGAAAAAGCGACCGATCGCTGTTGATTTATTTGCAGGCGCGGGCGGCATGACCCTGGGCTTTGAACAAGCAGGTTTTGATGTACTTGCCTCAGTCGAAATTGACCCAATTCACTGCGCCACACACCAGTTTAATTTCCCGCTGTGTTCTATTCTGTGCAAAGATGTCGCACAGCTTACGGGTTCGGAAATTAGGAAAAAATCGGCGATCGGGCGGCGCGAGATAGACGTAGTAATCAGCGGTTCGCCCTGTCAAGGATTCTCGATGATGGGCAAGCGCGATGTGGACGACCCGCGAAATTCTCTAATTTTTCACTTTAAACGCTTAGTTTTGGAGCTAAAACCCAAGTTTTTCGTAATGGAAAATGTTCCGGGAATTGCGTCAGGAGAACACAAAGAACTCCTGAATATTTTAATTAGCTCTTTCCTGGAAGCAGGCTATCAAGTAGAAGAAAACTATCAAGTTCTCAACGCGGTTCACTACGGAGTACCGCAAGCTCGCAAACGCTTGTTTTTGATTGGCTGCAAAAAAGATTATGAGCTGCCAAAATACCCTCAGCCAACTACTATACTGCCGAAAGTTAAAATTCCTAAACGCTATAAAAAAGTTAATTTACCTGCTGTCCCGACAGTTTGGGATGCGATTGGAGATTTGCCGGAAGTGGAAAAGTACAGCGAGTTGCTGCACCGAGATTGGGTGATGGCGGAGTACGGAAAGTGCAGCGCTTATGCGAGTATAATGCGCGGAATTGATGGTTTGGATGATGATTATTCCTACGCTCGCGAGTACGATCGGCAAATTCTTTCTTGTAGTTTGCGAACTCAACACTCTCTGGAATGTATAGAAAGGTTTCATGCTGCTAAACACGGCGAAAAAGAGCCGATCAGCCGTTTTTATAAGCTTCATCCCCAGGGAGTTTGCAACACTCTCAGGGCTGGAACCGACCGGGCTAGGGGGGCTTATACTTCGCCGAGACCGATTCACCCGAGCACCCCTCGGTGCATTACTGTCAGGGAAGCTGCGCGACTGCATTCCTATCCTGACTGGTTTAGATTTCACGTTACAAAATGGCACGGTTTTCGCCAAGTCGGAAATTCTGTACCGCCGCTACTGGCGAAAGCTGTAGCAGCGCAGATTATTAGCGCTTTGGGCGTGACAGCAATTAAGCCGAGTCTCAAACTGACCTGGGGAGATGATTCGTTGCTTAAACTGAATTGGTCGGAAGCAGAACAATATTATCTAAAAAGTTAAGAGTTAGATTTAATTATCTCTAACGGGGAATTGGTGAGTAGTAATTGGAAATTGGAAATTGGTAATTGCTAATTGGTAAACAAGTAGTGGTTTTTGCCTGTCATCTCCTTCTACAGACCGGGTTAGATCAAATTGCATAATTACTTATAGCAATCCTCGCATCATTTGTGAATTTCTTACTCCGGAGCGAGGGGATTCGGGGAGGGTTGGGGTGGGGTAAAAAATTTACGACTCCTGCAAGGATTGCTATATGCAGGACTACCCTTAATTAAGCCCGGGCTATCGTCCCCTGTATCAGTGGACACACATTGATGACCCGCAGGAGATGTCCCGGGTAGTTAAACAAACCGGGAATGTATTCCGGCGCGTTGTGCAGTTTTTTTAAGGTGACAGTGGGGGAACTGCTTCGACTATG
Organism: Microcoleus sp. MON1_C5; assembly: GCF_036701875.1. Taxonomy (NCBI): domain Bacteria; kingdom Bacillati; phylum Cyanobacteriota; class Cyanophyceae; order Oscillatoriales; family Microcoleaceae; genus Microcoleus; species Microcoleus sp. MON1_C5. Next base: position 317,342 of record NZ_JAUBRN010000001.1, on the reverse strand, counting down.
CCTCTGCTATCCAAGGCGGAGCGATCGTCCTATACATCAAATAGCAACATCAATATCTAGATACCATTTAAGATTTTAGATTGTGAAAGTCTCCCGATAAAACATTTTGATAAATTTCGCTGAGTTTTGCAACAATTACGAGTCTTTTGGAATTCTAGAGCTATCGTGTAAAAAGTGTATTTTCAGGAGACTCAACTAATATGGGTTGGTTTAAAAGACTGTTCGGACTCGAAAAGCCTGAAGCCCCGGCTGAACCGATGGCACAAGTAGTACAGCAAGCAGCGCAAGCGCAATCCATCGCTCCTGCTAAAGTCGGCCCAGACGGAAATTTTGACGACAGCGGCCTCGCGAAGCGGGTCGCTTTAGCTTTTGACGGCGATCCAGAAGTTGCTGATATCGAGACTGTTTATGTAGCTCAGCTCAGCAGCACGGTTGTTCTCAAAGGTCAAGTTCCCAGTCAGGAAATTCTCGACAAGTTGGTGGCGATCGCCTCTGCTGAAGAAGGCGCCACAGACGTGCAAACCGATCAGGTGACAGTTGGCTAGTTCTTCGGAACCGAAGCAGTTTCGCTCCGGATGCTGCTCGAATTAGTCAAAAACTCGATTAAACCCGCTGCGGCGGGTTTTTTCTTGCCCTCTGGCCCTCAAAATATTAATTTTTGTAAATTTAACCGATTTATCTTAAAAAACAGTATAATTGAATACAGAAACTAAAAAAGTTTTAGCAAAGAAAACCCAAGCTGGCCTGACTGCCCTTTTTATCTCCATAAATATAAGGATCAAAAATATGAAACTCACTTATCGCGGCGTCAACTACGAGTACGACATTCCGACAGTCGATATGATCGAAGGCGAAGTAGCGGGCAAATACCGGGGCCAAGACTGGAACTATCGGTATCCGAGACACATTCCCGGCCCAAATAAATACGGCGGCACAAACTATACTACAAAGCGAGATTCTCAAGGTGGCGATCGCGATAGCGCAGCAGTTCGCACCCCAGGGACGGTTGAATCTTACCCAACTGTTGTGGAAGTGGCGCAAATCCACCAAGCGAATATTTGCAATATTCTCGATCGTAGAAAGCAAGCAGCCAAAGCCAATGGCGATGAAAGACTGCTGCGCTTGCTAGAAATTGAGTCGAGACAGATGGTCTGTTAGAGAAAAAGCTTCAGAAAACAAAGCGTTTGTCCAGAGGGGGGAAATCGAGTTAAGCTCAATTTCCCCCTTTTGATGCTGTTTGTGCGATCGACTTCTCCTTTCCCCACAGCGCGCACGGCGATGTATTATTTATTTAGTTGCCCCTTAATTTTCAAACAAAACTTTATAAATTCTTGAAAACTAAGTAAGTGATCTGAATTTGCCTCAATTCTCGCTATCAGTTGTTTAAGGTAATATTCTTCTTGTACTTCCCTCGGTTTAGATTTATGGTAAGAAAAACTCTTGTTTGACGCAGAACTACGCTCTTTGAAAATTTCTCTAAGATAACCTTCATGAAACAGAGCTTTTGTTTTATATCCAAAAATATCCTTTGTATTTTCTTCATCTTGCACAAATTCACCAGCTAAGTCTTCGGGATTACTTTTGCTTACATCAAAATATTCGATGTATTGTGTCAAAGTTGGATTATTTTGTGGATGTCTGACAAAGAAATTCCTATTGCCTAAAAACCAAGTTTCAATACAAACTTTCTGGACAATAATTTCTAGTTGGCAATTTCCCGGTAATGTTTTAAAAGGTTTATCTTGTAATTCTAACTTAATTTGCTCATCAGCTTCCGCTTTTTTTTCTGCAACTGTAAAACGGTCTGCATCTGTAAATAGTACCAAGTAATTATATTTAGGAAAAGCGTTAATGTCTTGGATAGCATTAGCAGCAACTCTGTAGCAACTAGGAACGCCCATATCACTTACGTAATAATAGTTATTCTGATTTACAGCATCAAAACTATCCACTTCTGTCAATTCTGGAAGAAGTACAGATAACCACTTCTTATAAACAATCGGTTCTGTCTTCCCTTCAAATACAAAATAGAAGTTCATACTATGATTGTTTTTCGAGAATTTTGGTTAATTGAATAAATGCGTCTTGTTTAGATTTACCCAAATGATAATCTGAGGCATTACAAATTCTAATATGTCCGCCCTGTCGAGTCACAATTTTCCAATATTCATACGGAATATTATTGATAATGTAAGGGTGATGGCTTGTAGCAATAAATTGTAAGGTTTTATTTTCGTGAATCAGGTCATCAGTCAAGATGTCAATACAATTTATGCCTAAACTATTTTCAAATTCATCAATCAATATTACCGAACCTTCATTTGCCAGAAAAATTTCGGCTATATGAATAATTGTACGCAACATCCCCGAAGACATCCTCTCTTCTATAATCCATTTTTGTACAGATTTCTCTTTTATAGAAATACCAGGCTGAATTGTCTCAGCAATTGCTTTAGGGAAGATGTCAGTTTTATAAGGCTCAACTTTTATATCTCCGATTTTTGGAAAAATGTCAATAAATCTTGACTTTATTTTTTCATAAATATCTAACTTGTTTTCATAAGTCAGATATAGTTTAGTTCTAATATCCTCATCACTATTTACTATGCTGTCTAAGGTTTTGTATTTATTTTTGAGCGAGTGCAAAGATTGGTTTGAGCTTATTATAAAACGCCGACCGTGTATTGTTTTTGTATGATCGCGATATTCTATTTTATTTAGAGCATCAAAGGCTTCTTTAATTACCGTTTCTTCTTTCAAAATATATATCATTGATTGATGCGAAGAAAGTTTAGGCATTGAGCTACCTTTATACCTAATTTCTTTCAAATCTCGCTCAATTAAAACCTGATTGTTTGAGGTCAATTTTTCATAAATTAAGGAAGATTTTTCTCGCTCATCTTGTTTTTCTTTTTCATCATCCTCAAAACTTAGTTCATTTTTTTCAACAGTATCAAAACCACCTTCCCAAATAAATTCAGTACCGGTTACCGTAGAAAATAGGATTTTCCATTCAAACCCATTTATAGCTGTTCCATTTGCAATACGTCTTAAATCGATAATTGCACGCAGGATTTGGGTTTTGCCTGCACCTGATACACCTACTAAAAGGGTTAAGTTTGATGAAAAGTTAATTTCATCAAAATCCCACTCCCAAAAATTATTGTTGAGTCTAAGTGAAATAATCTTCATAATTTAAAATGGTTTTTATTGTTCATATGACCCAACGTATTTGCATTTTTGCAATCGAGTAATATTCGGGATAATTCTAAGCTCTACACTTTATTTATAAACCATTAAGAAGCCTTGTGTCAATACCGACTTTGGGAGACGCACTCCTGAAAAAGAAACCGGGTTTTTCACGAGGGTTCAAGGCTCAAATGCAGTAATTTCGTAAAAAACCCGGTTTCTGATTATCACCATCACCCCTTGACACAAACCACCTGCTTCAAAGTCGCCACAATTTCCACCAAATCCGACTGCTGACTCATCACCTCATCAATTGGCTTATAAGCCCCCGGAATTTCATCTAAAAATTCCTTATCTTTGCGGCACTCAACCCCCTCAGTCTGCCGCACAAAATCATCGAGAGTAAATACATTCTTCGCTTGATTTCGAGACATCAAACGCCCCGCACCGTGACTGCAACTACAGTAACTCTCAGCATTTCCCTTCCCTTTAACAATGAAAGATTTCGCCCCCATCGAACCCGGAATAATCCCGTAATCCTCTACATCTGCGCGCACAGCCCCCTTGCGAGTCACATACACATCTTCGCCAAAATGCACCTCTTTTTCCGCGTAATTATGGTGGCAATTCACCTCTAATAACGGCTTAACAGATTTGCCGCCCGCGACGTGCCTTTCCACAATTCGCTTAAACCGATTCATCATCACATCGCGATTAAAACGAGCATAATCTTGCGCCCACTGCAAATCGTGCCAGTAAGCGGCAAACTCCCGCGTACCCGCTACAAAATAAGCCAAATCTTGATCGGCGAGACTAATTTCTGCCAGTTTAGCTAAATGTTTAGCAGTCTCGATGTGCTGCTGTGCGAGCAAATTCCCAATGCCGCGAGAACCGGAATGCAGCATCAGCCAAACAAAGTTTTCACTATCAACGCAAACCTCAATAAAATGATTGCCGCCCCCGAGGGAACCCATTTGTTTTAAGGCTTTATTGTTTTGGTGCTGCACGCCTTGATGAAGTTTCTTAAACTCGCCCCATCCCTGCCAGTTGGTGACAGTTTTTTCTACTTCCTTGTTTTCCGCAAATCCCACGGGAATTGCGGCTTCGATATCGAGGCGAATTTGTTTGAGTTTGCCTTCTAATTTGTTGGCTGTGAAAGGCATTTTAATAGCAGCCATCCCGCAACCAATATCAACCCCCACAGCAGCCGGAATAATCGCTTCTTTTGTGGCAATTACTGAACCGACTAAAGCACCTTTTCCTAAATGTACATCGGGCATTAGTGCGACGTGTTTGAATACAAAGGGCAAAGATGCTACGTTGGCGGTCATCTTGGTTTCTTTTTCGCCCAGGGCGTGATTGGCCCAAGATAGCACGGGTTTTGGGGTTGATATGTCTAATTTTTCGTAGGGCATTTTTGTTTAAGTTGGTTTTGCCAGTTTGTTATGTAGTATTATTGTAATATAAAAACTTTCGGATGTCAAAAACACTAATTCTGGTAGGGTGTGTCAGTCGGGAATTTATTTTGGGAGTCATAAAATGTTTACTGACGCACCTTACCCACTAATTCTTGGGGCGTCAACTTGACATCAAATGCAGTACCGATATTGTTTGTAAGTCCGACAGTCCGACAGGGAATGAATTCCCTGTCTCATAGCTAAAGTCCTCTGAAAGAGGACTGAAATAGATCGTATTTTCCATCAAAATCTACAGTCGGTTAAAACCGACTTTCGCTTTGAGGCAGGGGTTTAAACCCCTGCGGGATTGCGTCGAAGGGCGTAAAAAGCTGACACTATATTTTACAAATTCGGAGTCTTTCTCCCCGCTTTCTGCACAGGAATAGCAACTGTCTGCGGCTTCTTCGCTGCAAAAATCCCAAAGAAGTCGTGCAGCAAAATATAGAAACACGGAATAATAAACAGCGTCAGCAGCGTCGCCAGCGACAAACCGGAAAACACCACCACTCCCAGCGGTTGCAAGAATTCCGAACCTTCTCCAATCCCCAAAGCTAGGGGAAATAAACCCAAAACTGTGGTAATAGTTGTCATCAAAATCGGTCGCAAGCGCTGAGGTGCTGCCCTGAGAATTGCTGTTGTGCGATCGACCTTTTCCTCTTCCAGAATTTGGTTCGCCAACTCGATCATAATGATGCCGTTATTCACCACAATTCCCACGAGCAAAATTGCACCGATCATCACCGTCGCACCGATCGCAGTTTTGGTCACATAAAGCCCGAATACTCCCGCCGCCAACGCCAGAGGCACTGTCAGCAAAATCACCAGCGGGTCAACCAGGGAATTGTACTGCACCGCCATCGCTACAAACACTAAAAAAGTCGCCAATCCCCCCAAAAGCTTGAGAGAAGTTTGCAATTGTTCATTAGTTTCAGCAGCCGAACTCGGCAGAATTCTTACTCCTCGTGGCAACTTCAGTTCTGATAAAACTGCATCGACTTGCTGGACAGCATCGCCGAGACTTGCACCCTTATTCAAGTTTCCGACAACTAAGAAAACTTGCCGTTGATTGAGACGCTGAATTTCTGCAGGCGCTTTGCCGATCGTAATATTAGCCACGTCGCTTAAACGGATGATGCTATTATTACCAGATAACGGAATTTGTCCGAGTTGAGCAATAGATTTTACAGAAGTGCGATCGAACTGCACCCGCACATCTATTAATCGGTTTCCCCGCTGCAACTGAGTGGGAACAGCACCTTCAATTGCTGTCTGAATTGTCTCCCCAATATCTTGGGCTGTCAGCCCGTACACAGCGGCCCTTTCCCAGTCTGGACGAATTTGTACCTCTGACTGCGGCGCGTCTGCCTCCGGCCGAAACCGGGCTAATTTTACCTTCTCATCTAATTCTTTTAATATCTGACGGCCGGCTTCCTGCAATGATTGTTCAGTTTCCCCCTGAACCACGACATCAATTTCGCCACCCCGCACGGGAGAATTAGTTAAAACTAAACCCCTAATCGATTCTGGAACTAGCCGCAGACGAGTTCCTTTAGGAAGGTCAAGTTTTTTAAATTCCTCAGTCATTTTTTCCGTAAAATCGGTGGTATTCGTACCTGGTTTTAGCGTAATTGTGCTGCTTCCCCTGAGCAAATTTTCCACCGTATTGTTGCCGAAAAGCAGCCCCCCTGCTGTAGTTAAAGTGTAGTCTGTTTCTGGCTGTGCGAGCAGAAGTTTATCGGCTGCAGCAATCACTTTTTGATTGGTTTCCAAGTTAGTCCCCGGAGGAAACGAAGCAAATAATCGGGCTTGACTTGTATTAACTCTCGGCAAAATTTCTTGGGGAATTTGACCCGCCATCAGCCAAGTGCCACCGCCTAAAATCACAAAAGCTACTGCAATGATAATTAACCGTAAACTCAGAACTTTTGACAGCATCGAACCGTAAGCCCGCGTACCGTTCTCAAAGCCGCGGTTGAAATGTTTTATCGGCCCGAACTGACTGATACCGCTGGAATAAGACATTCCCATCAGGCGAGAAGTCAGCATCGGCACTACCGTTAAAGCTACTAGCAGAGATGCTGCTACTGCAAAGCTAATTGTCAAAATTAATTCGTTAAATAGCAGAGAAAAGAAGCCGCCTATCAGCAAAAATGGAAGCACTGATACTAAGTTGGCTGCTGTGGAAGCAACCATTGCTGATTCTACTTCTTCACTCCGCAATACCGACTCTTCTATTGTGCGTTCTTTTCGATCTTTGATTCTGCCTTTTTTCAGATGAGGGTTGCTGTCTAGACCGACTACAATATTTTCTAAAATAACTACGCTGGTGTCGATCGCCTGACCGATACCTAACGCTAAACCGCCTAAACTAAACAAATTCAGCGACAAGCCGAACAGCCGCATTAAAATAATGGCTGCTAGAGTACACAGGGGAATAGTCAGAGAAATAATCAGCGTTTGTCTGAGAGAACCTAAAAAGAACAAAACTGCGACCGCAGCCAACACTGCACCTGAAACTCCCGCATTCGCCACATCCGCTAAGGAATTGCGGATAAATCGGGATTCGTCTAAGGTAGTAACTACGGTCATGTCTGCAGAAATTAAGCCGGACTCCTGCATTTCTTTGATGCGATTTTTCACTCCGTCTACAACAGTAATGGTGTTGGCGTCCGGCTGTTTCAAGATGCTAATTTTAACGGCAGGTTTTTGATTGAGGAAAACTTTGACTCGCTGTTCTTCCGTGCCGTCATTGACTTGGGCAAAATCGCGCAGGTAAACTCGTTTTGGGGGGTTGGAACCGGATACTTGAAAGGAAAGATTGGCGATTTCAGAGGCTGTTCTAAAGCGACCGATTGTGCGCGTCAGCGGTTCGTTAGATTCTTGCCGCAGGCGACCACCGGAAGTGTCTAAATTGCGATCGCGCAAAGCATTAAAAACGTCATTAAGATTAACTCCTAAACTTTGCAGCCGGTTCAGGTCAATATTAACTTGAATTTCTTCTTGAACGCCGCCGGAAACGTCAACCGAAGCTACTCCTGGAATAACGTTAATTTCCCTGGCTAATTCGTCATCGGCAAATACCCGCAAATCTACCCCTTGTCGCGAGTCTGAAGTTAGGGCAAATTCGTACACCGGCTGTTGAGAAGGGTCAAATTTAAACAGACTGGGCGATTCAACTGTATCGGGAAGTCGGTTGCGAATTCGGTTGACGGAGGCTGTAGCGTCGTTGAGGGCTTGGTTGATGTCGCCCCCTGGCCTGAAAAATAAATCGACGCTGACTTGTCCTTCGCGGGTGCGGGAAAAAACTTGCGTGACTCCTTCTGTCGCTGAAAGTCCTTGTTCGAGGGGGCGGGTAATTTCGTCAACTGCAACTTCTGGCGAGACTCCGGGGGCGTCTAAGCGCACGCTGATGCGGGGATAGGTGATGGAGGGCAGCAAGTCAACGGGCAGTTGGGTGATGTAGAAAATGCCCACGACTATAATCGCAAGTGTCAGCATGAGGGTGCCGATGTGGCGGCGAATGGCGGTCGCGCTAATGCTGAATCCGGGTTTATCGGCGGTCATTTGATTTTAGATTTTAGATTTTAGGTTAAAAAATTGAAAAGTTTACCCAGTCAGTCAGCCTGCAAAGGAATGAATCGCAGGGCTGGCGACCAAATTGTTTTCGGTCAGGCTTTATTTTGTATAGGGAGTGAGAGAATATTTACGCTCCGCACCTGACAAGTAGTATAATAAATTTTAATAAATTGTCAAAAATGTTTTTTATAATATTCCTTTAGAGGTAGTCGATCGCCCAAAACGCAGATTGACATAAGTTGCGAGGGGCTTTTAAATCTCTGTAAGTTATCGCAATCAGGAACAGGCAAGATGCCTGTTCCACAAGAAAGTTTATTTGTTGTGGAACAGGCATCTTGCCTGTTCCTAAAGTCTTCTTCCTTGTTCTCTCTTTCTTCTTTTACTGTACTTGAGAGCCGTGGGCGCGGGGGTCGGAGCTACTTGTTTTCACAGGCCCTGTGGGGGGAGTAAAATTAGAAACTTGACCGCCAGCTTGGACGTGTGGCAGAGGTTTTCCTGCTATTAAAGCTTCTAAGTTAGCTTCCATAATACTGCGCGGCATTTCGCCCATCGTTTCCGCAACGGGGCTGCCTTTATCGTTCAAATAGACAAAGTGCGGAATGCCGTCTACTCTATATTTGGTGATTTCTGGCAGCCATTTGTCATTGTCTACATTCAGCATCACAAAATTCATCGGTTCGGCGTATTTCTGTTTGATTTCGCTCAGATCGTTAGCCATTGCCTGACAGCTACCGCACCAATTAGCATAAAATTCCATGAGTGTCGGTTTGCCGTTGATCAAAGCTGTTTCTAATGGCGTTGAAGCTTTTGCCATATCGGTGAGACTGCTTGATGGCGTTTGGGTTTGCAGCCCTAAGAAGATAGATACTGAAAGGGCGATCGCGGCTAACACGATCAATAAGTTTCTGAGCCGCGTGGCGACTTTTGTTTCGGGATTCTTAGCAGCCGGAGAAACAGTTGAGTTGGGCGAATTCTGGGTCATAAAATAAATTGCCGTTTTATTTCTATGTTTTTATTTTAAATAGATTCAGATTATACCACATTTTGAGATAATCAGACCCATATCATAAAAAATTTGGATAAAGGCAGTAATTAGACCAAGTGCGCTAAAACATAAGATAACTAAGATTGTTTGTAAATTATCGAGGACTTGCAGGGTGAAAAAACGGGTAACACTGACGTTTCCCCAACGATCGATCCAAATGCCTGTCACCTATCGACTGGCAAAGGATTTTAATGTTGCAGCCAACATTATCCGTGCTCAGGTGGCTCCCAATCAAGTGGGCAAACTGGTGCTAGAGTTATCAGGGGACATCGACCAACTAGAAGCGGCGATCGACTGGATGCGATCGCAAAACATCGGCGTTTCCCTAGCCAGCCGGGAAATACTGATAGACGAAGATATCTGCGTTCACTGCGGTTTGTGTACGGGGGTTTGCCCGACAGAAGCCTTGACCCTAGACCCAGAAAGCTTTAAACTAAGTTTTGCTCGATCGCGGTGTATCGTTTGCGAGCAGTGCATCCCTACCTGTCCGGTACAAGCTATTTCAACCAACCTCTAGCCCCTGTAAAAAGTCCTCTGGATCGTCATCTTTTTTTTGCCTGGTTCTCCTAATTGTGCCATTGGATGAAAAAAAACTCTTGGGTTTCCCTAACTCTACTTTTTGTTACTTATTTCACCTTTGGCTGGAAATTATCTGAGTTTGATGTTCCCCCGCACCTGACTTGGTTTTTAGCCATAGCTTCAATTTTAGTGTTCACTGTCGCCTTGTCGTTCCCTCTGAGAGACATAAAAGCCTTAATTATGCGGTGGTTTTCTAGTGATCTCGGTGCTTTTCTTTCTATTATTGTAGGAGCTTTGGTGGCAGTGGTAGTTTTTGCCTGGATGCACCTTTTTGCTACTTGTTTACTCTTGATTTCAGCCGGAGCTTTGGCAAGACTCGATATTCAAATATCTGGTTGGAAAAATTGGCGGGCTTTTGCGGTATTAGCTAGCATTTCTTTAACAGGTGTGGGGCTGGGTGGAGCGATCGAGTTTTGGTCAAAAACAGGCAGGCTCGTATTCTCTTAATGAGAAACGGGAAATTCATCCAACCAAATTCTATAACTCGCAACGGATAATTAGCCGAAAACTATCAGATCGCCCATCAATAAATACAGCTTATTTTTTTTCAATCCCCCACCCCCGGATTAAGACCTCGTTCCGCGCCGTAATCAGAGCAGTTTTCAAGCCGGGTGAGGTACAGCATCTCAATTGCCGATTCCCCGCTGGTTGTTACCAATGCCCAATTCCCAACTACCCATTCCCCATTACCAATTACCAATTACCGACGAACCGGGAGTGGAACTGAAAACCGCTATGGCAGTATTGAGGTGTAGCCACTGTTGCTCAAAATGTTATTCCCAAGAGTCCGCAAGTCGGGCAGCCAAAAACTCGATCGCAATAAAAAAGCAGCTTTTGAGAGCTGCTAGTCAGAATGCATGAGGTATTGTTTTTAGAATAGGACAGGTTGAATTCGAGCGGTGCTGGGTTACATTTTTTGATACCGGAAAATTGATGAGTGAATGGACGATCGTAAAATCGTCACATGGGACGATAGCATTGATGCTAAATTTCCCGACAATCAAGTTAGCGTTTAACTGTCCTTGCGCCCTACAGCCCTTCAGCGGTGGGGCCCTTTTATTTTTAGGGAGAACTCAATAGGCGACCTTAACGCATCAGATGAGTCTGCCATTAGTTCTTGTATAAAATCTCCGCATCGCCACATCCTCATAGTTATAAAAGTTACGCCTCACATCCACTCAAACCCGGTGGATTGCAAAATATTGGGTGGTTAAACGGACACACTCAGACAAAAACCAGTATTTTCACCGAAGTCATACCCTTTTAGATTTTAGATTTTGTTAGATTTTGGGAATTACTGATCAAGCTGGTGGTTTGGAGCTTGTGTAGAGTTGCATTATTTTTGGGAACTAATACCACAAGTCCTGAGAAACCTGTTATTTTCTGAGAAACCGGGTTTATGAATGTATCAATTGAGATCGGACCCGGTTTCTGATTTGATAACTTTTTGGATTTCCTCGATCGCCCTAGTCGCCACTGCTTCAGGCCTTTCGCCCACACCAGCAAAGACTCGGACATCTGCTTGAGTGTAAAAACGCTCTCGCTCTTTCAAAAGGCTTTGCAGCTTAGATTTGATCTCGCCCTCCTGCAGTAGGGGTCGAGCGGTGTCCGAACGCAGTCGATCGTAAAGTTGATCTACAGGCACATCCAGCCAAACCACTACACCGTAGTGCAAGTAACCCCAATTCATCGATCGGGCCACAATGCCGCCGCCCGTAGCCACAACCGAATTTTGATAAGCAGACAATTCGCCGAGCACTTTAGTTTCTAGTTCCCGAAAAGCCTCTTCCCCCTCTTGAGCGAAAATCTCAGCAATTGACTGATTAGCAACTCGAACAATTAGTTCATCAGTATCAAAAAAACGGTATTTTAATTTTCTTGCCAAAATCCGCCCCACCGTTGTTTTTCCCGCACCCATCATCCCGACGAGATAAATATTTACTCCCCTCAACCCATCCACTGCCAAATCCTCCAATATTTTTCTATTTTTTTAGGTTAATAGATCCGCCACTGGCGCGATCGTCGTCATCAAACTCATCACCCTCATCCAATCCCCAATCATCCTCTGCTTCTGCAAGAGGATTTATTGGTGCTTCATCAGCGGGTTTAGGAATCTCCCCTCCCGGAGGAACCAGCACTCGATACTCCGCATCGTATACAGCCTCAGTTTGCCCCACCCCAGACTGGCTCGGATCTCGATAGCCGTAAGAATATACTGAGCCAGCCCAAGATTTGCTTTTCGGTTCCTGCTTAGCTTCGTAAGCCCTCGGATTTGCCGCTGGAACATCATTTACCTGCGGTCGATCGGGAAAATCGCGATCGTCCCCCCAATCGTCATCGCCGCCTTGAGAGCCGGATTTTGAGCCATCTGAGACCCAATCGTCCTCATCGTCTGCTGCTGCATAAGTCCCTGGTTGAGCGTAATCCGTCGCCCCATCCTGGTTCGGAGTTTCTTGCAGGAAAGTCCGGGAACTGTAACCGGCCGGCGTACCGTACTCAGTTCGGTAGGAACCAGCAGCCTGAGTTTGGCTATTTTCCCTATTCATATCCGGGTCAATTCCCTCTTTTCTAGGAGGGGGAGATGGCGTGTAAGGTGTTCTCCTGTCCTCTGGGAAAGTATCGGGACGGCTGCGACTGGAGCGGCCGGTGCGGTCTCTTATTACAGATAGGTAATTTGAAAAAGCCAGCAAACCAGAAATCAATAAAGATGTGAGAGCTCCCACCACCATGCTGAGCAGAATCCAGATAGATAAGGGCAAAGCAGGCGATCGAACTCCCAAAAACACCAGCGATAATGCTGGCTCCACATTTTGCAGGGCAAAAATAGTCAGCCCCACCACAATTACTAGCAAAAATACAGGTCGCATATTAAAAATATTGGTAATTGGTAATTGGTAATTGGGAATTGCTAATTTAAACTAACAAATCATCAATAACAAATAACAAACTGTCAACTGTCAACTAACTCCCTTCTTCTTCCTTCCAGCGTTTGAGAGGAACGCAATCAATCCCCAACTGGTCTAAAGCGCGAGCCACCACAAAGTCTACCAAATCTTCAATAGTTTGCGGATTGTGATACCAAGCAGGAATCGCTGGTACAATTCTAGCTCCAGCTTCCGCCAAGGTAGTCAAATTCCGGAGGTGAATCAAGCTAAAAGGCGTTTCGCGAGGCACGAGTACCAATTTTCGCCCTTCCTTGAGCTGAACATCGGCCGCTCTTTCGAGCAAATCCGAGCTCAAGCCAGCCGCCAATTTGCCCAGCGTACTCATGCTACAGGGAATAACGATCATCCCTTGGGTGCGAAAGGAGCCACTAGCAATATTAGCACCGACATCTTGCCAGGGATGGCACCGAAGTTTACCCATTGTGGCTACTCCTGCTTGTTCCCGCCAGAATTCCTCTTGAAGCGTCGGCTCTGCGGGCATTCGGGTGTTCTGTTCGCTTTGCCAAACCATGTAAGTAGACTTGGAAGCGACCAGTTCAATAGCGCGATCGGCCTCCAACATAAACTTCAGAGTTCGCACCGCATAAATCAGTCCCGATGCACCGGTAACTCCTACAATGAGGGGGTAGTTATTCGTCATTAGTTATTTTTTATTTGACCGTTTACTGTTGTTAGTAATTAGTTGTTATATCAAATTTGTTAGCATCGGAATTCTTCCTCTCTCTCTTCTAGACCTCTGCGTGAATCAGCGTCCATCCCTTGTCATTGGCAGTTAATTAATCCTCTTTTTTTTACCGCAGATACAGGCAGATTAACACAGATTAACGCAGATAAATTATATAAATTCCGGTTGCACCGTCCGTGATTGTTAACTCTTGACTACATTTTACAAATCCGATGCTATCGGATTTGATATTAGTCCTTAATTATTTAGTGATGATTGCTGAGTCGAGTTGGCAGCCCACTTCTTAATACTTAGTTGCTAGACAATGACAACTAAGTATTGAGGAAAATCAACAGTCAACTGTCAACTGTCAACTGATTATTCATCATCATCAAAAGCTTGGCTGCCGCCGCCAACTGCAACTAAATCAATTTGCTGGCGGTAGTAGTCAACACTCTTGACTTGAACTTCCACCCGATCGCCCAAACGGTACTGATTGCGGTTTTTCCGGCCCACCAGAGTTTGCTGGCGCGATCGATATTCGTACCAGTCATCCTTCAGCGAAGAAACGTGAACCAGTCCTTCAACTCGCAGGATGTCGCTCTCCGGCGGCCGCACCTCAATTTCCACAAAGAAACCATAAGACTGCACGCCTGTAATCAAACCCTGGAAAGTTTGCCCGGTGCGTTCTTTCATCAATCCGGTTTTCTTCAATCCCTGCAAATCGCTTTCGGCATCCTCAGCAACCCTTTCCCGTTCCGTCAGGTGTACCACGGCCGATGCAAACTCCGTCTCAAATTCGTGGTGCAAATCTGGCGGGAGAACATTCCAAGTAATTTGACCGTGACAGGAGGAATGGTGCAAGTCAACTTTTTCCTTAGCCCGTGTTGTGCGACTGCTGCGGCCTTGCTCGAACACCGCTTGCAACACCCGCAGTATCAGCAAATCGGCGTAGCGGGAAAGTGGCGAAGTGCAGCGCGTGTAACCCTCTGACAGCGCCAAACCGAAGTGCGGCTTGGGAGTTGTGCTGTAAACAGCGGGCTTCATCGTATCTTCGAGCAGGTAGGTGAGAACTCTTTCGGACTTAAGACCTGCAAACTGCTGGGTAAATCGCTGAAAGTCCAAGGGCAAAACTTCTTCTTCGCTTTCGAGATACAGTTCGCCTCCGAGGTTGTTGGAGAGTTTGATGAACTCTTGAATGTCTGCCGGGTCTGGCATCGGCTGGACGCGGTAGATTGCTGGGACTCCCAAGGCCTGCAGGTGAGTGGCGACAGCTTGGTTGGCGAGTACCACCAACTCGGAGACAGCCGACTGGGCGGGGGGAGCGAATGCAAAAGCTCCTAATTCGCCTTCGTCGTCGAAGTGAGAGTTAGCATCGGGCAAATTTAGTTCAAAAGCTCCCCGCTTGAGCCTTGCCTTTCTGGCAGCCTGTGAGGCAGCCGACATTTGATCTAGGAAAGGACGGAGGGCGGATGATAAAGGGTGATCTTCGGCACCGCTTGGTTCGAGAATTGCTTGAGCTTGCTGGTAGGTGAGGTGGTAGTCAATTTGAATGACGCTGGCTTGAATTTCGTATTCTAAGAGTTCTCCAGATTCGTCTAGGGTGAGCAGTATGCTGAAGGTCAGCCGTTCGGTATCTGGCAGCAGAGAGCAGCGCTCGTTGAGGATTTCTGGAAGTACGGCGATGATTTTTTCTCCCAGATGGGCGGCGGTGCCTCGCTTGCGGGCTTCGCGGTCGATCGGGGTTTCTGGCTGCACGTACTCGGCGGCGTCGCTGATGTGGATTCCTATTTGCCAGCGGCCGGGCTTCAGGGTTTCGATCGACACAGCGCGTTCCACTGGCGGATCGGATAGGAATGATGTCGGGTCAAACTCGTTTTCGGCTCCTCCCTCGGAGAGATTTTCCTCTTCAACTTGACGAGCATCGTTTTCGCTGTTGGTTGTTCCCGGTTCGTTTTTGCTGAAGCTAACAGTCAGAATGTTACGCAAATCTAGCCGTTTTTTGATGTCGGTTTTTTTGACTTTGCTGGGCAAATTTTCGGCTGCTTTGATGACGGCGGCGGGGAACGATCGCGGCAAGTCGTGTTTGCAGCATACGATGTCGAGGTCGTCAGCGGCTTCGGCGTCGGAACCGAGTACCTGTACTACTTTGCCGACTGGGCGGTGGGTGCCGAGGGGGTAGCGTTTGACTTCGACGTGTACTAGGTGGTCGATCGCCTCTTGAAGATTTGTGCCATTTGCGAGCAAGTCTAGTTCAAACAACAGGCGATCGTCCAGGGGGATTGCTCTGTAGCTGACGCGGCCGGTGGGGGTGGCGGTTTGCTTGACTCGCGCGAGTACCGAGGGGTTGGCGCGTTCGAGAATGAGCATGACTTCGCCTTCGGGCGATCGGCGGCGGCTACCTTCTTTGATGATTTTGACTAAGACTCGATCGCCATTCCAAGCTGTCGAGAGGTGACTTTCCCGCACGTAAACGTCTTCTGAGCCTTCGGCGTCTTGAATTGCAAAGCAAAATCCTTTGCTCGAACAGCGCAGTTTTGCTTCTACTACGTCGTCTTCAGCTACTCGGCGATAGCGGCCTTTGTCTTTGACTAATATGCCAATTTTCTCTAGAGCTTCTAATGCGATTTGAAGTTTGAGTTGACTGGTGGCGTCGTTGCAGTCGAGTTTTTTCTCTAATGCTTTAGGAGCCACTAATTTGTCTTCTGTAAAATTTGCCAGCAGTGCAGCGATAGAAAATTCCATGTAGCGATCGATCCTCTTGTTTCCAGCAATTAGTCTAATTTTGGCGAAATCAGCCGCACCCCCTCGGGCCCTCGCAGTGCCTGCTTCCCAACAAATGCGCGGGTTAATAGGTGGAGACGCGAGCACAGCCACCTTGTTTCATCGCGAGGTTTTTTTGAGATTCTCTCCCGACACCGGCTTGGTGCTAATTGTCTGCTGTCTGTCTTGAACTGACTGCTGACGGTGCAGACAAATGTCCCGCACGCTATTCCCCAATACAATTTTTTAGCGTTGGTTTGTTTGCTTTTAGGTCAGCAGCGCCGAGCACTTCGCGAATTAGAAAGCCCCTGTCGCTTCTTAAAAGATGGCTCGATACTGAAAGCGACGGCTTGAGTCGAGGATGAGCCGATGGAGGGATGGAGAGGGATAAAATTTGCATTTCTTCCTTCTGCCTTGTTCCTTCTGCCTTGTTCCTTCTTCCTTTTGAAGTGCCTCTTGCTTCTTGCTTTAGCAAAGAATTTACCGGAGCTTTAAGGCAAAATTGCTAGTAGCTCGCTGCTGCGATGCCCTTGTTTTTTTGCACGCGATCTGTCCTTGCGGACGGAGGTGCAACGAGCGGGTCGGGAGCAATCTGTGCTGTAGAAAGTGCAAGGTACACAAAACCGGAGACTTTTACTACTTTTGCTTAGTTGCTGTGTCATCTCCGATAGGTAGAAATGACGCCCGGTGCTTGTTAGCTTAAACTGCCGGATGTGGGATGGGGTTTAGTGGCGTGAAAGGTTGCGCGGATGACTCACCTTTAATTTATTGTATGTTGAATAGGTGCTTTCAGAAAATTGTTTTCTCTCTGGCTGTACTACACTTAAGTCATAAGCCCCTCCTGGTTTCGGGGTCAAAAAATTATGTTTGCTGAATTTCGCGCCCTTTATCCCGCTGGACAGTTAATCTGTGAGTTGTTGACTGTTCATCACGGTAAGTTTGTTGTTCGCTGTCTGGTTCAGGTTGACGGCAAAACTCTTGTTACGGCTATGTCGGCTGCTGAGTCTGTTGAGGATGCTGAAGACCGCGCCCGGTTGCGAGCGATCGCTGTCCTTGGATTTGCTGCGCCCGATCGTGCGATCGCGAGTGTTGAGCCGGCTCCGGTTGCTCCGGTTGCTTCGGTTGCTCCGGTTGCTTCGGTTGCTCCGGTTGCTTCGGTTGCTGCTGTTCCCCCTCCCCCTCCTCCTGCTGTTCCGGTTCCTGTTGGGCCGACAAGTGTTCCTCTTCCGGTTCTAGAAATGCCTGTTGCTGACAAATTGCCTGTAACACATCAAAGCAATTTTGTCAAGACTGAAGCGAAATTAAATGAAGAGCCGATCGCACCTGTACCGGAACCGCTGCCTCCAAAGGTCGATCGCGTGGAGGCTACTGGATTTGTACCGAAGCAGTTAGACTCGGACGCTTGGCTTTCTTCCAGCTACGGCGAACCGCTTGAGGAACTCGATGTGCCGACTCCCAGCCAAAGTGAACCGCTACAGGGTGCCGCCGAAGTCAGGGGATTGCAACCGATCGCAGTGGGAATCCCCAGCGATGCGATCGAGGATAATTCTGATACGATCGCCCAAATAGAGGCAATCCTCAGGCGCTTGAAATGGACTAAGAAACAAGAAACTGACTGTCTCGAACAAAATTTCGGCAAGTCGTCGCAGAGAGAGCTTTCTAGCGAACAGTTGGTAGATTTTCTAGAATATTTGGAAATCTACAGCAGAACTACTGAGGAAATCAAACGATTGGGCTGGACTGCCAACCAAGGAAAAGATCATCTCAAACAAGGTTACGGCAAGGAAGCGCGCCATTTCTTAAATCAAGTAGAATTGCTCGACTTCCTGCAATATCTCGAATCTTTGCCTTAGTAATTCTGTAGGGTTTCTAGGTGTGAGGTTTTTTTAGAAAAAGCTAAAAATAGCAGTTTTCAATTGTATGAAATACAGTAATGACTTAACTGTGACGCCGTATCATGCGCCCCAGCATCTGTAATTCACTCCACTGAAAACTGCTATATAACCGTTAAAAATTAAAAATCAAAAATGAAGAATATTTCCTCATTTTTGATTTTTAATTTTTAATTTAGACGACAGCGGCGATCGGTCTGCTGGCGGAAGGACGGCGATCGATCACTTGATCGACTAATCCGTAGTCCTTTGCTTCTTCAGCGGACATGAAGAAATCCCGTTCGGTATCTTCTTCAATGCGGGAAAGCGGCTGACCGGTATGGTTGGCAAGATGTTCGTTCAGGCGGCGCTTGTGGTACAAAATCTCTTTGGCCTGAATTTCAATATCCGTTGCTTGTCCTTGAGCTCCGCCTAGAGGTTGGTGGATCATAATCCGGGAGTGAGGCAAACTCATCCGCTTGCCTTTAGCGCCGGCACTCAACAGAAAAGCGCCCATGCTGGCGGCCAAACCGAGACAAATAGTGCAAATGTCGGGGCGGATGTGGTTCATCGTGTCAAAAATGCCCATACCTGCTGTTACCGAACCCCCTGGGGAGTTGATATAGAGGTAAATATCTTTCTCCGGGTCTTCGGCGTCTAAAAATAGCAATTGGGCAACGATCAGGTTGGCTAAGTCAGAGTCAACCTGTTGGCCCAAGAAGACGATGCGATCGCGCAGGAGTCGCGAGTAGATATCAAAGGCGCGTTCGCCGCGACCGGATTGTTCTATAACGGTTGGGATCATTGACAGGGCCTGCCTATTACGTATCTTTTTTTTATTTTAGCGATTTGGGTTTATTTGTAGTGAGCCATCGGTGGCGGGCGATCGGCTTTTACGCGCAAAATCCTTAAGCTGCGATGGGTTGAGGCATTTGGGCCGTCGCAATTTCTCGATCGGAAGCTCGATCGGCTGTTTCTGCTTTAGACTAATTGCAATCTAACTGCAATAACGACATAAGTAGTTGAAACAATTCTGTGTAAAGAAACAGGAGGCAATTGCTAGGCAGTAGCCATTATGCCAGTCTTGACAGTCGGCTTAAATGTTCTCTGGCAGAGCTTGGTAGGCTGTTGAAATCCTCCTTAAGGCAATACTGCGGACTATTTTGAGATAGGGATGCGATGCCTGCGGCCAGCAACGCTTACGCAGTACAGCACAGAAGCGAAAAAAGTTAGTCGAATCGGATTTAAAAACAAACAGAAAAAAAAGCACTCTTTTAGGTTAAGCTAAAAAAACACACAACCTCTTCAGATTTACTGATGATTATTATTCAATCAATCTTACAACAAATACCAGGAATTAGTCAACCCCAAAGAAGTTTTTAGGGGTTTTATTTTCAGCTATTTGGCTCGTTTAGGGCAAAGTTAAATTTACAAATCTTAGTTGTCGTTATAGTTTTTTTTTTAAGTAGAAGAACTGATAATCGTCACTTTCGCAAAGACTTTAACTTTCCACAATTTAATCAAGGCTGCTTAAACAGTGTCGGAACTATTTTTAAGGGAGCTCTGCCTGTCTAATTTTTGACAGATATTGAGTAGGAGAGATACGATGTGTTTAAACTGTATGAAATCTTCTAAGAGAAACGATTAAGCGTTGGCCAAATAAATGGATTTAACCCTCACCTTTGGCATTAAGGCAAATTCGGACGCTGGTTGCGGAACAGGCTCAATCCTATTCAATCGTCATTCGAGAGGGCAGCAAACAGCTTTTAGCTCAGTATTTTTAAGCGAGGTATAGTGTGTGAGTGATTTGGTAGATGAGGCTGCTCCTAAAAATTTATTTGCAGGCGATAGCGAGATGGCGATGCGGATACGATCGCACGATTGGTCGCAAACTTCACTGGGGGCGGTCGAAACCTGGTCGGACAGCCTGAAAACGGCTTGGCAAATCCTGTTGACCGAACTCGATCGCACTCAGCACCCGGAAAAGACGCAGCTAGAATCTAATCTTCTGCCGCAGGAGCGCCCATCAACAGATGCCTTGCGCCAAGCTGCCCAAGCCGATGCGTTTCGAGTCAGGCTCACCAATGCGCTACGCCCGCTGAGTGATGCCAATGAGATTCAGGCAACCGCTGCCCGCATTCTGGGGGATTCTCTAGGAGCAAGCCGCGTCA
The DNA here is from genome assembly GCF_036701875.1 of Microcoleus sp. MON1_C5. Lineage (NCBI taxonomy): Bacteria > Bacillati > Cyanobacteriota > Cyanophyceae > Oscillatoriales > Microcoleaceae > Microcoleus > Microcoleus sp. MON1_C5. The sequence continues at coordinate 297,082 of NZ_JAUBRN010000001.1, read as the reverse complement.
TTTACATCGAAGTGTTACCAGGCGGCAAAGAGGTCATCGTTCATAAAAACTACACGAACGGCGTTGCCGAATTGAGTGGGCTGTACCGTCTGGAAGACTTCGGACGCAACCTGACAGACGACCATCGAGCGGGGCGAACAGCGATCGTTCCCGATGTGGCAAACAACCCTAAATACACAGCAAGCCAGAAGGCAAGTTATCAAGCGATTGATATTGCTGCACATATTGATGTGCCGCTGATCAAGAACGCTCGATTTGTCGCGTTGTTGGCGGTGCATCAGGCAAACCCTCGTCCGTGGAGGGAAGATGAGGTGAGACGAGTCGAGGAAACCGCAGAGCAGACGTGGGCAGCCATCGAGCGTGCCCGTGCAGAAGCCGCATTACGCCAGAGCCGCACCGAACTCGAACAGCAAGTGCGGAACTTCGATGCGATCGTAACTGCAATTCCCGATTTTATTTACACCTTTGATTTGGCGGGACGGTTCACGTATATCAGCCCGGGGTTGCTCGCTCTTTGGCAGAAAACTTCGGATGAAGCTCTGGGAAAGAATTTTTTCGAGCTAGATTATCCAACCGATTTAGCGACCCGACTTCAACATCAGATTCAACAAGTCATCGAGACGTGCCAGTTGCTCAAAGACGAAACGCCCTACACTAGCGCCATCGGCACGCGCACCTATGAATACATTTTCGTGCCGCTTTTATGCATAAACGGTGCTGTAGAAGGAGTGGCAGGCGTGATGCGAGACATCACCGATCGCAAACGGGTAGAGCAAGCCTTGCGCCAAAGCGAGGAGCAGACTCGGAATATTCTGGAGAGCATCGCTGAAGCGTTTTTTGCCCTGGATGAAAACTGGCGGTTCACCTACGTCAATCGCTCTGCCGCGACACTGCTCGATCGCACTCCAAGGGGTTTGATTGGCAAGAATTTATGGGAAGAATATCCAGGACTGATTGGCAATGATTTGGAGCAGATTCACTGGATCGCCATGGGCGATCGTGTGGCTGCGTCAATGACCGCGTTTTACCCGGATCACGATCGTTGGTATGAAGTTCGCACCTACCCAGCGCCAAATGGCATCACCGTTTATTTCAACAATGTTACCGAGCAGATTCAAACTGCCGCAACCCTGCGTCAATCCGAAGAACGCTACCGCACTTTATTTGAGTCGATCGACCAAAGCTTTTGCCTCTGCGAAATGCTGTTTGACGAGAACGGTGAACCGATTGATTATCGCTTTCTGGAAGTCAATCCGATCTTTGAAAAGATGACGGGACTTCAGGATGCAGTCGGGAAAACGGTGCGGGAACTGGTTCCAGATCTGGAAGCGCACTGGTTTGATATCTATGGCAAAGTCGTGCAGACTGGTGAATCTGTGCGGTTTGAGAATCAATCCGCTGCGATGAATCAGTGGTTTGATGTCAACGCTTTTCGAGTCGGCGAACCGCAAAATCATCAGTTTGCCCTCTTGTTCACTGATACAAGCGAACGCAAACGGGCAGAAGAAATTTTGCAGCGAGCCGGCGAATTCGATGCTTTCCGTGTTTCTCTCGCCGACGCGCTGCGTCCGCTTGCCGACCCAGTGGAGATTCAGGCTACGGCCAGCCGTGTGCTGGGTGAATATCTCGGCGCCAACCGGGTGGCGTACTTTGAGGTTCGCGGTGCTGATTACGTCGTTGAGCGTGATTACGTCAATGGAGCCTTAGGGATGGCTGGCAACTATTCGATTGATTCGTTCGGGCCGAAGCTGCTCGCAGCATACCGCAGTGGTCGCGCCGTGTCCGCATCTGATGTGGAAGCAGATCCCAACCTATCTCCAGATCAGCGATCGGCCTACGCCGCGATCGAGATTGGGGCATACATCGGCATACCCCTGGTCAAGGAGGGCGAGTTCGTAGCGGGGCTGGCAATCCACACATCCGAGCCGCGAGCCTGGACACTGGACGAGGTGTCCCTGGCCGAAGAAGTGGCCGAGCGCACTTGGGCTGCAGTCGAACGCGCCCGCGCCGAAGCAGCCTTGCGAGACAGTGAGGAGCTAAAGCAACGCATACTCCAAAGCAGCCAAGATTGCATTAAAGTCTTAACGCTCGATAGCGAAATCGTCTATATCAATCCAGGCGGATTCTGCTTGTTGGAAATCGACGATCCGTCACTCGTTCTAAACACCAGTTGGCAAGATATCTGGCAAGGTCAATATTATGAAAATGCCAAGGCGGCGATCGCGGCTGCCAAAGCGGGCAACGTCGGTCAGTTGCAAGGCTATCTTCCCACTTGCAAGGGCACACCAAAATGGTGGGACATCATTATCACACCCGTGCGGAATACCACTGGAGAAGTGACGCAACTTTTAGCAATTTCACGTGATATCACGAAGCAAAAGCAAGCTGAAACTGAACTGGAACGAATGCTGGCGCAAGAGCAAGTTGCACGAGAATCTGCCGATCGCGCTAACCGAATCAAAGATGAGTTTTTGGCGGTGCTGTCCCATGAATTGCGATCGCCACTCAATCCGATTCTCGGCTGGTCAAAACTATTGCAGCAGAGAAAATTGGACGCGGCAAAAACCGCAATGGCATTAGAGACGATCGAGCGTAACGCGCAACTCCAAGTGCAACTCATTGACGATTTGCTCGACATCTCTAGGATTTTGCGCGACAAACTGATTTTAACCGTGATGCCCGTCGATCTGAGTAAAGTTATCTCAGAAGCCCTAGAAACGGTTCGCTTGGCCGCAGAAGCGAAAGCCATTCAAATTGACACAACGATTTTACCCAGTGTTGGCATCGTAATCGGCGATGCTGGGCGCTTGCAGCAGGTGGTTTGGAATCTGTTGTCTAACGCAGTCAAATTCACACCTCAGCGGGGACAAGTCGCTATCACCCTCACTTTGGATGAAACCCACGCTCAAATTCAAGTTACCGATACTGGAAAAGGGATTCGCTCTGATTTCCTGCCCTATGTCTTCGAGCATTTCCGGCAAGAAGATGGAGCCACCACCCGCAAATTTGGCGGCTTGGGATTAGGACTGGCAATCGTGCAGCAAATTGTGCAATTGCACGGGGGAACAGTCGCGGTTGATAGCCCGGGTGAAGGACAAGGAGCTACGTTTACAGTTCGGCTTCCGCTTGCGCCTCGCTCTCAGGAATTGCCAGGGATCGAGCAGCCATCCGACTCAACCGCCGGAGATTTAAGCGGCATTCATGTCTTAGTCGTGGATGATGAGGCAGACTCACGCGAGTTTGTGGCGTTTGTTTTAGAACAAGCGGGGGCGAGCGTCACCAGCGTTTCCTGTGCAACTGAAGCACTGCAAGCATTGTCCCAAGCGGTTCCAGAGATCGTTGTCAGTGATATTGGGATGCCAGAAATGGATGGCTATATGTTGATGCGTCACATTCGTAGCCTGCCGCTCGAGCAAGGCGGACAAATTCCAGCGATCGCCCTCACAGCCTATGCTGGAGAGATGGATCTACAGCAAGCGATCGCCGCAGGCTTTCAACGTCACCTTGCCAAACCTATTGATCCAGAGGCAGTGATTGCGATCGTCACCGAATTAGTATGCTCTTGTAGTTAATTTTGTAATTAAACAATATAGTCAGCCCGAGTTTTGCCGTGGTATTCACCGACAATACCCAAAGCCTTTTCAAGTAGATCGGGCGCTACCCAGAAAAGAGGTAGATCCAATACATACCAAACCACTCAAATTTTTATCGCCCAACCACGTCGGTACATTCCATACAAAATTAACCACCAAAATAAGACCGCAGTCACGGCAAATGCTAGGGAACCATTCAGCGGCCCCGCCCACGGCACAAACCAGTTTTCATAAATCCAAGTGTAAGTTGTTGGAGCTTTTTCACCAGTACCGATATGGGTTTTTAGAAGAATTCTCGCGACAATACCGGAAGCAACAAACAGGAAAATAGCATTCAATCCCAGGATTTCAAAGGGTCGCCCCCATTTCCAACATCGCACTTCTATTGTGTCGTAGCAAACTGCTAGTAATAGCAACGCCCAACCAGCGGTAAACACTACATAGGAACTTGTCCACAGTTGTTTGTTGATCGGAAATAAAAATCCCCACAAGTGGCCGATTACCACGCAACTGAGGCCGCAGATTGCTAAGTTGATACTGGTGCGGGTTTTGATTGGCTGTACGCGCAGCCATTCTCCTGTAAAGTAGCCGATCAGGACTGTGACAACTGCGGGTAAGGTACTCAACAATCCTTCGGGGTCGAAGGGGCCGCCTTTGTACAGGTGTTGGCTACCGAGAATTAGCCGATCGACATATCCCCCTAAATTGCCCTCTGGCGTGAGTTCGCCGGCAGTGTACCCCCCTACAGCAAATACGGTGAGTGCAGCCCAATAGCCCAAAAGTACGGCAACCGCCAGCAGTTTTTGATTGCGGGGGGAAAGGTTGAGAATGGCGATCGCACTGATGAAATAAGCTAAGCCGATGCGCTGCAATACTCCCATGATGCGGATTTTACCGAAGTTTTCAAGCGGGGCGCTGTTGAGAAGTACGTCAAGGGCGATCGAAGATGTATTTAGCAGCAATCCTAATATAAATAAAATCGCGGCGCGGCGCGCAATTCGCCAGTAAATATTTGAATAAGGAAGAAGGAATAAGGAAGAAGGAAGAGGGTTTTTGGCGGATGCTGATTTTTGCTTTATTTGTGTAATTTTTGAGGTTTCTATTCCGGTTTTTGGATAATTTTGAATATATTTAGACAGCGAGAAAGACATCGCGCAGCCAACGATGAACAAGAAAAACGGAAATATTAAGTCTGTCGGGGTGCAGCCGTGCCATTCTGCGTGCTCTAGCGGTGGATACACCTGTTCCCAACTGCCGGGGTTGTTGACTAGAATCATCGAGGCGATCGCAATTCCGCGAAAAACATCAAGGGATTTGAAGCGCATGGGGGAGAAGAGAGAAGGAAGAGGGAAAAGGGAAGACAGAAAAACTACTAATTACCAATTATCAATTACCTATTACCCATTAACTAAATTTCTATTCCTTCCAGAGTCATAATGACTGCATTCTTCATCAACATCTCGCAGCGTTCTGCATAAAAAGCTGCTGCCTTATCATACTTGTTGACTTGCAGGACGCGCAGAAACATTTGCCTTGCTTGCGCGAATTGCTGCTGGTAGTGAAAAAAAATTCCCTGTTCAAAATAAGTTTGAGTTTGTGCTTTTAGTTCGATCATTGTCGGCGAGTCGCCATCGTAAATTTCAAATACAGCAACAGGTGTTTGTTTTCCTTTTACTTGAACGCGATCGAGAAATCGGCACTTGTAATGTTGAGGATCGTCTATCCGGCAAAGGGTTTGGACGCTAGCTACAATAGCCACCCCATAAAGCTTTGTCAATCCTTCCACGCGGGAAGCTAAATTAACGGCATCAGAAATCACCGTACTTTCCATTCGTTCCGCTTCGCCAATCGTACCTAACATTAAAGTCCCCGTATGCAAACCAATCCCTATCGAAATAGGTTGATAGCCACTGTTTTGCCTGTGTTTGTTATAAATCTTCACTTGCTGCTGCATCTCAATTGCTGCTTGCACAGCATCTTCAGCCCTGTTAGGAAACAAAGCCATAATCCCGTCACCAATATATTTATCTATAAAACCGTTGTACTCGCGGATAACTGGGCCAACTCGGCTTAAGTAAGAGTTAATAAATTCAAAGTTTTCTCGGGGAGACATACTTTCTGACAGACTTGTAAATGAGCGAATGTCGGCAAACATAATCGTCATTTCTGCTTGTACAGAGTCTCCTAGTCTGGCATCAACTATGCTTTCTCTTTTGAGAAACTTCAAAAATTCACGGGGTACAAAACGGGCTGATGCGGCTGCAATTTTTTCTAGTTCGCTTTTGCTGGATTCGATTTGATTGAGCGATCTAAATGCTCTCAGTGCGGTGACTACTGTGGTAAATAATTTTTTGTTAGTAAGTTCTGTTTTGGTTTTGTAATCATTGATATCGTAGCTGACAATTACTACATCTTCTGGTACTTGCCCGGGCTGTCCAGTGCGTAAAATAATTCGCACAATTTGATTATTTAAAATATCGCGGATGTATTTAACTACTTCCAAGCCTGCTTCTTCTGTTTCCATAACTACATCGAGTAAAATCAATGCTATGTCGTAGTTATTTTGGATTATTTCTTTAGCTTCTTTCCCTGAGTAAGCGCTGATAAACGTTATACTTTTTCCTTCAAATTTAAAATCGTTTAACGCTAGTTTAGTAATATTGTGAATTTCTATTTCATCATCTACAATTAATATTTTCCAACTGTCTTCTAGGGGTTTTTGTTCCGCCTCGTCTTCTTCTGCAAATATTAATTCATCGTCGCCCGCCGCGATTAATTCCTCATCGCCTGCAGCCAACAGGTTTTTACTAGCTTCTGACATATATCGTTCTCCTATATAAAACTTATATCCATGTTGGCGGTCTAATAACTAATTGCTCATTTTAGCGGGAAATTCAATCATAAATTTTGTGCCTTTATTTACTTGACTTGTGCAGTTAATTGTGCCTTTTAGTTTTTGAGTAACAAGGTTATAAATAATGTGCAGTCCCAATCCCGTGCCTCCCTGACCTCTTTTGGTGGTAAAAAACGGTTCAAAAATTTTACTTAGATTTTCTGGGTCAATTCCTTTGCCGTTATCGGCATATTCAAATATTAGCCGATCGCCCTCTAGTTTGAAATCAAAAGCCAGAACGCCTTCGTCTTCTCCATCGTAGGCGTGAATTAGGGAATTCAACACCAGATTTGTCACAATTTGACACACTACGCCGGGGTAACTGTCCACTACAATATTTTCATCACACTTAATCTCTATTTTGTGCTTAGTTCTTCTTAGTTTGGCTGTTAAGGATGTCAAAATTTCCTCTAGATAGTTTTTAACATTAAACGTGCGTTTTAACTCGCTCGACTGATCTACAGCTACTTCTTTAAAACTGTGAATCAAGTCGGCTGCCCGCGTGAGGTTAGATAAGATCATATTACTGCTTTGCATGGCGGTATCCAGAAACTTTTCTAACTCGGAACGTTTTATTTGGCCGTTACTGTAAACCTCAAAAAACTTTGTGGCTTTTTCAGCAAGCAGGGAGGCGGCGGTGATGCCGATGCCGATGGGAGTATTGATTTCGTGGGCAACACCTGCAACCAACCCGCCGAGCGCAGCCATTTTTTCCGACTCTACGAGTTTATTTTGAGCCGATTTTAAGTCTTCTAAAGTTTGGGAGAGCTCGGAGGTACGCTGCTGTACTAAATTTTCGAGATTCTGATTGAATTGGTGCAAGTTGGCGTAAAGTTGGGCATTTTCGCTGGAGATAGAAATTTGAGATGACAGCAGTTTTAATATTTCTAACCTATCTTGTGTAAAAGCGCCTGTAGTCAGATTGTTTTCTAAATATAGAATACCAGTGAGTTGGCTTTGATTAATTAACGGAGTGCAAAGAATTGATTTAGGTTGAACAGCCATTATATAGGGTGTGCGAGTAAATTGTCCTTCGCGGCTGGCATCGTTTAAAACTATACTTTGCTGGGTGCGGGCGACGTAATTCACAACTGCAACGGCCAGCAAAGTTACTTCTCGATCGTCGGCTACAAAATCTATCGGAATTGATTGCATGACAGCAACGCGATCGACATCTACAGAGCCTGATGCTTCAATCACCCATTGACCATCTTTTTCTAGTATTAAAAAGCCTGTTTGCGCCCCCGCATTTTCAATAACAATTTTCATCATTTTTGCCAGCAGTTTGTCTAGAACTATTTCGCCGGCTAAGGTTTGCGATGCTTTAACTGCTGTGGTCAAGTCTAGCACGCCTGCACTGTCGTTCGTAGTGGAAGCGCTGCTGGTAGATTTGTGAGTTTCAATATTAGTTGAAATCGAGCCTGAAGTTAGCAAGTGCGAGTATTTCGATTCTAAATGCGCTGCTTTGGCTGTTGCTCCCCAGCGCTGATAGCAATAACGCGCTTCTGTCAAGTAAGTTTTAGAACTTTTTTCTCGTCCTATCGATAGATAAAATGCTCCTGCCAATTCTGCTGCTAGTGCTTGGACTTGTATGTATCCGTTTTCTTGGGCTCCTTCAATTGCGCGATCGTAATATTCCATTGCTCTCACAACATTGCCCAAAACCCGCGCTTTTTCTGCCGTAAGTAAGTCGCATTTGTGCTGAAGATTCATGGGCGCCAAAAGCGCTTTTTGTTGCAGTTTGTTCCGGTTACTGACAGCGTAAAAAATATGCTCTTCTTGTTCCTCATCTGTCGCAGATGGATAGGCTGCTAGGCGGGCTAGAGAATCGTAAAACTGGTATTCAGAAACATTAATAAAACCTGCAACTCCGTCTAAATATACTTCGGCTTGCGCTGCATTTTCTAGCGCTGTAGCGGTATCCCCAAATAAATACGCTAGTATTAATTTTTGCACATAAAAGTGCTGTAGTCCCACCCGATCGTTAGCTTTCAACAGCAGCGACAACAATTTTTCTTCGCTGTATGCTTCATCTAATATAAGGTGTGCACTTTCCAATTTTCCCATCAATTCCAAAATAGTTTGCCGATATATTTGATTCCAATTCAAGACAGTTTCTTGCTTGAGTTGAAACAGCAAATGGTTGTAACTTACCATTCTCCGTTCCAGTTGTGGCAATTCTTGACCGATGAAATACAAAGACTGACAAATATTTACGGCTGCATATCCGACACATTCTAAATCCCCATTTTCTAGCGCGCTTTGATAGGCGTCCTCTAATAGCGGCAAAGAGTCTTTAACGTGATGCTTGCCGTTCATCAAAATGAATGCTACTAAATTAAGCGTTTTGCTTTTGAATTCTAACGCATTTAATCTCTCGCTCAAATTTAAAGCTAATTGACCAAAGCGATCGCCAGATTCAATATCTCTAACTATTCCTTTTAAAATTGCTCCGTAATTAGCATAACCGAAAGCAGAAAAAGTAGAGTTTCCGTAATTAATAGATAAATTCACTTGCTCGCACACAATCAGCGGCAGCAGCACAGGTTCAACTATAAATGTAGCTGAAAACATACTGGAAAGCACGCGCATAGTTGCTAGCTTGTGCGGATTTGTCATAATCGGCAAGTTAATTAAATCTTCTATTTTCTTTCCTGTTAAATAAGCTGCCGTTTTAGCCAGTGCTTGCTGAATGTGGAGGGGAATCGGCGATTCGGGAAAGTTTATTCCTAACATTTTTAGTGCTTCGCGACCAATTTTTACCGATTCTTGGAGTTTGGCTTGCATCGCACAAGCTATGATTCTGATTTCAAATACTTTGATTTTGTCTAGTTCATTTTTTGCGTGTTGCAGGACAATTCTCGCCCATTTTTCCATTGGCTCAAAGTCGGTATTGAGGTAAGCAGCTTCTGCTGCTGACTCGTAGAGTGCAAGAGTCAATTCGTAGTCAGTTTCCCAACTTTCCGGGGGCAGCAGTTCAATACCTGCGGTTAAATATTTCAGGGCAAGTTCGTAAGCTGCACTTGCTTTTGCTTTGCGGCCTGCAATTAAATTTAATTTGCATAAATGAAATTGTTCTAATTGGCTGCTGATGATTTCTTTGGCAAAATTTAGTTGGTTTACGGTATCAAAAATATGCTCTTCTAATTGCTCTGGTGGTGCAGTGCGTAATAAAAAACTGCCTATTTTTAGATGAATTTCTTGTTTTTGAGAATCGGATATTAAAGCATAAGCTGCTTGCTGCACTCGCTCATGCAAAAATTTGTAAGTTGCGCTCAAAATATCAGCCACTGGCAGGGAAAATTTATCGGTAAAGTCTCTAGATATTGTGTCTGTTACTTCTGTGCTTGCTGCTAGTGCGATCGGCATTTTGTAGGCGTTATTCACGAGCAAAATCAGACCGGACTGAAGTGCCTCACCGAGGTCGGTTGCTGCGGACGCCAGAGGTTTTTCGGCGATTGTCGAGAGAGTTTTTAAATCAAATTTGTTTCCGATACAAGCGGCTAATTTAAGCAGTTCCTGGGTAGCCTCTGAAAGTTTCTGAATGTTATCTATCATTAATTCGACAACATTGTCAGTTATTCCCATTTCTTGTATTTGTTCGATATCCCACTGCCACTCGCCTGTGATATGGCATTTTTTCATAATTTGCTCTGAGATTGGTTGCGCTAAGCCCGACAGGTTAGATTTAGCTAGCTTGACCAAATTATTCGAGGGTGAAAGTTTAAAGTAAATTAAGTTTTTTGAGTTAAGAAATTTAATCAATTGAGTTAAAAAGAATGGATTGCCAGCGGTTTTTCGGAAAAGCAATTCTGCTAAACTTAGGGATTTTTCTGGGGCGCAGTTCAAAGTATCGGCAACGAATTGGTTGACGCTGCTTATATCTAACGGCGGAAGGGCGATCGCCCTCACAGTTCCGCCTGCTTTTTTAATTGCTTCGGCGGTCAGCATTAGGGGATGATTTGCATCTACTTCCTGCTCTCTATAAGCTCCAATTATCAATAAATATTGAGTTTCTAGGTCAGTTGCTACCAGTTCTATTAACTTGAGAGAGGCTGAATCGACCCACTGCAAGTCGTCGAGGAAAATTACTAGGGGGTGTTCTTTTTGAGCAAAAACGCGGATGAAGTTTTGAAATACTAAATTAAAGCGATTTTGAGATTCATTGGCTCCTAAATCGGGCACGGGGGGCTGCGGCCCGACAATCAGTTCTACTTCGGGAATAGCTTCAATAATTACTTGGCAGTTGCCGCCGAGTGCTTTTAAAATTTTTTGTTTCCAAACATGAATTTGTGCGGCATTCTCTGTGAAAATTTGCCGTAACAAATCTTGAAAAGCTTGGAGCAAAAAAGCGTAGGGAATATCGCGCTTAAATTGCTCAAATTTGCTGTCAATAAAATACCCGTTTTCCCGCCGAATCGGCTTGTAAACTTCATATACTAACGACGATTTGCCCACACCTGCACCACCAGAAATCAGCACGATTTCTGTATTGCCTCGCCTCATCCGCTGGAAAATACTGAGAAGCATATTAACTTCTGCTTCTCGCCCGTAAAATTTTTGCGAAATTTGCAGGTGACTTGACTGATCTTGTTCGCCGAGGATTATGTGGGAAATTTGGCCTGTTGTTTGCAGTTGAGCGAGACAATTTTCCAAGTCGTACAAAAGTCCGAAAGCACTTTGATACCTGTCTTCGGCTGTTTTTGCTAAGAGTTTTATGACGATATCGGAAACGACTTGAGGAATCTCTTTGGTTCCTACTTGATTGATTCTGCCTTCGATGCTTCTGTTTTCTACTTTTTGCTTTCTGTTTTCACAAGGAGAAACTGGCGTTTTAGCAATATGGCAGTGTACTAATTCCATGGGATCGATCGCCTGAAAAGGCAATTCGCCACAAAGCATTTCATAAAAGGTGACGCCTAAAGAATAAAAATCAGTGCGGTAGTCGATCGCCCGATTCATGCGTCCCGTTTGTTCAGGAGACATATAGGCGAGAGTGCCTTCGAGTAAATGGGGATGGCTGGGGGCGGGGTTTTCGCCCGGTAGCAGGGAGGCGATCGCAAAATCAGCAATCTTGACATCTCCTGTCTCGATATTGACAATAATATTGCTGGGTTTAATATCTTTGTGAATAATGTGGTGTTCGTGAAGTTGCCCAATAGTTTCTGCTAGTTTGATGCCAATATGCAGAAATTGTTGTAACTCTAGCTGGTTGTTGCTGAGAAAGTCTTTTAGGGAAATGCCACCAAAATCTTCTAAAACTAAAACAGGAAAGTGATTGTATGTTTCTATTTTGTAAAGCTTGACTATTCCGGGCAAACTCAAATTTTTAAGAATTTCGGATTCGTGCAGGAGTTGGGATATTTGCGCTGGGGTAGGGTATGTCGGCGTGAGAGTTTTGAGGATAACAGGTTTTTCTTCCTCAAGCTGCATCCCTCGATAAATAACTGTGTGAGGGTTTGTATAAAGTTCTTCGTCAATGCGGTATCCAGGGATAGAAATCATGATATTTGGGGTAATTTTAAATATCTGGTTAGACAATTTTAAATGTTAGATTGGGAATGATTGATGACATAAGGTTTTGGATCACACCTACAGTTGCATTCTTTTTTGCCACAAGTATTATTAAGTAAGTGGAAATACACATCGCGAGCGAGTGTGGTTTTTACGGCAGTAAACTGGCTACTATTATATAGCTGAGCTAAATCCCTCCCCAAAGGGCCCTCCTAGATACTTTTTTTGTCGCTTATTTACTTATCTATATTTTAGTCTTCAAAAAATCAGAAGTCGCACTTTGCTATCCCGCCAGTGGCAAAATAAATGGGTGCTTGCAAATCAACAGCTAAAATCTAAAAAAATCATGCAGAATATAACTGCCTCAAATCCAGCTAATGCGACCGATCGCGCTTTTGGCACCGCAGACATTCAATTGCTGGTAGTGGATATAGACGGCACGATCGCAGGTTTGTCAAATACCATCCGAGAACCAGTCAAGCAGGCAATTTTGGCTGCCGAGTCGCGGGGAGTGAAAGTGGCCGTCGCTACGGGCAGGATGTACCGCTCAGCTTTGCGTTTTCACCGCGACATCGGCTCAACATTGCCGCTGATTTGCTACCAGGGCGCGTGGATTCAAGATCACGCTACTCAAAAACGGCTGCGGCACTTGCCGCTGTCGAAACAAACTGCTCTGCAACTGTTAGATTATTTTGAAGAACCGCATTTGCGACCGCTCCTTTCGATCCATTTCTACATTGAGGATCAACTTTACGTGCCGGAAATTACCGCAGCTACCCGAATTTATGCCGAACGATCGGGCATTGAACCAATGGTGATTAAAGATTTGCGGCGAGATCTTCCGGGGGAACCGACGAAAGTTTTGGCTTTGTGCGAGAATCCGGGGGTACTCGACGGCTTGCTCAGCAGTATGCGGCAGCGCTACACGCCTGCGGAGCTTTATTTGACTCGATCCGTTGCTACTTTTTTTGAAGCTACGCATCCTTTGGCGAATAAGGGAGATGCGGTGCAGTATTTAGCGGAGGAACTTTTGGGTTTGCAGGCGGCGAACGTGATGGCGATCGGCGACAATTTTAATGATGTAGAAATGATTGCCTACGCGGGTGTGGGCGTGGCAATGGGCAATGCTCCTGATGCGGTGAAGGCTGCTGCTGATTGGGTGGCGCCGGATGTGGAGGAAGATGGGGTGGCGGCTGCGATCGAACAATTTGTTTTGGGCGATCGTTGATATTTGTAGCACGAATACCGCAGGGGCGGGTTTAGCGACATTTGGAAAAAATGTATATCAACTCGCCCCGACCCAGCGACAATTTATTATTATATAACTCTCTAGTTTTGAGTTCTATGCAATCAAATTTTGATTATAAAAAAAATCCACAATTTCGGATTTTTCGAGATTAAGTCCAGTCAATTACTTTGTTTGCAACATCCGAATATTTATTTAACGAACCGCGAAGACGCTAAGAACGCGTTCGGCGAAGCCGTTCCCGAAGGGTAGGAAGAAATGAAGAAAGCGGGGCGGGCTTACAGATCTTCTGGATGTGAATTTATAGATAATTTCAAACTCTTAAAAATGGGTTCCAACAGAAAGAGCACCGACGACTGGCCGTGTTTCGTCTCGGTGCTCTTACTGGTTCGCTCCTCACACGTCCATCAATATAGCTGACTCAGTAAATTGTGTCAATACTTTTTACAAAAATTGTTTTTTGAGTCGGCTGCTGCCGGGGTGCTGGTGCGGTGGAGCGAGGCTGAACCTTTGTAAGGCAGGGGTTTTTGTCGATCGCCCAAGGGTTGGATTCAGCATAAAAATTTTACTTCACTTCCAGCAGCCAGTCCAAAATCAGAGCGTTGACTTCACTCGGCCGCTCGTCGTGGGGACAGTGGCCTGTGTTGGGAATGGAAACAAATTTCACTGGTTTATCGTTGGCGGCCAATTGTTGATAAATTTGGCTGCCGGCGATTGGCGTCCACGGGTCGTCTGCGCCCCAAAGTACCAATAACGGACGATCGACTTTGGGCAGCAATTCTGACGGTTGAGGGCCTGGAGGAGCTGTGAGAATCGAGGCAAACACTTGTTGAGCTCCGGGCTCGCAGGAGGGGGCGTGGAGGAGTTCTACGAGTTCGTCGGTGATGGCTTCGCGGTTCCCGTAGACTTGGCGCAGGGTGTTGCGGATGCGGTGTTTTTGGCGGATGTTGTTGAACATAAAGGGGCCAATCAGGGGCGATCGAACTAATTTAGTAAAAGTCCCCATTACTACTCGCAGCGGGAAATTCAGTTCGTCGGGCCGGTGGTTGAGCCCGCCAGCACAGTTGATTAAGACTGCACCTGCTGATATTTCTGGATGGTTGGCGACTACCATCAAACTCAGCAAAGCGCCGATCGAATTCCCGACAAATACCGCCGGTTCCTGTACCAGATCCGCCCAGAAATCTCTCAGCAATTCTTCCCACAATTCCAGAGTGTAATCTAGGGCTGGTTTGGCGGAAGCACCGAATCCCAGCAAGTCCAAAGCAAATACGCGATAGCCACCGGCCGCTAGTGGGGGGATATTTTGCCGCCAATGTCCGATCGAAGCCCCAAATCCGTGAATCAAGATCAGAGGGCGGCCGGTTCCTTGGACGGTATATTGGATTTTGTGACCTTTCCAAGTCCAAATTAGCTTTTCAAAACTCGTTGCAGATACTAATTGTTGTGCAGTCACGGCTATTATGTAAAGTTTCGTTAACTACTTTCATCATAGCAGAAGTCAGTAGTCAGTAGTCAGTAGTCAGTAGTCATGAATTATTGGTTATTGGTTATGTGTTATTGGTTATGTGTTATTGGTTATGTGTTATTGGTTATTGGTTATTGGTTATTTGTTATTTGTTGTAATACCCCATGCCCAATGCCCCATGCCCAATGCCCCATGCCCAATGCCCCATGCCCAATGCCCCATGCCCAATTCCCATTTTTAGTTTTTTTCTAGCAACCAATAAGTCATCATATTCCCCTTACCTTTTACCGGAATCACGCCTCGCCTCTCAAATAAATACTTATCTTTCAAAAGCTCATAAGTAACATCAGTAACTTGAATTCTGCCTGCAAAACCCGTAGCTTCCATCCTCGCCGCTACATTCACCGTATCTCCCCACAAATCATAAGTGAACTTGCTCACACCAATTACTCCCGCAACCACCGGCCCGGAATTGATGCCGACGCGAATTGCCAGTTTTTCCCCTGTCTCGGCGCACAACTTTGCTATTTTTGCCTGCATTCCCAGGGCCATTTGGGCGATCGCCTCGGCGTGGTCCTGTCTCGGGGTAGGCAATCCCCCGACTACCATGTAAGCATCGCCAATAGTCTTAATTTTCTCCACCCCGTACTTTTCAGCTAACTGGTCGAAGTGGGAAAAAATTACGTTCAAGCGCTTGACCAACTCGGTGGGAGACATTCTAGCAGACAACTCAGTAAAGCCAACAATATCAGCAAATAAAACACTTACTTGGGCAAAACTGTCGGCGATCGTGCTTTGCTCTGCCTTCAAACGTTCTGCTATTGGTTTTGGCAAAATATTTAACAGCAACTTCTCGCTTTGTTCTTGTTGAACTTTTAGGGCTTCTTGTGCTAATTTGCGCTCGGTAATGTCCGAAACAGTACCCTCATAGTAGAGCAGCTCACCTTTTGAATCTCGAACAGCCCGGACATTTTCTGACACCCAAATCCGCCGCCCGTCTTTGCGGCATACCATAGATTCAAACCCCGAAACGGCATTTTCAGCATCCATAGCAGCCACGAATTCGACGCGGCGTTCCTGGTCAACATACAGTTGCTGAGCAATATTTTTAATGTCGGACATCAGTTCTTCTGGGGATTCGTAACCGTACAATTTGGCCAAAGCTGGATTAGCGCTGAGATAGCTTCCTGAAGGCGTGCTTTGAAAAATGCCTTCCATCGCATTTTCTACAATACTGTGATATTTTTCTTGAGCAATACGCAGCAATTCTTCTGCTTGTTTGCGCTGAATTAAAGAACCTAATTGAGTGCCGACTGCATTAAAAACGTCTATAAATCGTGCGTCTTTCCCACCCGACGAAATTTTAAAGAAAACTAGCACTGCCAATACTTCATCGCCTACCAAAATCGGCACGCCAAAACCCGCTTTGAATCCGAGTTCTAGTGCTATCTGACTTCGGAAAAAATGCGGGTAGCCCTTGGAAATATCTTCTACCCATTCCGGTTGCTTGGATGCCCAAATTCGTCCCGGCAGCCCTATATTCCGGGCAAATGTCAGTTGTTCGCTTTGCTTGCGGAACGATTCCATGCTGGGGTTGCTGGCATACCAGCCCCGGGCAGATTGCAGCACAGTTCCTTCTGCATCGGGAATCCAAGCTTCTCCTACATCCCATCCGATTGTTTCGCCAACATGGTGCAGAATTACTTCTAAAGCTGAGTGAAAGTCTACAGCTTCGCCGATCGCCCGCGTAGTTTCCAGCAAAAACCGGATTGATTCTTCAGCCCGCTGCCGTTCTGCAATTTCTTCCTGCAATCTAGAATTGCGATCGTGCAGTTCCGTAGCTTGCAGTTGCAGTTTGGATTGCAGCGAACGAAGGGAAAGTTGGTTTTGGACGCGGGCTAAGACTTCTTCTACTTGAAAAGGTTTAGTAATATAATCCACTCCTCCTACTTGAAAAGCTTTAACTTTTTCCAGCACGTCATCTAGCGCACTAATAAAAATTACCGGAATATCTTTAGTTTTTTCGCTGAACTTTAACTGCTCACAAACTTCATACCCGTTCATTTGCGGCATATTAATATCTAGTAAAATTAGATCGGGAGGAGATATTTGTGCCCCTTGCAAAGCCAAGTGTCCGTTAATAGCCTTCCTGACATGATACCCGTAAGATGTCAGCATAGTGGATAAAAGTCGCAAATTATCCGGCATATCGTCAACGATCAGAATGTCTTTAGGAGTCACTGGTAATGGATGGTCGTTCATCATAATATAATTGAGTTAAATCGATAATGATATCTATCCGAAAATTATCGACTAAATCTGTTAAAGCGTTAGCGAGATTTGCCTCTGTTTCGGGAATTTCCTCGATCAGTTCGAGGATGCGCTGGTCATCTACACAAAGTGCTGCTCGGTGCAACTCGACCACCCAGTCTGTGGGCATTACACTCAAATCTTCGGTGGTCAAACTTTTAAGCAGCGTCGGTGTTGAAAAAGAAGTAGATAAGTTTTCTTTCTCATAAATATAACGCAGGTTGAGGTGATGCGCTATCTTTTCAAAGAGTACCTCTTCCCGAAACGGTTTACAGATCAAATCGTTACAACCAGCCGACAAAATTATTTGCCGCTGCTCGTCAAAAGCACTGGCAGTCAGGGCAATAATTATTGTTTCTCTACCTTCTAGAGTTTTTTTGATCTGTCTTGTCGCTTCATACCCATCCATCACGGGCATCAGCATATCCATTAATATCAAGTGCGGCTTCCAAGTTGAATGCAAAGCAATTGCTTCTTGACCGTTTGTTGCTTCCCGGACTTCAAATCCCAGGGGTACCAGCAGCTTAAGCAGCAGTTGGCGATTTTCCGCTACATCTTCAACTATTAATATCCGATAAGTTTCTTGTCCGGCTTCTAAAGCAATAACTTGTTTAATCGGTGATTTTTCTTGTTCATCACTTTCTGTTACTAAGTTAACCCAGATATTAAAGCTGAAAGTTGTGCCTTGACCGAGTTGACTTTCAACAGCAATATCACCTCCCATAATCCGGACAAACTGTTGGCTGATCGGCAACCCCAGACCAGTTCCCTGCATGGAGTTTCGACCAGTTTCGGTTTGTACAAAGGGCTTAAATAATGTGGAAAGTTCCAAGGGAGAAATGCCGGGGCCCGTATCGGCAATTTCAAAAGACAATAGGGATTTGTTTTCTTCGGTGGCGTCTTTTTCAGCTTGGCTGCTGACGCGCAAAGTAACGGTTCCCTGTTGAGTAAATTTAATCGCATTGCCGAGGAGGTTAATTAAAACTTGCCGCAATTTAGCTTCGTCTGTTTGAATGTACTGCGGCAAATCCTCGGCATTTTCAAAAATTAGGTGCAAACCTTTTGAGTTTGCTTTTAGTTGCAGCATTTCTTTGAGACTGTTGAGAAGGTTGTATAGATTAAAGCGGCTGGGATTGATAGTAATTTGACCGGATTCTATTTTGGACATTGACAAAACATCATTGATGAGTTCCAGCAAATGTTCGCCGCTGCGGTTAATAATTTCTATGTATTCTTTTTGTTCTTCCGTGATAGAACTGTTGCGGGCCATGACTTGGGAAAAACCGAGAATGGCGTTGAGAGGTGTGCGGAGTTCGTGGCTCATGGAAGCTAGAAATTGGCTTTTGGCGCGGTTGGCAACTTCGGCGTTTTCTTTGGATTTAATCAGTTCCATTGACTGCCTTTGAGTACGGGCGAGCAATTCCGCTTGCTGTAATGCTACTCCTAGCTGAGTGCTTACATCAACTACAACGTTGATTTCAGCTTTGCTCCACTGGCGGGGAGCTGAATTTTGATAGGATGCTAGTAATCCCCAGAGCGTTTGGCCGCAGAAAATTGGCACAATAATGTAGGATTTAGCTTGAAATTTTTCTAGCAAATTGATGTAACAAATATCGAATCCTTGCTTGTAAATGTCTGGGACACAAAGGTAAGTTTTACCTCGGCTGAAAACTCCGCCTTGGGTTTCTTGCAAATAGGTATCCTGTATTTCTTGTGAGGGGCTATCTAATTCTTTGACAACGCAACGTTCGCTGTCTAAAGCGCCTTCAGTAAAGTGAGAATCGAGTTCCTGTTCTTGGATGAAAGAAACCCACTTGTGGTCACGGGATTCGGCTACAAATTCGCCGCTCCAGTCTGGATTGAAACGGTAAATGGCGACTCGATCGCACTTCATGGTTTGGCGCAATTCTCGGGTTGTGGCGTAAAAAATTTCTCGGATATCTAAAGTCTGCCGCATTCTTTCAATGATGCGGGCGATCGCTCTTTGTCGTAAAGCACTTTCTTGCAGTTCGGTTTCTGCCTGCTTGCGTTCAGTAATATCTACAGCCATTAGAGCAATGCCGATCGCTGTACCGTTATCGTCAATTAGCTGAGTATTGTACCACTCGCAGATGATAATTCTGCCGTCTTTAGTCCGATTTTCGGTAGTGCCGCTGGATTTGGCATTCAAGTCATGATTGAAAATCTCAGATAATTGCGGGTGGTAGCTTTCAGGTACGATAAAATCGGAGGCGACTCGACCAATCGCTTCTTGCTCACTGTAGCCAAAAATAGCAACTGCGGCGGGATTCCAAGTAATAATTTCTAAATTGAGGTTTAACTCAATAATGGCGATCGGCGTTTGCTGCAATAAAAACGAGATTCTTCGCTGCGATGCTAGAAGTTTCTCTTCGGCTAATTTGCGGTCTGTGATGTCATTAGCAGTGCTGAGAATTTGTTTGGGTCTACCATCGGCTGTTCTGAGAAATACTGTATCCCAAGTGTGCATCCATCGCCATTCACCGTTTTTGTGTTTCATGCGGTATTGACATTCAATGACATCACCGTCTTTGGCTTGATCTACTTTGTGGAGGTTTTCAAAAAAGTTTGGCAAATCGTCGGAGTGGAGCAGCGTTGGCATCATTGCTGTACCCATATCTTGTATTTCTTGGGCGGTGTATCCAAGTATCGTCGAAATTTGTCGGTTGGTATAAACATTCCGCTGTTCAATTAAATCGTAAACGTACAATAGGTTCGGGTTGGAATCGGCGATCGCTTGAATGAAGTGCTGGCTCTGTCTGAGTGCGGATTCTGTTTGTTTGCGAACGCTAATATCTCTGGCTACGATAATTACTGAATCAGGAGTAAGCGGAGAAACTTTAGCGTCTAGGCAAACTTCGCGCTCTCCGATTTTAAAGCTATATTCAACATTGAGGGTTTGCTTCGTTTTTAGAGCTTGTTTGATGGCATTTAATACTAAATCTGCTATAGGTTGCGGCAAGACTTCATGAGCGGTTTTGTTAATCATTTCGCTGGGAGGTTTCACCAAATTTGTTGATGCTGTAGGGGCAATTTTGATGCAGCGTCCTTCTGCATTTCTCACTAAAACTGTGTCAGTCATGGCGGCAAAAATCGCCCGCAATTCTGTTTCAGATTCTTGCAAAGCTTGCTCGGCGCGGACACGGGTGCGAATTTCTGCTTGCAGCACTTTATTTTGCCGATCGAGCTGCTGAATTCGGTTTTTTTCTCGTTCGATCAGTTTAGCCTGAGCGATAGCGATCCCTACTTGAGCCGCCACAGCTTCTAATAAGTCAATTTCTTCGGAAGTCCATTCCCGGTAACGATCGCACTGGTGCAAACAGATAGCGCCGTTTGCCATGCCTTGGTAGGAAGTGCGAATTGCCAGCATTGATTTTAACCCAACCTTCTGGCAAATCGGTTGAACAGCTAGCAACAGAGGGTCTGAATAAACATTGTTGGAGGCGATCGGCAGATCTTGTATCATCATTTGTATGACGTGAGGATTGCCCCAAATTGGAACAGGTACGTTCCGAATAGATTCGCACTCGGGTTCGAGATACTCTGCCGCCAGAGGAATATCCACTTGGGGAGTAGTAACGTAAGTATGAATCAAACAGCGATTGGCGCAGAATGCCAGACCGATTTGAGTTGCAGCTATTTGAAATATTTGTTCTGGCTGCAAGCTTGAGCGAATTTCTTGAGTTATTTTTGCAATCAGCAATTCTCGCTGAACTCGCCGTTCTAGAGCAGCTTTAGCTCCAGCCATTTCTATTTCTGCGTGCTTGCGATCGCTGATATCAAAAACTACGCCATACCAAACAATATCGCGATTATCGCGTATTTCTGGCCGAGAATTAGATTGCAGCCATTTGAGTTTACCCGACGGTGTAATAATCCGCCATTCAAAGGCAAAAGGTTCTAAAGTTTGGGCGCTAGTAGCAATTTTTTTGACCAGATAATCTTGGTCATCTGGATGATTTTGAGAGAAGCAAAATTCGGGATCTCTTAATATTTCTTCACTCTCTAATTCGTAAATATCCCGACAAGCATAACTAATATATTCAAACTTGAAACTTCCATCTGCCTTCTTTATAAATTGATAAAGAACTCCCGGTATATTGACTGCCAATTTCTGCAACCGTGCTTTGCTTTCCCGGAGTGATTGTTCTGTTCGCTTGCGAAATTCTACCTCTTGTTGCAGTTGGGCATTCTGCTGTTTTAATTGTTTGGATAGCTGTTGTATAGTCAATTGACTTTCGAGCCGCACTAAAATTTCTTCCACTTGAAAAGGCTTAGTAATGTAGTCAACACCGCCGACTTCAAAAGCTTTGACTTTGTAAAAAGTTTCCTCAAAAACGCTCAAGAAAATAACCGGGATTTCTCTAGTTTTTTCGTTAGCTTTCAGTCGGGCGCACACTTCATAGCCGTTCATTTTGGGCATGGCAATATCCAGCAAAATTAAGTCTGGGAGGACGGTTAAATTAGCATTAACCACCATTTCTCCCGAAATTGCCCGCTGAACTTTATACCCTTCTTTCGTCAATATGTCTGATATAAACCGCAGGTTTTGGGGCTGATCGTCAATAATTAAAATTTGAATATTTCCTTTATCTAATATCATTTTTGTCTGATTACTGTGAATTTTTTAGTGCTAGCAGCAGGTTGATAATTTAATAAGTTTAGCGATTCCTTTCCGATCGTAATTATTTTTTATTAAACACTTTTTGACCTCACCAACAAAAAGAGTAATTTTAGATATTAGTTCATCAAATAACGCACATTCTCTACTTTTAACTTATTAGTTGCTAGTCTTAAGTTAGCAACTAAAGTTAACCGTATTTTAATTATATTTAATTGCCCACAAAAATCCCCTTATTTGCTGTCCAAATTAAGTTGGTGGAAAAACAATCATCGCTTAGGCACTCCACACCAAAGCAACCGGGTTTTTTAACTTTGTTCAAGGGCTGCGACAACGTATTTTTGTACAACCAGGTTGAGCCGCCGGGGACAGTTTTTTTTACTTGACTTTAGCATTAAATATCCCAGGAGGGTAACGCAAGTTTCTTGACATTTTGCTGCCATCTTCAAAAAGTTTTAGCACATATACATACCTGGACGCAGTGCGAGGCGAATAAACCGGGTTTTTTACTCTTGCCCCAGGGAGCATCTCAACGAAAGCAACCAAGCTAGAAATTGGAGTTTTGAGGCAGGAGACAGGAAGAAGAAGGAAAGAGGAAGAAGGAAGTAGTCAGAAGAAGTGTTTTTACAAATATGAGATGCTCCCTTGCCCCAGGCTGTAACGAAGTATGGCTGTGAAAAAACTCGGTTTCGACGCACCCGTCCACAAGTCTTAAGATATTTATAGGTGACTAAGAGTATACATCGCTCATCCCGCACCCCAAGCCTACCATATCAACTATTTTCTCCGTCTTTTCTATGCCAGCAATTCCTTAAGTTTAGCAAAATTTTCATGGCTGAAGTAAATTTTAATTTCTAGTTCTTGGTCAGATTCCCACAGCAGCAGCATATTATCTTCGCCCAAGGCGATTTCGGGATTGTTTAATTCAAGTGTTTGATATTTAACTTCGGGAATGCCTACGCGAATTACCAGTTCCGATTCCAACTGAGGATAGATGTACAATTGCTGTTGCAAGTTGTCAAGTTCTAATTTGTCAACAGTGTTGTTACGTTGGACAGGAGAATCGGGTGTGGACCAATAGAGAGTTTGCTCCCGAATTTCGGGATTGACTATCACAAATGTTTCGTCAAAACGCTGGGGGTGCCAGTGAATTTCGCTCAAACCGCCGATTTGCGGAATTAGTCGCTCTACCCAGCTAATTTCTTTGCCGTTGAGGTTGCCCCACCACTCACTGATATTATGGAGGTTGTCAGCATTTTCGGGGTGGCTGCTGCCGGACTGCCAGACTGTTTTTAGTTGTTGCATATACAGGTTCTCCAGCGAATTAAAATTTGAGATTGCAGGCTTTCAATTGGAGATTCATTCGTTATACAATAATTTTAATGGACTTACCAATTATTTACCACGAAGATTACGTTGCACCTCTGCCACCGGATCACCGCTTCCCGATGGCAAAGTTTCGGATGCTTTACCAGATGCTGCTCGCGGACGGGGTAGCAGATAAATCGCAATTTCACGCTCCCGAACTTCCCCCTCAAGAATGGATTGAATTAGTCCACGACCACTCCTATGTTCAAGCTTACTGCAACGGGACGCTCGATAACAAAGCGACTCGGCGAATTGGTCTGCCTTGGAGTCGCGCCCTTGTTAATCGCACTTGCACTGCGGTTGCAGGAACTGTACTAACTGCCAAGCTCGCTTTAGACTACGGTTTGGCTTGCAATACTGCAGGCGGAACTCATCACGCCTTCCCTGCTTTTGGGTCTGGTTTTTGTATTTTTAATGATTTGGCGATCGCCTCTCGCGTCTTACAAAAAAATGGTTTAGTTCGCAAAGTTTTAATTGTCGATTTAGATGTCCACCAAGGAGACGGAACCGCCGTAATATTCCAAGATGACAGCAGCGTTTTTACTTTCTCAATGCACTGCGAAGTAAATTTTCCCGGCACTAAACAAAAGGGCGATTTAGATGTACCTTTGCCTGTGGGTATGGAGGACGACGAATATTTACAAACATTGGATAAATTCTTACCTGATTTGCTTTCAAATGTCAAGCCAGATTTAGTTTTGTACGATGCTGGAGTAGACCCTCATCACGGTGACAAACTGGGAAAATTAGCTTTAACTGATACGGGTTTATTTCGCCGGGAAATGCAAGTTTTGATGGCGTGTTTGGCTGGCGGCTATCCCGTTGCCTGCGTGATTGGCGGGGGCTATTCCGATGACGCTAAGGGGTTAGTTTACCGGCATTCGCTGCTGCACCGAGCCGCCAGTCAAGCCTACAGGCAGTATCGACTTTGATCCTGATCGGCGATACTTCCGAAATATGGCAGAAAAAACTGTCTCCCTCACCCAAACAACTAAAAATACTATTAGCGAGCGCTCCTGCTTGCCAGATGGGTACAACTTGAGCTAAAAAGTTGTTAAACAAACAACCGCACCTATGTCCAATGCCCGCGAGTCCAATCACCCGTATCCACTGCTGGTTGTCATTGTTAACTACCGAACCTCTAGTTTGACAATTGACTGCTTGCGCTCTCTAGTTAGCGAAGTGCAATCGCTGCCCGGTATGCGGGTCGCAGTTGCCGACAATGCTTCAGGCGATCGCTCAGTCGAAGAAATTAGTAGTGCGATCGCCTCTGAAGGCTGGAGCGAATGGGCATCCTTCGTTCCCCTAGACCGCAACGGCGGATTTGCCTTCGGCAACAACGCCCTGATCCGTCCCGCCCTCCAATCCACCAATCCCCCCCCTTACTTCCTGCTGCTCAACCCAGACACCATTGTTCGCCCCGGTGCCTTAAAAGCCCTCGTCGATTTCATGGACTCCCACCCCGAAGCCGGCATCGCCGGCAGCCGCTTGGAAGACCCCGACGGCACTCCCCAGGAGTCAGCTTTTCGGTTTCACAACCTCTTGACCGAACTCGATTTTGGTTGGCGCACAGGCTTTATATCCAAGTTATTAGCCAACTGGGCCGCAGCGCCTCCCATTTCCCAAGAAACCTGTCAAACTGATTGGGTAGCTGGAGCCAGCATGATCGTCCGTCGCGAAGTATTTGAAAAGATTGGCTTGATGGATGAAGCTTATTTCATGTACTGCGAAGAAATGGACTTTTGCCTGCAAGCGAACAAAGCTGGCTGGAGTTGCTGGTACGTACCCGAAAGTCGCGTTGTCCACTTAGTCGGCCAAAGCTCAGGCGTCACTGACACCAAAAAGCCCGCCAAGAGGCGACCCACCTATTGGTTTGATTCCCGGCGTAGGTACTTTATCAAAAATTACGGCTTGGTTTACACAGCATTAACTGATGTATCCTGGGCTTCGGGTTTTGCAGCCTGGAGGGTGCGCCGCGTACTTCAAGGCAAACCAGATAGCGATCCACCACAATTGCTGAGGGATTTTGTATTAAATAGTGTATTTTTTAAGGGGGGTAAGATTGAAAAATCCAAAAACTTTTAAAGAAAGTTGGTAAATCGGTCAAAGCCAACTAAACCATGTTAACCTAGGCAAGCAAAATATTTTATGATGCAGCCGAGAAATTAGTATTCTCGATCGATAAAAGCAGATTGCTCCTTCCTCAAAAAGCTGAGAAACCAATTAATATCGTCGGCATCTAGCAATAGAGTAAACAAGAAATAGTGTGAATTAGAGCTTATGGTAACTGAGCAAAACTTAATCACGAGTGAAAATCAAGTAGAAGGCCCCGGCCTGGGACTGTGGCAGCAAATTAAAGAAGACTGGATTGCTCATGGTCGAGATTGGACAAAACCGGGATTTCGCGCCGTAGCAGTGCAGCGTTTTGGCGTCTGGAGAATGCAGGTAGAACCGAAATTACTGCGAGCTCCTTTTAGCATTATTTATCGAGCACTCTACCGAAAAGTCCGCAATAGTTACGGGATAGACTTGCCTTACACTGTGAAGCTCGGGCGGCGCGTGGTGATTGAACATCAAAACGCTATTATTATTCACGGATATTGTAAAATCGGCGACGACTGCATTATCCGCCAAGGTGTAACGTTGGGAAACCGCTATTTGGACAAACCGCTAGAATCCCCTCAATTGGGCGATCGGGTTAACGTCGGCGCTGGTGCAAAAATCCTCGGAAAAGTAAACTTGGGAGACGACGTAAATATCGGTGCCAATGCAGTCGTCTTGTCAGATGTTCCCGCAGGCAAAACAGCAGTGGGCATCCCAGCCAAGATTCTTCAATCTACTAAAAATTCCGACACTTAATGCTAAAATCAATCAAGTCAGTTGACAACGGAAGGCTAGTAAAATGCGTTTATTAATAGTCCAGTATGCCGGCGATTACAGCGAATCATTTGAACGCTTTGCTGAAGGTAAAGGAGAAACATACTCTGCTCAAAAATATTCGGTTGACGCAGTTGCTGAAATTGGCAAGCTGATGGAGGAAGTTACAGTTATTTGTTGCTTAACAGCCGAACCTTACAATCGAGTTTTAGCAAAGGGAGTACGAGCAATCGGTACCGGATTTCAAGGTAAAATTCAGATGAAAAACTTACTTCGCTTGATAGCAGAACAAAAGCCTACTCATTTAGTTTTGCGAACCCCGATTAGAGAAATTATTCAATGGGCAATCCGACAAAAAGTTAAAACAATAGCCACGTTAGCAGACTCTTTTTCAACCGAAGGTTGGGGCAACAAAATTAAAACTTATTGGCTAGCTAGCGTATTAAATAACAATCACATTGAAGGGATAGGAAATCACGGTATTAATTTATGCCTATATCTTAAAAAAATAGGTGTAAAATCGAGTAAAATAATTCCTTGGGATTGGCCTTCTACTGTTACCCCAGATTTGTTCACACAGAAAACACTGCCAGTTGGTAAAAGCACTTGGGATCTAGTTTACATCGGCAGCATTACAGAATCTAAAGGCGTTGGCGATCTTATAGAAGCCGTAGCCAAGTTAAAAGCCAAGAATTTATCAATGAATTTAAAGATAGCAGGTGGAGGCGAAATCGAAAAGTTTACCAAACAAGCCAAACAATTGCAAGTAGAAGACCGGGTACAGTTCCTGGGATTGTTGGAAAACAATCGTGTAGTACATCTGATGAGAGAAGCTGACCTAGTTGTCATTCCCAGTCGCCATGCATATGCAGAAGGAGTCCCAATGACAATTTATGAAGCTCTGTGTTCTCGAACTCCTATTATTGCCTCAGATCACCCATTGTTTCAGAACAACTTAAAACATCAAGAGAATGCGATGATATTTTCGGCTAGCGACTCTAGAGATTTAGCGGCACAGATTGAAAAATTGCTGTCAGACTCGGCTCTTTATGAAAGTATCTCATTGGTGGCAGCTGATGCCTGGAAAAGGTTACAAATTCCGGTGAAATGGGCATTGATGATTGAACGTTGGATCGACGGTAGCGAAGAAAATCGGCAGTGGTTGTTAGAACACGCTCTTTCGTCAGGACTCTACAACTCTAGATCGGCATAAAAGCAACTTACAGTGCCTCAAAATCGAACCACAGCTCGTACAGTTGCGGGTGTCACACTATACAGTGATACATCAGCTTCAATGGAGGCGCGATCGATGGCTTTGGCACAACCAAATTTTAACAAATAAGCCTAGGTAGATTGATTAAAAAGTCAACCATAACTCTGCGGAGATTCAAGCACTCTCCCTACTCAAGTTAGAGATTCCTCTCAAGGTAAACTTCACAAATAAGCACAATAGTCTACATCATTAAAACACTGCACAAACAATGGTTGAGTCAATCATTTCTGCTACAGAAGCAGACTGGAGCCGCGAAAAATCTAGCAAGTGGTGGGAGCCCAGTCGCCAACTGCTCAAATCTATCCGCCACTATCAAAAGTGGCAGAAGCAGGGTGGAATTGCAGGATATATTTTATGCCGTTGGAACGTTATCCAGCATCGATTTGGGAGCGTTGTAACGGCAACAGACATCCCTTTAAACTGCCAACTACAAGGAGGACTACTGCTGCCTCATCCTAATGGCATTGTCATTCATCCCAGTGCTTCCATTGGCCCTAACTGTCTGATTCTTCAACAGGTGACAATTGTTGCTGATGTGAAAATCGGCGATCATGCTTTGATTGGTGCTAATGCTGTGGTGATTTGTGACGTGCCACCAGGTGCAACTGCAGTGGGAATTCCCGCAAAAATCATCGAAAAAAAAACCCAGGAAGTATGAAAAATAATTTCTAGAAGTCGCAGAAAAATTATGAAATTAGCTGGACTTTTATTAAAATATAAAACGAACTACTCAGTAGTCGAATTTAAGAGGTAAAACTTGAAACAAATTGGATTAGTAGCGATCGGACGAAATGAAGGGCAGCGCCTCCGCCAATGCCTAGTCTCGGCCACCAATAAAGTTGCCCGCGTCGTCTATGTCGATTCCGGCTCAACAGACGGTAGCCTAGAGTTAGCCCGATCGATCGGAGCCGATACAGTAGAACTAGACTTATCTATACCGTTTACCGCAGCACGCGCCAGAAACGAAGGCTTTGCCCGCTTGGTGGAACTAGCGCCAGACATCGAATTTGTCCAATTTGTGGACGGTGACTGCGAAGTAGTTGATGGATGGATCGATCGGGCCTACAGCGAACTCGCAGCCAAACCAGACGTCGCAGCAGTATGCGGGCGCAGGCGCGAACGATACCCCGAAGCAAGCATCTACAACCAATTGTGCGACATCGAGTGGGATACCCCCATCGGCGAAACCAAAGCCTGCGGTGGCGACTCCATGATGCGCGCCACCGCATTTCAGCAAGTCGAGGGTTTCAATCCTGCACTAATAGCCGGCGAAGAACCCGAACTTTGCTTGCGACTCCGCCAAAAAGGTTGGATAATTCTTCGCTTAGACGCAGAAATGACCCTGCACGACGCGCAAATGACCAGTTTCGCTCAGTGGTGGAAGCGGGCTCAAAGAGCGGGTCACGCCTATGCCGAAGGTTCCTGGATGCACGGAAGCCAACCAGAGCGCCATTGGGTCAAAGAAACCCGCAGCACCTGGTTTTGGGGCTTAGTCTTGCCAGCCCTAGCCTTGGCAATGACATGGCCGACACAAGGCTGGAGCTTGTTACTATTGAGTGGCTACCCCTTAGCAACCTATCGCACCTATAACTATTATATAAAGCATCGGGAGCTCAGAACTAAAGAGGCAGCCATCTACGCTTTTTCATGTGTATTAGCCAAATTTCCCCAGCTACAAGGTCAAATCCAGTTTCACCAGCGCCGATTGCTGGGGCAGCAGAGCAAGCTAATCGAATACAAAACAACCAACTCTATTAATTCAGCCAGCTAGAATTACAGCTAACGTCCCAGAAAGTCCACCCCTGATTAGCCAACAAATGAGTAATAAAAAATTAAAAGTTTTACTAATTGTAGAGCAGTGCAATCCTGACTGGGCATCTGTACCTTTGGTCGGATACAATTTTTTTCAAAAAATTAACAACTTAGTTGATGCAACCCTCGTTACCCATATTAGAAATAAACCAGCTATAGAAAAACACCCGGAATACGAAAAAATTTTCTATCTTGAAGAAGAAAACTTAAGCCAACAATATTATAAAATAGTCGCCAAAATTACCGCAAATGGACGAGTAAATTGGCCTCTTTATAATGCCTTGAGCTACCCACTTTATGAGGAATTTAATCAGCAAGTCTATCAAAAATTTAAAGGGAAAATCCTCAAGGGAGATTATGACATAGTTCATGCAATTACCCCGATGATGCCGCGATATCCGTTTAAGGTAGTCAGTGTGTGTCAGCAGACTCCTTTTATTCTAGGGCCTGTGAATGGGGGCATTCCATTTCCACCAGGCTTTCAAGAAACGGCCAGACAAGAATTTGCTCAATTCAACTTTTTGAGAGCAGTTGGTCGAGCATTAATTCCAGGCTATGTAGAAACTTACAAAAAAGCCGACAAAATCCTAGCAGGTTCCACCTATACTTTAAATATGCTAAAGGATTTGTTTGCAATCCCTGAGAAAAGAATTGATTTGTTCTACGAAAATGGCATTTCCGAGGAATTTTTAAGTCAGACAAATATCCCCAAGAAAGATGTCAACCATATCAATTTGCTTTTTGTGGGCAGATTAGTGCCTTACAAATGCGCCGATGTTGTCATAGAGTCTATTGGGAAATTAGCCCTGGCAATTCAAAGTAAAATACGCTTAACAATCGTAGGAGATAGCTCGGAAAGAAATAACTTGGAAAACCGAGTAAAGGAGCTTAATTTAGGCGAAATAGTCCGCTTTGCAGGATGGGTAAATCAATCAGAAACTGTGGATTATTACAGGAAAGCAGATATTTTTTGTTTCCCTTCGAGCCGAGAGTTTGGTGGCGCAGTGGTAATGGAAGCTATGGCTTGCGGACTCCCCTGCATAGTGGCGAATAACGGCGGTATTGGTGAATACGTGAATGAAGAAACTGGTTTTAAGATCGAGCCGATTTCTAGAGAGTATCTCACCCAGGAGTTGACAAGTAAAATTAAGCTGTTAGTCGAAGATGATCGGCTGCGGGAAAGTATGTCAGCTAAGGCGATCGAAAAAGCCAGAGAATTTGCATGGGAAAACAAAGCCCTAAAAATCGTCGAGATTTACGAAAAAATGCTCGGTGAGAAAAGTGTTAGTGCATCGACATAGTAGAGGGATATTGTTGAGTTAAAAATTAGAAAGCAGGTACGAAATGAAGGCAAAAATTGGATACTTTATTCCACAATTTCCAGGACAAACACACATTTTTTTCTAGCGGTAGCGACAATTTATTGCAGAACTGGGAATTGAAACAGATTTAGTATCCACTCAACCGCCCCCCAGAGCGATCGCTTCTCACGTATGGGCAGAAGAAGCTCAAAAAAATACTGTTTATCTATTTCCCTTTGCTGCGAAAGATTTTATTAACTCATTCCTAGAGGTTCTCAAAGCTGGTCCCCCTGCATGGTGGCAGTGCCTCGCAGTTATTGCCAAAGCGAGTGACACATCCTTATCTCAAAAGGTTCGGCTATTGGCATTGGTTTTTGTTGCTGGCAAACTAGCAGGGTTAGCAAGAACAAAAGGTTGGTCGCACATCCACGTTCATTCCTGTGCCAATGCCGCCAGTATAGCGATGTTCGCCTCATTACTCTCAAAAGTATCGTATAGCCTGACGCTGCACGGCCCCCTAACTGACTACGGCCCTAACCAAGAACAGAAATGGCACTTTTCTGCTTTTGCAATAGTCGTTACTAAAAAGCTTTATGACGAAGTGAACAAATGCCTTGCGGGTCATCTTCCTCAAAAGGTTGAAATAGCTCCTATGGGGGTTGACCTCTCCCGTTTCCAGAGAAAAACACCATATTCCGCATGGAATGGAAGTGATGCTTGCCACATTTTTAGTTGCGGACGTCTCAACAGATGTAAAGGTCATGCGGATTTGATTGCTGCGATAGATATACTCAGAAAACGAGGATTTAATGTTGAGCTGCAAATTGCTGGAGAAGACGAACAGGGTGGCAGTGGCTACCGCCTGGAGTTAGAAAAGCTGATCGAACAGCTTGGCTTGAAAAGTTGTGTTACCCTTCTCGGTGCGGTGTCTGAAAATACCGTCAATGAGTCCCTAGAAAAAGCACAGGTATTTGCCCTTGCCAGTTGGCACGAACCTCTAGGTGTCGCGATCATGGAAGCGATGGCAATGGAGATGCCTGTAGTAGTTACAGGGTCAGGAGGAGTAAAGGAGCTTATAGATGACGGCATTGATGGGTTACTTGTAGAACCTGAAGCCCCCGAGCAATTAGCAGACGCGATCGCCAATCTCCTCCAAAATCCAGAACTTGCTTTGAGCATCAGTCAGGAATCCCGGAAAAAAATCCTGGCCAAATTTAGCCACGGCCGCAGTGCAGAAACTTTAGCTCAGTGCTTGGAAAAACTTGGAATAACTAACCCGTCTTAGTTATTCCAAAGAATAAATTTCCTCTCAGAGTGCATCAATCCAGGGGGACCCAAAACAAGTTATGCGACTTTTAATTGTTGCTCAGAACGCCTCAACTAAATTCGGCGGCGAGTCATTGCTGCCGGTCAACTACTTCAGGATACTTCGATCGCGCCAAATAGAGACATGGTTAGTAGTGCACGCGCGCACCCAAGCAGAACTCACAGGGCTGTTTCCAGAAGACCGCGATCGAATGCACTTTGTACCCGACACTTGGCTGCACCGGCTGCTTGACAATTGCGGGGGATTTATCCCTGCAAGAGTGAATGAATTTACTTTTGGGCTGCTCAGTCACCTGTACACCCAAGTGCTACAGCGTCGTATTGTCCGCCGGCTCGTGAGCGAACACCAGATTGATATTGTACACGAACCGACACCAGTCTCGGCAACAGTTCCTTCGTTGATGTTCGGATTGGGGGTGCCGGTAGTTATCGGACCGATGAACACGTCGGTTAAATTTCCTCTGGCCTTTCGAGCGCGCCAAAATCCGACCATCGATCTTTTAATCGCGATCGGTCACCAGTGCGTCGATTTCTTCAATCGTCTTTTGCCCGGTAAAATCAAAGCCGAGACGCTGTTAGTGGCAAACGATCGCACAAAGCAGGCACTTCCATCTGGGGTGCAGGGTAAAATTATTGAACTTGTGGAAAACGGCGTGGATTTCTCTGTGTGGCGATCGGAATCTAGCTTATCAACAGCACGGGCCGGGCAGGTTCATTTTGTGTTCTTGGGGCGCCTGGAAGACTGGAAAGGTGTAGACTTGCTGCTAGAAGCCTTCGCGCCCGTCGCCGCTCAAACCGATGCAGTCTTGGAAATCATCGGTGATGGGTACATCCGAGGGGAACTCGAAGCTCAAACAGCTCGTTTAGGCATCGACAGCAGCGTTGTATTTAGTGGCTGGCTGTCTCAGGAGGAGTGCGCTCTCAAAATGCAACAAGCTCATGCAATGGTTTTCCCGAGTTTGCGAGAGCCGGGGGGAGCCGTAGTTCTGGAAGCAATGGCAGTGGGCTTGTCGGTCATAGCAACGAACTGGGGGGGCCCAGCGGATTATCTAAATTCCACTTGCGGTATTTTAGTAGAACCAGCTTCTAAAGAAGGCTTTGTGAAAGGACTGACTGATGCGATGCTGAAGCTCGCCCTGTCGGCGGAGTTGCGGCAGAGTATGGGTAGCGCTGGACGGGAGCGGATCCGGCAGCATTTTGACTGGGAACGCAAAGTCGATCGAATACTTGAAATTTATCAACAAACGATCGACCATTGCTCGAAGCATTAGGTAGCCGACCATTAAAGCATAAAGCAGCAGCTTTCAACCTGAAAGCTGCTGCTTGGGGGTGCTAAAAAAGTATGTGGCGGTCCAAAGACCCCCCTCTACATCCTAGCGATCTAAAAACGGGTTAACCCGTTTGTTTGGTTAACCCGCGAGCTTGGAAACTTGCAGATCAATTAGTTTTGCACTACCAGCTTAACGTTGGCATTTTGCAAACCGCGCTGCTTGACAGCGGCCAAGGTCTTGTTAACTGCGTACTTCTGGTTAATGGAGTTGATTAACTCAGTTTGATTGTGTTTTTTGGCGACGCCCCAGAGGTCGGCAATCAGGTCAAAGGAACCATCGCTATTGCGAGACCAACCTAGGTCATATTCGCCTTCGAGAATCGCTACGATGTCGGAGCGAACGCGCTGACCGTTATAGCCACGAACATCGGCTTCTGACTTGACTGAAATGCCCAAGTCGCGCAGAGAAGCTTTCAGGATTTCGGCATCGGTGATTTTGGTACGCAGAGTGCTAAAGTGAGACATTGGATTTCCTCCTAATAAAACTGAGAGAGAAACAACAACGGTCTGGATTTAACGGTGCCGCTGGGCGGCTCTTGAATCGAACTGCTAGCTGTTGCTAGCCTTTGCTCCTGTTTGGACCAGGAGAAAGCTTTTAGAATTCCATTCGCTGGTATTCAGCGACGGAAGACGCAGCGGGCCGTGCACGCTGTCTAGCCCAATCTCGCAGGGCGGTGACCTGTTCGGTCATTGTTTTAGACAGTGGCATTGTGGATTTAATGGCCGCGATGATGTCTAGCTGCGTAAACTCTCGATCTTGAGCGAAGGCTTCGTACATTGCTGCTACTAGCGCTTGCTCAATCTCTGCACCTGAAAAGCCGTCGGAAACGTTGGAAAGTTGCTCTAAATCGAAGCGAGTAATTTCCCGACGCCGCTTAGACAGGTGAATCTTAAATATATCTTGGCGTTCTTCTTTGGTAGGCAGATCAACAAAGAAGAGTTCGTCGAATCGGCCTTTCCTCAAGAATTCTCCCGGCAACCGCTCGATTCGGTTGGCTGTTGCCATTACGAAGACTGGGGAAGTCTTTTCTTGCATCCAAGTGAGGAAGGAACCGAAAATCCGGCTGGATGTGCCTCCGTCTGAGTCGGCCGAACCAGTGCCTCCTGCAAAGGCTTTGTCTAGTTCGTCGATGAAGAGGAGCGCTGGAGAGATGGATTCTGCGGTTTTGAGGGCATTGCGGAGGTTTGCTTCCGAGCGACCCACCATCGAGCCGTCGTAGACTCTACCCATATCTAGCCTCAGCAGGGGCAGTCCCCAGAGGCGGGAGGTGGTCTTGGCAATCAGCGATTTTCCGCATCCCGGTACGCCGAGAATTAACATCCCTTTTGGTTGGGGCAGACCGTATTCTCTCGCCCTTTCTGTAAAGGCGTTGGAACGCTGTCTCAGCCACCGCTTCAGCTCTTCTAAACCGCCGACTGCATCTAGGGTTTCGTCTTCTTCAATGAACTCTAGAATGCCGTTGCGCCGAATTAATTGCTTTTTCTCCGAAAGAACTATGTCTACTTCTTCTTCTGTGAGGCGCCCAGTCGAAACTTGGGCTTTACGATAAACTTTTTCAGCTTCGTCTTTGGTCAATCCCAAGGCTGCTTTTAAAAGTTTTTCTCGCGCTTCTGTGGTAATGCGTCGCGATTTCGTTTGCTCCAACTGACCAGACAATACTTGGTTTAGTTCCTTCATGTCTGGCAACGCGAAGTCTAATACCACTACTTCCTTTTCTAGCTCGATCGGAATTTGCTGCAAAGGAGACATCAGTATAATTGTCTTTTGCGTTCCTTTGAAGTTGGCGATCGCATCGCGCAACCACCTCGTTACCGGAGGAGAATCTATAAAAGGATGCAAATCTTTGAAAATGTAGATGCTAGCGTTAGTGTTGGGTTCTCGCTGCCTGATCACCCATTCAATTGCTGCCTCTGGCGAGACGGTGTTGTGTTGGGTGGTGGTGCGGGGTTGACCATACTCCACAATGCCGTGAGTTACAGTCCAGATAAATACTCGTCGCTGTGGTTTTGCTTGAGCTATTGTCGAAATTGCTTGCTCACACCGCTCTTCCTCGGATGTCACGAGGTAGATCAGAGGATATTGAGCTTGGATTAGAATACTGATCTCTTCTTGCATAGTCCTCGACCCACTAGAGACGGTGCTATCTTTGCTGAATCTCAATGCTGCCCTTCGCCCTCTTACTGAAAATTTCAGTTTTAGCTTTTTGGGGAAGCAAGGCATTCTTAGCAGGGAACCAATTCTTCCTCTCCCGGTTTGGCCGTGCTGGCGCTGACGCCCGACACCTGCTTTACTGGAAGATCCTGTTCAGCCAATACGCTCGGCTGACTTGTTACGGATGCCAGTTCTCCATCTCGCATTACTACTGAACTCGTGCATTCTGGACAGTTGTATACCCGATGGGTTTGTCCGTAGGAGGCTTCTACTTCGTCAACCAGTTCGGGATTTCCTAGGTAGAAGACAATTGCCCTTTCTGCAATTGATGACATCGGTTCAGTTTCGACTGCGGCTCGGATTTTGAGCTGGCGATGCAGTTCTGGTGGAAGATACAATGTAACTTTTTGCTTTTCTTGCATATGACAGTGAATTGACTTACCCGGGTATGTATATCAGATTAGCCGCTTAATTCTTTGCTGTCAAGCCTCTATGCTGCTTTAGCGTCATCTTGTAATATTTCGTTACATATGAGGTAACTCTGGGGCTGTTAAAAACGAAAAACTTAGGGTTGTAGCTGATGAGGCCGAGGTGCAGCGGCAGGCAGGGGTAGCGTCAAGGACGATCGACCAACTATAAATATGAACAATAGATATAGAGGAGTAGGGCCAATAAATTCTTTGAGTCGCCATCTGGGGTAAGGTGCGCCATCAGCACCCAGCCCGCTCATGAGTGGTGAAGAATGCCCCCAAAGGCTTGAAATGTCATAACGGGCGATCGATAAATCTTCTTCCTCAAATAAACTACTCGTAATAAATAATATCTATTGCCAATACCCAACGGCTACAAGGACGCAAACACGTAGATTGCACTCATGAGCGGGCTGGGTGCTGATAGTCAGCTCGCTCTTGAGTGGCTCAAAAGCTTGGGCTAAAAGTCCCTCAAACGTTGGAAATGTAGTAGTTTGTAGGTGTAGGGTGCTATGCGGCACCGAGGTTGAGTTTGTAGAGTGCGGCGCAAGCACCGGTGGACTCAGTAAACAACGAAGTTACTAACTTTGGGCGTTTTGATTTTGAAACCCAGCTCCCCCAAGCAGTTTTTATTGCTTTAAGTGTGAAAAATCCGAACGTGAAATAGCCGTTTTCGGCTTTTTATCGGGCTCAGATTTAACACACCTTGACAGCGCTAGCGCTCAGCACCCTATGGTTAGACTTTTTGGATGACATTGTGTAAGCTGTTACGCACTTAATTTTTTTGCCCCAATGCTCGCTACAAGGACTCTAGAGTGCTAAATATTAAATTTAGATGGGTGTCAGCTTATCTTTAATAGGGCAGTGCTGGGTAATATATACTTGGATGCGGACCTGCTAACCTGAAATTTTTAATTTTAGATATCAAAGAACTGACTGATGGATTTAGACCAACAGATTCAAGCATTGATCGAAAAAGCTCCGCCCGACGGTTCGACGCCACAAATCTTAAAGGCGATCGCCCCGGCACTGGTGTTAATTGCCCAACAGCTACAGCACCTCGAATACTCGATCCTACAAGCGGTAGACCAAAGTTGGGCGATCGTGGTTTTGAGCAATCTCAAGCAACCGGGACGGGAGAAGAGGGTGATTTATGCTTGGAACAGTCTTAAAGATGCGTCGCAGGCTGCGGCTGCTGGGGGCGATCGCCTCAGACCGGTGCTTTTGCCTGTCACTCACATTTTATTTCAGATGATAGCTCTTGAAGGTCTTGACAGCATTGTTTTTTTTGAAAGTCCCGGCAATCAGGAAGTCGGGACGGAAATCCCTCGCGAGCAAATACAGAGCTTAATTAACGTTTACTTGCAACAGTATCGATCGGCTCCACCGCCGGATATTGCCTAAACAACTCAATTTTCTATTTATTGGTAACAGGGCATTAGGAATTGGGAATTACGCATTACCAATTCCCCATTACCAATAAAATGTAACTTTTTAACCTCTAATAAAGTCTACTCAAAACGTATTCAGCCAAATCAATCAAAGCTTGACGGGACTCTGAATGAGGCAGCGCAGCTAAGTATTCGACGGCTTTCTGTGCGTGATTTGTGGCTAGTTCTCGCGATCGCTCTATGCCTTTAGAATCTTCTACAAGTGCCAGGGCCTGCTCTATATCTCCTTCTTGGGCAAATTCGCGTTCTATGAGAACTTCCAAGTAAGGCTTTTCTTCTAGGGCAAATAGTGCTGGTGCGGTCAGATTACCGCTTCTGAGATCCGAGCCTGCCGGTTTCCCCAAAGTTTCCGTTGAAGCGGTGAAATCTAATATATCATCTACTATTTGGAATGCCAAACCAATGTTGCGACCGTAGTTGTACAAATCGTCTGCTATTTCCGCTGAAACCTCGCTCAAACAGCCCGCTGCTTTGGAACTGTTGGCAATTAAAGACGCTGTTTTGTAATAACTTTTTTCTAGGTACGCTTCGATCGACAAGCTGGTGTCAAATCCATTGAGTCCCTGTTGAATTTCCCCCTCAGCTAAATCCATAATCACTTCTGAAAGCAGTTTGACTACTGGCAGGTTGTCGAGATTTGCCAAATGCCAGGAAGATTGAGCAAACAGAAAATCTCCCGCCAATACTGCCACTCGGTTGTTAAACCGACTGTGAACCGTCGGCACTCCCCGCCGCAGATCCGACTCGTCCACCACGTCGTCGTGTACGAGACTAGCTGTATGGATCATTTCCGTGATTTCAGCGAGCCGGCGGTGTTTTTCCGTGATTTCCCGATCGGGCATAGTCGCCTTGGCCATCAACAGAACGATTGCGGGTCTCACTCGTTTTCCCTTTGTGCCGAATAAGTATTCTGCAGCCGCGTACAAGATGGGATGACGGGCACCCACTAACTGTTTTAAGTTTTCTGTCAACAGTCGCAGGTCTTCTTCAACCGAGGAAAATAGGAGAGTGCTAGAGATCATGGATACGCCGACTCAAGCCGTAAAGTAACAAAATTTTACAAATCATATCTTTATTTTAAGGTAATTCTCTGCAATAGAAAAGAAAAATCTAGGCGATCGGCAGTTATTTGTCATCTGCCACCCGATGGGAATCACCCGCCTGCCAGAGGTGAGTAGCCGGCTGCCAGAGGGGTTGCCCCTATTGTATCGAATTGTTAAGGACACTGCCAAAAAATCTCTAAATCCCAGAAACCCTGTGTTATTATGGGTATTAAGGATTTAAACAATTCTATACATTAAGTACAGCCAGACTGGCAGGTAGCTTTTAGGTGCCTGTAAAAGTTTCGTAGAGCCAGCCTTGTTAGTCGATCGCAGCCAAAATTTCTGGGACAGATTTTTAGTTCCTCGCGGCTAAAAGTTTTCAGAAGTTAAGAGTAGCGCATCTTATGTGCACGGTAGCTCAAAGCAGCTAAAGTGGATGGTTTTAGGCTGTTTAAGCATCTGTAAAGCAGTAAATCATTATAGATGACCGGGAACGCCTAAATGTTCCCGCAGGCTTGATATGGAAAAACAGCCTTCAGAACCAAGGCATGGTCTTGCGTACTGACTTAATGTAGTAGGTCTTGAACTTGTCCTGCTCCTCCTCGTCCTTGACTTTTGGTTCTAATTATGATTTATCGCGATATTCCTCTAATTATTCCCATTCTGGCCGCCGGCTATGTAATGACTATTTATGTACTGCTGATGTTGGCCGAACGCAGCGCTAAAATCACTCGATTGGGCGAGTAGTGCACTGCTGGGCAGCCGAAGTCGGCAGCAGCGTCCTCGCTTCACCCTTGAGAATTCGGAATACTCAATAATAACCCTGCCTTGAATGCTTGCGCGCAAAGGCAGGGTTATTATTTACAATTGCGGGTACCATGATTTTCTGGGCTGCTAGTTACTGCAACACGTAGCTACAGTTATCGATGTTCAATGCCCACAGCCTCTGAGACAGGATATTATATTTAGTAGCAGCTTGTATCGCTCACAGCAAGTTTCATGTCAGGGAAACCCGGCCAATATTCCGAGAAAGCTATTAAAGTGCTCTCAAAAACGCTGAGTTTGAAGTTATCGGTTATTGTGCCAAAAATCTCAATATTCCTATTTTGTAGGGCAAGAAATTACAGAAATAAAACACGAAATTTCTGAATCTAGCAACCTGCTTGCTCAACTAAAGGCATCCATAAACTTGCACTGCCATCAAATATTTCATCAAAGGGTGCTTAACTTGCTGAGTCAGGAAGATAGTCTCTGCCATTTATTCACAGCTTCCCAAGAAGATAATTTGCTAGAGAGAGCCACCAAAGTAATTTTTAACTTAAAAAAATATATTTTTTTAAGTTAAAAAAAACCTACGTGCCAATATTACTGGTTCATTAAAAATCTATTAAGTCTTGATTAAAAGAACTAAAACACAGAGTAGAAATTGTCATAAATTATCAAGCTCGACTGCCTAAATTGTTGTCTGAGCCAGACAAACTAAAACAAGTTTGGATAAAAAATCTGATGCACAATGCTTTACAATCTATAGATAATTGCCGAGTTTTAAAAGTAGAGGTGAGAGCAGAAAATCAGAGCCTGCTCGTCAGTGGTCACTGAATTGTCGGGGAATTTGGTCACTAATATTTGAGCAGTTCTTTATCACAAAACCCGCCGACGAAGGCAGCGGGTTGGGACTGGAGATTGTTAAAAAAAGTGTGGAAAAACATTTGGGTAAAATAGAAGTAACATCAGTTATCGGTCAAAGGACGTGTATTGTGTCAATTCCGATCGCCGTTTAGCGCAATCGTACTAAAAACCCTACCAATGCGTGACTAAAAATGCAACTCTAGACCGATGTCAAACCAGGATTGCGGTGAGCGTACCGCGACTGTAAAATCGGAAATCTAAAATGGTATTAAGTGCCGGTTCCGCCTGCATCTATCCCCCTTGATTTGCCCATGTCAACAACAGCTTCTGATACCCAAAGCTTGCTAGAACAGGCGATCGACCCCAAACCCCCGGTGGTGCCTCCAGACACACCCTTGAAAGTCGCAATTGCTGCCATGACTGAGGCGAGTGCCAGTTGCATTTTAATCGCGTTTGAGCAGCAATTGCTTGGAATTTTTACAGAGGGCGATGTGGTGAAAATAACTGCTAGCGAAATACCGCTAGCAGGGGTGGCAATTTCTGAGGTAATGACTGAAAACCCGATCGCCATTTCCCTCGATAAAGCGGGGAATATCTTCAAGGTATTGAGCATATTGCGATCGAAAAGAATCCGTCATTTACCCCTCACAGACGAAGGTGGCAACTTGCTAGGCGCTATCACCTCCGAAAGCATCCGTCAAATCCTCAAGCCGGCAGACTTGCTGAAAATGTGGCGCGCCGAAGAAATTATGACTGCACAATTAATAGTTACTTCAAGCAGCGCCTCAGTTTTAGAAGTCGCAAAACAGATGAGAACCCAGCGGAAAAGCTGCATAGTCATTTGCACTGACAGCGACAACAAAAATCAAAAACCTGTGGGCATAATTACAGAACGCGACATTGTTAAATTCCAAGCTTCTGGACTAGATTTCGCACGTACTCCCGTCACTGCCGCGATGAGTTTTCCGCTGATACCGTTGCAGGTAAAAGCCACCTTGTGGCAGGCTCACCAGTTAATGCAGCAGCACGGCATCCGGCGCTTGGTGGTGGTGGACGAGGAAGGATATTTAGCCGGAATTGTGACTGAAATTAGCCTGCTGCAGGCATTAGATCCGGTAGAAATGCACGCAAATGTCGAGCTTTTGCAGGAAACAGTTGCCGACCAAATTCAGGAGTTGAACAAAATGAACGAAGAATTGCAAAAAGAAGCGTTGCGGAGAACAGAAGTCGAGGAAAAATTGCGAATTTTAAATGAAAATTTGGAAGAACAAATTAAACAGCGAACTTTAGAATTAATTAATGCCAACAGTCAGTTAAAAAAGGAAATAGAAGACCGCACCACCGCTGAAAATGAAGTTCGTCGCCTCAACACGGAACTCGAACAGCGAGTTCTAGACCGCACGGTTCAACTAGCAGCCAGTAACGAAGAATTGCAGCAACAAATTAGCGGGAGAAAATTGCTCGAAGAAAAATTGCACTTTTCTGAAAGGAAAGTCCGCGCCGTTTTTGAAGCGATGACCGACATCGTTCTCGTGCTAGACAGTCAGCGAAACATAGAAGTTTTGCCAACGAATGTGGCAGCGGCTTCTGAGCCTGATTGTGATATAGTCAGCTTGACCATAGAACATTTTTTTGACGACGACAACCCGGATGATTGGTGGGTGTTAGTTCAGCAAGTGTTAGAAACACAACAAACTCTCAATTTTGACTACAGCTTAACAGTTTGTGACCGCGAAATTTGGTTTTCCGCCTGCATTTCTCTGTTCTCAAAAGATGCAGTCATTTGGGTTGCCCGCAACATCAACGCCCGCAAAATAGCCGAGTCAGCGCTGTGCAAAAAAAATGCAGAGTTATCTCATACCTTAGAAGAACTGAAGCGGACTCAAAAAGAACTCATTCAATCAGAAAAAATGGCAGCCCTCGGACAGTTAATTGCTGGAGTTGCTCATGAAATCAATTCTCCTTTAGGGGCGATTCGCTCTTCGGTGCAGAACATCGCCGACTTCTTGACCGAACAATTGCAGCAGTTGCCGATATTTTTTCAAGAACTATCCCCGGAACGGCGGGAGGATTTCTTTGCTTTGCTACACAACTCCAGCCCAGAAACAGATACATTATCTAGTAAAGAAAAACGTCAGTTAAAAAAACTTTTGCAGGGGCAATTAGAATCAGAAAACATTGACGACGCCGCCAGTCTTGCCTGTACTTTATTGGATATCGGCATCGGCAATAATGTAGAACGTTTTTTGCCTTTGTTGAAAGACAGCCAAAGTCGAAATATTGTACAAACTGCCTACCAATTTGCTACGGTACAAAAAAGCACT
Organism: Microcoleus sp. MON1_C5; assembly: GCF_036701875.1. NCBI lineage: Bacteria > Bacillati > Cyanobacteriota > Cyanophyceae > Oscillatoriales > Microcoleaceae > Microcoleus > Microcoleus sp. MON1_C5. The sequence continues at coordinate 255,063 of NZ_JAUBRN010000001.1, read as the reverse complement.
AAAAATATTGCTACGGCTACGGATAGGGCAGCAAAAATCGTTTTTGCTTTGAAAAGCTACTCTCGCTACGACCAGTCGGGTTCTAAAGTAATAGCTAATATTACCGAGGGTATTGATACTGTTTTAACGCTTTACCACTACCAAATCAAACACGGTGTGGAAGTAGTCAGAAACTATGGTACTAATTTGCCCTCTGTGCTATGCTATCCTGATGAACTCAATCAAGTTTGGACAAATTTGGTTCACAATGCTTTACAAGCGATGGGCAACAAAGGAGTGTTAAAAATTGATGTCAAACACCAAGCGAACGCAATATCAGTCAGTATTACCGACAGTGGTCCAGGCATTCCCCCAGAGATTATGCCGAGAATTTTTGAGCCGTTTTTCACAACTAAACCTCCAGGGGAAGGCAGTGGTTTGGGATTAGATATAGTTAAAAAAATTCTGGAAAAACACCAAGGTGAACTGCAAGTAGAAAGCGTGCCGGGTCAAACAAAATTTACTATATCCTTGCCCATCGGAATCCCTTGATAGCAATTAAAAAAAGAGGGAAATACCCCTAAGTTTAAAGTTTAATAGAAGTAAAGTTTTATGCCTAAACCAGTAATTTTGTGCGTTGACGATGAAGTTGTAGTGTTAAATAGTTTAAAAATTCAACTTAAAAAAGAATTTGGGGATGCTTACCTCTATGAAGTAGCAGAAAATGCAGATGAAGCTCTGGAAATTATCGAGGAAATTCAAAAAGAAGATGAAAGTGATATTTTGGTCATAGTATCTGACTGGTTAATGCCAGGTATTAAAGGAGATGATTTTTTGATTATGGTTCACCAAAAATATCCCAAAATTGTGAAAGTCATGCTGACCGGGCAAGCCGACGAAGTAGCAATAGCACGGGTGAAGGAGCAAGCAAACTTGCACCGTTGTTTGTACAAGCCGTGGGAGCGGCAAGAATTAGTAGAAACTATAAAATCGGGTTTGACAAAAATATGAACAATAAACCTGTGATTATTTGCGTGGATGACGAACCGATAATTCTTGAGAGTTTGAAAATTGAGTTAAAAAAAACCCTGGGGGAAGAACATTTATTAGAAACCGCTGAAGGCGGCGAAGATGCTTTAGAGTTAATAGAGGAATTACTGGCTGAGGGCAGCGAAATCGTAGCAGTGATTTCCGACTATCTGATGCCGAATATTAAAGGGGACGAATTGCTGAAGCAGATTCACAGAATTTTGCCAAAAACTATCAAAATTATGCTGACGGGGCAAGCAGACCTAGAAGCAGTAGCGAATACTATTAAATATGCTAAATTGTACCGATACATATCGAAACCTTGGCAGTCAGAAGATTTGAAGTTGACGGTAAAAGAAGCGATTAACAGCTATTTTAGGGAGAAGCAATTAGCGGTACAAAATTCTCAACTCCAAAAGCTGAATCAAGAATTGGAAACTTTAGTCGAGGAGCGGACTGCACAACTGCGATTGTCTGAGGAAAAGTTTGCTAAAGCTTTTCGTTCTTCTCCCAACCCGATTACTATTACCAGACTTAATGACGGTCGTTATTTAGAAATTAATGAGGCTTTTTGCCAGACCATCGGTTATTCAGCCGCAGAAATCCTCGATCGCACGGCGCTTGATTTGAATCTTTGGGAAAATATACAAGCCCACGGCGAGTTGTTTAAAATGTTAGAGGGAAAACAAATTATTCTCAACTACGAATTTGATTTTCGCACTAAAACAGGGGAACTCAGAACCGGGCTGCTGTCAGCAGAAATCATTGACATTCATGGCGAAACCTGCGTGATTTCAGTGATTCAAGATATTAGCGAGCGCAAATTAGCCGAAGAAAAACTCCGAGCTGTAGCGGCTTCTTTAGCAGCAGCGCAAAGAATCGCCCGTGTCGGTAATTGGGAATGCGATTTCTCTGCCAACACAACTACTTGGTCGGAAGAGTTATCTCGGATTTTTGGGTTCGATCCAACCCAGCCTGCGCCAACACTAACTGAGTTTTCGCAATACGTGCATCCGGACGATCGACAAAAGTGGCAAACAACGATCGACACTGCTATTGCTAGCGGGCAATCTTACAGTTTGGAATATCGAATTCTCCGCCCGGAACCAAAAATTGCTGCAGATAATAGCCCATCACAAATAAGTGAAGCCGGCTTCATTCGCTACATCGAAGCCAGAGGAGAAGTAGTTGTCAACCACCAAGGGCAAGTGACAAAACTATTCACAACTTTGATGGACATTACCCCACGCAAGCTGGCAGAAATAGCCCTAGCAGAGAGCGAAGAAAAATACCGTCATTTAGTTGAAACTTCCCAAGATATTATCTGGTCTTGCAATGCTCAAGGACACATTACTTTTGTGAACCAAGCAGTTAAACAAATATACGGTTACGAGCCGGAAGAAATGCTCGGCTGTTCTTTTAGCGATTTCTTGGCTCCCGGAGAAATAGACTGGAAATGGGAACTTCAGCAGCGCTTGCTGACGGGAAAAAATGTGTTTCAGTACGAAAATATAGTATTAGGAAAAGACGGCCGAAAGATTGATGTAAATACCAAGGCGATCGCGCGCATGGACGCTGAAGGAAACATCATCGGCACCACAGGCACTGCTAGCGATATTACCGAACGCAAACAAGCTGAAATAGTCCTGCAAAAAGCCAAAGAAGAAGCCGACAGAGCCAACAGGGCAAAAAGCGAATTTCTCTCGAATATGAGCCACGAATTGCGGACTCCCCTCAACGCAATTCTCGGTTTCAGCCAACTGCTGGCCCGCGACCCAAACCTCGGTGCCGACCAACAGCAATACTTAGGAATTATTAGCCAGAGCGGGGAACATTTGCTCGTTCTGATCAACAATATTCTACAAATGTCAAAAATTGAAGTCGGGCTGGTGACACTTAATAACAGCACCTTCGACTTGCACAAAATGCTAAAAAATACTGAAAATATGCTGAAACTGCAAGCCGAAAAAAAAGGCTTGCAGTTAATTTTTGATTTCCGACCCGACCTACCTCAATATATAGAAACTGACGAAAGCAAGTTGCGACAAGTATTAATAAATGTCGTTGGAAATGCTATTAAATTTACAGCGGAAGGGGGTGTTAATTTGAGAATTAAACATGAGCTGCTAAAAAATAAAAATTATTCCGATATTGCGCCAAGAGAGAATTGCTGTTTGCTATTTGAAGTGCAAGACACGGGTTCAGGAATTTCTGCCGAAGAAATGGACAATTTGTTTAAACCTTTCGCGCAAACAGAAAGCGGGAAAAAAGCTCAAGAAGGAAGCGGTTTGGGCTTGCCAATCAGCAAACAGTTCGTTCAGTTAATGGGAGGGAAGATGACGGTAACAAGCACCCTCGGTCGCGGCAGCATTTTTAAATTTGATGTTAAAGTTTCACTCCCTAATGAAATGGAAATTCAGGTGGCTCAAACAGCTCGCCGAGTGGTGGGTATTGAACCGGGACAGCCAGAATACCGGATTTTAGCTGTTGACGATCGCCTGGAAAGCCGCTTGCTGTTGGTCAGAATGCTGACATCGCTCGGCTTTGCGGTGCAGGAAGCTGAAAATGGCGTTCAAGCTGTGGAAATGTGGTCGAGTTGGGAACCTCATTTGATTTGGATGGATATGCGGATGCCGGTGATGGACGGTTACGAAGCTACTAAACAGATTAAAGCGCATTTGAAAGGTCAAGCAACGGTGATTATTGCTCTGACTGCAAGTGCTTTTGATGAGGAGCGATCGCTGATTTTGTCTGCTGGTTGCAATGATTTTGTAGCGAAGCCTTTTCGGGAGCAAGTGATTCTGGAAAAGATGGCTAAGCATCTGGGAGTCCGCTATGTTTACGATCGAGAAGCTTCGCTAAGTTCTGATGCTGCGGTGTCCGCCGAGGTTTCTATGGCAACTGAAACGGCTGATTTGGCTTTTACGCTCAATACTTCATTTTTGGAAGCTATGCCTGCTGAATGGATTGATGAATTGTATTCTGCGGCGGATGCGGTTGATAACGAGGAGATTTTTCGCCTGTTGTTGTCGATTCCTTCTATTAATGCTAGTTTCCGCAGCGCGATCGCCGATTTGGCGAATAACTTCCGATGCGATCGGATTATCGATTTGATTGAGGAGTTTAGAAATTGTTGAAGGATGACAGAAGAAGGGATAGGGGCAGGCTCAGGATTATTGATGGTTTAGGTCGCTCCCCTATTTGTAAACTCGCCCGCAGGCGATCGGGTAATTTACTTGTAGCCAAGCTCCACACCCTGGTAATCATCAGTAATTCCCAATTCTTTAATCTCTAATCTCAAATCTCAACTACGGTAAGTTCTGTAAATATCAAAACAGTTGCTTGAAGAGGGAGTGCTATAATGAGTATTATACCAGTTTTCCTAAAATTAACAATTATTAAATTAACAAAAAATAGCAATCGATGACCACAAATACAATAGAAGAAAATAAAGGCAACATATTAATTGTTGACGATACTCCAGAAAATTTGCAAGTTTTATCAGCAACGCTGTCCGATCGGGGCTACAAAGTCCGCGGCGTAATTAACGGTAAAATGGCCATCAGAGCCGCGCGCTCTGGTTCTCCCGATTTGATTTTGCTTGACATCAAAATGCCGGAAATGGACGGCTACGAAGTCTGCACGCAGCTCAAGGCAGATCCGAAGACATCAGAAATTCCTGTTATTTTTATCAGCGCTTTAGATGAAGTATTGGACAAAGTAACCGCCTTTCAAGTTGGAGGCGTAGATTATGTCACAAAACCGTTTCATGTAGCAGAAGTTTTAGCGCGAATCGAACACCAACTGACTATCCAAAGACTGAAAAAACAATTGCTCGATCGCAATAAAGAACTGCAAGAAGAAATAATAGAACGCAAAAAGGCCGAAGAAGCAGCGGCCGCTGCATCGCTCGCAAAAAGTCAATTCGTTGCCAACATGAGCCACGAATTGCGGACGCCCCTGAACGCCATCCTGGGTTTTACCCAAGTCATGAGCCGCGACTCTTTGCTCAGCCACGAAAATCTGGAAAATCTCCGAATTATTAACCGCAGCGGTCAACATTTGCTGGAACTAATTAACGATGTTTTAGACTTGTCGAAAATAGAAGCAGGGATAATTGGCTTAGATGAACGCAGCTTTGACCTTTATCAACTCCTCGACACTCTCGAAGAAATGTTTCAAATCAAAGCTGAAACAAAAAAAATGCAACTGATATTTTCCGTCCAGGCAAATGTTCCGCAATATATAAAAGCTGACGAAAAAAAACTGCGCGTCTGCTTAATTAACCTGCTGGGAAATGCCATAAAATTTACTCGCGACGGGGGTCGTATTTGGCTGCGCGTGACCGTGGAAAGCAACCAGCCGCAGCAGCCGGCCGAATCGGAAAGTCATCCTAACTCTACCTCACTCGAACCCTTGTTAATTTTCTTTGAAGTTGAAGACACGGGAATTGGCATAGCAACAGCAGAAATTGATACTTTATTTGATGCTTTCGTGCAAACACAAGCGGGGAGAAAAGCGGCTGATGGTACGGGGTTGGGTTTGACAATTACTAAAAAATACGTGCAGATTATGGGCGGGGATATTTGGGTAAAAAGTGTTTTAGGTGAGGGAACCAGTTTTAAATTTAATATCCGAGTATGTGCGGCTATTTCGTCTGAAATAACAGTGGCGACATTGCAGCGGGTGATCGGACTAGAAGCAGATCAACCGGTTTATCGGATTTTAGCAGTTGACGACAATCAAGAAAATCGGCGGCTGCTGGTTAAAATGTTGCAACCAATTGGTTTTGAAGTCCGAGAAGCAGAAAATGGCTACCAAGCGGTTGAACTTTGGGAAAGTTGGCAGCCTCATTTAATTTGGCTGGATACGCGAATGCCGGTAATGGACGGTTTTGAAGCTGTCCGACAAATTAGAGGTAAAGAGAAACAAACTCAGTGGCGAACTGTAATTATTGCTCTGACTGCTAGCACTTTTGAGGAAAAAAAAGGCGACATTATGGCTGCTGGTTGCGACGATTTTGTGCGGAAACCTTTTCAAGAACAAATCCTGTTTGATAAGATGGCTTGCTACTTGGGAGTGCGCTATCTTTATCAAGAGTTGCCCCGCCTCCCAGCCGGGGCTTTACCGCGTTATTGTGTGAGCGAAAAACCGGATTCATTTTTCGCAGGGCTGCTGGCTCAGATGCCTCAAAGCTGGGTGCAGGAACTCTACGATGCAGCTAATGATGTTAATGAAGAGCTGGCGATTCAACTTGTCGATCGCATCTGGGAAAGTCATCCAACTTTAGCTGAGGCTTTAAAAGATTTGCTTGCCGATTACAGACTCGACAAGATCATGGATTTAACTCAATCGAGTTTAAAATAAATGGATAATAGCGAAATTAAAGTATTGGTGGTTGATGACCAACCGAGCAATCTGCAGTTCTTATCCAAACTGCTAACATCCCAGGGATATCAAGTTTACCGAGCTATTTGCGGTCAACTGGCGTTGAATGTTGCGATCGCCTATTGCCCAGATTTAATTTTGCTCGACATTAGAATGCCGGACATGAACGGTTATGAAGTTTGTCGGAGACTGAAAGCGACACCGGAAACCGAACAAATTCCGGTGATATTTTTAAGTGTATTAGATGAAATGAACGATAAATTACAAGCTTTTCGAGTAGGAGGAGCCGACTATATTACTAAACCATTTCAAGTAGAAGAAGTTTTAGCGCGCATCGACAAGCAAGTCGGCTTCCAAAAACTGCAACAGCAATTAAAAGAACAAAATTATAAACTGCAACAGTCGCAATCGCTGCTGGCTAGCATATTAAATAGTTCCTTAGACTGTGTGGTGGCTTATTCAGCAGTCCGCAACAGGGAGGGAAATATTGTAGATTTCCAGTGGCTCTTGATCAACGCTGCTGCCGAAAAATTTTACGGTCTTCTATTAAATGAGATAGTTGGTAAGAATTTGTTAGCCCAAGTTTCCCAAGTTAGCAATAACGGCTTATTTGATTTGTATGTTTCTGTAGTAGAAACAGGAGAAACTGTAGACCAAGAATTTTATTACGAACACGAGCGAGATACAATTGTTTGGCTGCACATTGTGGCGGTCAAATTAAACGATGGTCTGGCAGTAACATTTCGCAATATTACCGAGCGTAAACGAGCAGAAATTGCCCTACGAGACAGCGAAGAACGCTTCCGAGCGATATTCGAGCAAGCTGCGGTCGGCATAGCTAAAACCGCGCTTTGCGGTAAATTTATACGGGTAAATCCCGGCTTTTGTCAAATTGTTCGCTATGCACAATCCGAATTGTTACAGCAAAACTGGGAGGCAATTACTCACCCCGATGACAGAGAAGCGGACAGAGAATACTTGCGCTCGCTGTTATCCGGGAAGATTCAAACTTTTTCTGTGGAAAAGCGGTTGCTATGCAAAGATGAAGCTGTGCGCTGGGTCAATGTTACTGTTTCGGCAATGCGCGATGTCAAAGGGACGCTGCAGTATTTGATTTGTGCGATCGAGGATATTTCCGAACGCAAGCTGGTACAAGAACTCCTGCAAGCGAGTTTAGACACTCAAACCCGCTACGCTCAAGAATTAACTCGTTCTAATGCCGAACTAGAACAGTTTGCTTACGTAGCTTCTCACGATTTGCAAGCGCCTTTGAGCACCATTGCCGGCTACGCTCAACTATTAGAAAAACGCTTTCCCAAACAACTTGATGCCCAAGGGAATAAATTTATCCGCAATATTGTTAATTCTTGCGAGCGGATGCAGGCGCTGATTGATGACTTGCTGGAGTATTCGCGGGTCAGCCGCAGTCAGAAACCTTTTGAGATGATAGATTGCAATCGGGTTTTTGAGGATGCTTGTGCTAATTTGCATTTGGCCATCCGCGAGAATCAAGCTTCAGTTACTAGGGGGAATTTGCCAAGGGTAAAAGGTGACAGTTTTCAACTGCTGCAACTATTTCAAAATTTAATTTGTAACGCCATTAAGTACCGCAGCAGTGAGGCGCCGGTGGTGTATGTGGACGCTTCGCGTCAGGGGGATAGCTGGGTGTTTTCAGTGCAGGATAATGGTATTGGGATTGCCTCACAGTACCATCCGCGAATTTTTCAGATTTTTCAGCGCTTGCACACCCAAAAACAGTATTCGGGAACTGGTATCGGTTTAGCGATTTGTCAAAGAATTGTCGATCGGCACGGCGGCAGCCTTTGGGTAGAATCAGAACCCAATCAAGGCTCGACTTTTTATTTTTCTATTCCTATAACCAAGTGAAGTCAGCAGTCCGCCTGAAGCAGTCACCTGTCCTTTACTTAAGCTTTAAATATCTTTATGTTTTCTTTACAAAAATGCTGATAAAGTGTAGCATATTCACTGATGACATCGAGCTAAAAATCTATCAATATATATCTATTAGCTCTCTCCTTCTACAACTTATAAATCAGCGGTGCGCGCAAGACTTGTTAATTTTTTTCAACTGTACCCAGAGCATCTTGCTTTGGGATGCAGTAGTTTCCCTCGTAGTTGGCGGACAAGGATTTGTGATGTGTTTGCAGTTTGCCGCTTCTCGGACAGACTGCCAAGTGAAACAAGCATGATTCGCAAACCTTTGCAAATGGAGAAAAACGGTAAATTGCTGCAACACAATTTCAGTGTTCTCAGCCAGATTTACCGGATGATGGCAAGAGATGCTTTGCAGGTACTCAGACACGGCTCACAGTCCCGCAACCTCACAAAAGACGTTCGTAGTGAGGCAAAGCCGTGAATTATAAAAAGAAAAAATTTACTCTTTTAATAGCAAACGATGACGAGGATACGCGCTTTTTGATGGAAGAAGCACTGCGAGAAGTTCGATTAGGAATTACGAGCGAATTTGTGGAAAATGGAGAACAAGTGCTAGACTACTTGTACCGTCGCGGTCAATATTTTACTAGCAGCAATTGGCATCAGCCAGACTTGATACTTTTGGATCTGAATATGCCGAGGCTGGACGGGCGCGAAACACTAACTTCGATCAGATCGGACCCCCATTTGCAACACATTCCGGTTGTAATGCTCACAACTTCCCACCGCAGAGGAGATATCTTGCTTTGCTACCGCTTGGGAGCCAATTCTTTCATATCCAAACCAGTCACTTTTGAAGGATTGCTTGAAGTAATGAAGACTTTATGCGAGTATTGGTTTGAAATCGTTTCACTCCCGCCGGATATGTAAACTTTAATGGAGGGCTAAATCCATAGTTTGAGGGTATAGTGAATTTGATAAGCAGAAATATTGACCGATCGCAAGTATCGCTCTCAAAACAAAAAAGTTGCCTTAGACCCGCTCCAAACGCTATAGTTGTGTTAACACGTAACCAATGTCTGAAAATTTTGTTGGTTGAGGATGACCTGGGAAATCCGACAATGATCCAAGACCTTCTAGGGTCATTCAGCGACTCTCTATTTCTTCTCCAAACTGTTAAGTCTCTGGAGATAGGAGTTGGGCGTCTGGAAGTAGACAAGTTTGACGCCATACTATTAGATTTGTCAGGGTCAGACAGCTTGAGGGGAAGCGAGGATGTCGCAGTTTTGAAAGGGCGATGGCCCACATTGCCAATTGTGGTGCTGACAGATATCAACGATGAAAATATGGCCCGGTTGGTATTGCGCTGGGGCGCTCAAGATTGTTTGGTAAAGGGAAGATTCCACCGAACTCTGCTGGTGCGGGCAATCCATTACGCGATCGAACGCCAGGAAATCGAAGAACAATTGCGGCAGCAGGCTCTGCGACAGCGGCTGTTGGGCAAAATGATCGAACATATTCGATCGTCAATAGATCCGGCAAGCATTCTTCAAAATACCGTTGCAGAAGTGCGCCAATTTCTCCAAACAGACCGCGTTTTAATTTATCGCTGTCAGGATTGGGTGTCTCAATTGGACGGGGAAGAGCAAAAAGGTGCGATCGTCGCCGGTGACGGTTTGCCAGAAGGTTATATTGAAAACCAAAATATTAGTGCTGCTTTGGCGGTGTCATGCTTTGTTTTAGTCGAATCCCAGTCGGTACAAGCAATAGCAGATGTCAGCACTGCCCCCTTGGCTGGCAGTTGCAAAGAATTGCTGGCAGATTGTGAAATTGCAGCAGTTATCAGCGTGCCAATTTGGCAATCAGGCGACTGGGAAACGGCAAAAGAAACACAAGAAGCCACTGTTTGGGAAGTTGAGAAAAATCAAGATGCAGCAGAAAATTATATCTGGCAGCAGGCGAGTGGCAAACCGCAGGCGGAGGGTAAAAATTTGCCGGATTCGATCGCAGAAAATGGCAATAGTTTGTGGGGAATGCTGACAGCATACAATTGCTGCGGTGTCAGGGAATGGCAGCAGTGGGAAATAGATTTTTTACAGCACTTGGCAAATCAAGTGGCGATCGCGATCGAACAATCTCAACTTTACCGCAAGCTAGCAATAGCCAATCAAAAATTGCAGCAACTGGCAACTACTGACGGACTGACTGGCATTGCCAATCGCCGCCAGTTCGATCGGGTTTTGAGCTTAGAGTGGCGCCGATTGGCAAGAGAGGAACTGCCGCTGTCTTTAATTATGTTTGACATCGACTTTTTTAAACTTTACAACGAGTTTTATGGGCACCTGGGCGGGGACGATTGTTTGCGCCAAGTTGCCGGGGCGATCGCCACAGCCACCAACCGGGCTGGGGATTTGACTGCCCGCTACGGTGGCGAAGAATTTGCCCTAGTGCTGCCGAACACCAGCGCCCAAGGGGCAAACGTTGTCGCCCGGAAAATTTGCGACGGCATCGCCAGCTTGAAACTGCCCCACGCGCGATCGTCGATCGGGCCCTACGTTACCCTCAGTTGTGGCATTGCGACAGCGATTCCTTCTGCCCAGGAATCTCCCAACACCCTAATTCGCAGCGCTGACAGCGCCCTTTATCAAGCCAAAACCGAAGGCAAAAATCGCATTTGTCACGCCAGCAGTAACTCGGAATCTTCCCCGATTTTTATGTAAAAGTTGAAGGTCATTGGTAATTGGTAATTAGTAAGATCGTGTTTAATTTTTTACTCATAATTCAGAACTCCTAACTCATATTGTTGACCTTTGCATCGGAATAATAATTTTCCGAGTGCAGTGCGAGCGGGACGCGATCGAGTGACCCGGAGCAAGGATAATGCTCGCTTTCAGGGTATAATTCCGATGGTACGGTATTTGATATTACTGAGATTTTGCACCCTTCTCAATTACTTGTTTAGCAACAGGCAAGATGCCTGTTCCACAATAAAATTCACTCTGTGTGGAACAGGCATCTTGCCTGTTCTTGAGAATGGTGCAAGCTGTGAGATATTACTCATTTCCGCTGCCCAGTTTCTAATTACAAATTCCTAATTTATTGCCCCAAATTTGAGTTCGTACCAGTTAAATTCGGCCGCACTGGAATTTCAATCAAAAACTCCGCTCCCTCTCCCGCTGTGGAAATACAGCTCAATCTGCCGCCGTGGCGATCGACGATAATCGAGTGAGAAATCGACAATCCCAAACCCGTACCTTTGCCCACAGGTTTAGTCGTGAAAAAGGGGTCAAACAGCCTCGATCGCACTGACTCCGGTATCCCCCGCCCGTTATCCGCAATGGATACCGCTACGAAGCCGGCAGCCGCCTGATAGCTGCGAATAGCGATCGTGCTTGGGTGTCGATCGCACTCCTCGATCGGACGCTGCTTGTCTCGTTCTTCCAAAGCATCGATCGCATTAATTAAAATATTCATAAATACCTGATTCAACTCGCCCGGAAAACATTCAATTTGTGGCAATACTTGGTAATCTTTAACTATCAGAATTTCTCCATGGCTGCTGTGAGATTTTAACCGATTTTGCAAAATCATCAAACTGCTGTCAATTCCCTCGTGAATGTTAACCAACTTCCCAGCAGACTCGTCCAATCGGGAAAAGTTACGCAACGATTTCACGATCTCGACAATTCGCTCGGTTCCTACTTGCATCGAATTAAACAATCTCGGGAAATCCTCAGCAATATAATCCAAGTCTATTTCATTAATTTTATCCAAGACTTGGGCTGGAGGATTAGGACAGTAATGCTGGTAAAATTTAATCACTTGCAGCAAATCTAAAGTGTAATTGCGAGCCGGAGTGAGATTGCAGTGAATAAAACTAACAGGGTTATTAATTTCGTGAGCAACACCAGCAACTAACTGACCCAAACTCACCATTTTTTCATTTTGAACGAGCTGAGCTTGAGTGGTTCTGAGTTTGTTAATAGCTGCTTCTAACTCTAGCGCTTTTGAACGTTCTCGCGCTTCCGATTCCTGCAAAGCTGACTCGGCTTGTTTGCGATCGGCAATTTCACTTTGTGCTTGCTCAAACAGCATTGATTGCTGGATTGCGATCGCCAACTGCACGCTAATTTGTTTGAGACACTCGACCTCAATTTCCACCCAGTGGCGGGGACCAGCGCACTCGTGAGCAATCAATAGCCCCCACAACTTCTCGCCTTGCAAAACTGGCACTACCAAATTAGCTCGCACCTGAAATTGACTTAATAAATTAATGTAGCACTCGGAAAGATCAGCTTGGTAAATATCATCTACCGCTACAGCACGACCGTGTTCGTAAGCAGAAGCATAGCTGTCTTCAAAGCAGGAATCGTTAATAGTTATTCCCTGAATAGCCCGCCAATTTTCGCCCACTGACTCGACATTTACAAAACCGCTCCAATCGGGATTAAACTGATAAATAACTGTCCGGTCTGTTTGTAAAAAATGCCGTACTTCAGCAACAGTTTTTGTCAAAATTTCTTCTAAATTGAGAGAAGAGCGAATGCGTTCCAGCATTCCTACCACCAGGCGTTCTCGCTTTAATTGCTGGCGCAAGATAGCCTCGGCAAGTTTGCGAGTGCTAATATCTTCAATCACACCAATTACATAGCTAGGTTCCCCAAACCCATCCCGCACTAAAGATACAGTCATATTAGTCCAAACAAATGAACCATCTTTGCGAATAAAGCGTTTCTCAAGGGAATAATTAAAAATTTCCCCAGCTAACAGTCTGTCGCGCGACTCGACATCGGCTGCTACATCTTCAGGGTGAGAAATATCCCCAACATTTCGCGCTTTCAGTTCCAATTCCGAGTATCCGACAATATTGCAAAAGCCTTGATTTGCATTCAAAAATTGACCGTCTTGCCACACTTTCACAATGCCGATCGCCGCTTGTTCAAATACAGCTCGAAATCGCTGTTCACTTTCTTGCAAAGCAGTTTCGGCTTTTTTGCGATGGGTAATGTCCATTGCCGTGCCAAACAGCCTCACCACCTGACCCAACTCATTTTTAACAGATTGTCCTTTAGCGTTAACGTGCCTGATTTCTCCTGATGGAACATAGATGCGGTGGTCGATGTCGTAAGCTGTCCCTTCAGTCACTGCCTTTTGCACAACTTGTGTAAACCTTTCTTTGTCATCGGGATGAATTTGCTCTAAAAGTTCTTCCATTGTCGGCGGCCGATTCAATTCTCGACCGTAAACTCGAAACAGTTCTTCCGACCAAGTAATAATTCCTGTCTCCCTATCGGATTCCCAATTGCCGATGCGGGCTATTTTTTGCGCGGCTTGCAACTGTTCGGCAAGTAGTTGCAGAGATGCGATCAACTGCGTTTTTTCGGCTTCTGCTGCAACGCGGGCGCTGATATCTTTATGAGTGCCTGTTATCCGCAACGGCGCACCCCATTCGTCGTACTCGACTACCTTGCCCATCGCCAGAATCCACTGCCAATTGCCCGCTTTGTTGAGCATCCGAAATTCAACTTCATAGATATCAGTCTCACCTTCCAAATAGGAATTTAAACGTTCCATTACCTTCGCTCGGTCTTCTGGATGCAGCAAACTTTCCCAACCTTTGAGGTTATTTTCAATTTCGGTTTCTGCATAGCCAAGCATTGATTTCCAATAAAAGTCGAAATAAGTTTCGCCAGTAGGTATATTCCAATCCCACAGCCCCAAATAGCTGCCTGAAACCGCCAACTGCAATCGCTCTTGACTGAGTTTTAATGCCGATTCGGTGCGTTTTCTTTCTGTGAGGTCGGCAATTATGGCTATCATTCCTATCGGTTGACTAGCGCTATCTTTAATACAGTTAGCTCGCAAGAAAGTTTCTATAATATTGCCATTTTTACTCTTTATTTGAATTTCAGTTTCCCAGGAAAAACCTTTCCGCAGCACCCTAAATAACTTTCTCAACTCTTGAGATTTGGGGTACATTACTGCTGGGCCGCCGGCATTATTTAGTTCCTCAACTGTATAGCCGTAACGCTGAATAAATGCTTGATTGTGATAAACGGAATAACCGTCCAAATCTGCGATCGCGATCGCATCACTAGCGCTGTCTACAGCTTGAGTTACCAGGCACAGAGTCAGTTCGGCTTGTTTGCGATCGGTAATGTCAAAAATCGCTCTGTCGAGCCACGAAACCAGCCCTTCTAGATTGTAAGTTGGCCTACCTCTTTCCGAGATCCACCGCACCGCCCCGTCAGCGCGAACAATCCGGTATTCTAGATTGTACGGCTGTTTTGACTCTACTGCTGCGCTGATTTGTCGATCGACCATTTCCTTGTCTGCCTCATGGATAATGCTAGTAAAACTCCAGCAGTTCTTGCCAATAAAATCCTCAGCAGGATAACCGCTAATTTCCTCAATTTCATCGCTAATAAATACCATCGTCTCATCAGCATCATACAAGCTGCGGCAGATAGCGCCGGGGATATTCTCAACGAGCGAGCGAAATCTGGCTTCGCTCTCCCGCAAAGCTGCTTCTGCCTGTTTTAAATCAGTAATATCCAGCACCATGCCTTCCCAAACTATATCGCCTTCCTGCCCTATTTCTGTGGGAAAATTAACTCGTTCCGGTCTCGAAACCGCTTGCAACCATTTAATTTTTCCCGACGGGAGAATCGCGCGCCATTCCTGGTACCAAAGCTGCATATTTGCCGCAGAAACAGCAATTGATTCTTCAAATTTTTGGCGGTCGTCTGGATGAATACAACTAAAAAGTAGTTGGGGATTTTGCTGAATATTTTCTGGTTCCAATTCATATAAATCGCGGCTAGCCGAAGAAATATAAGGAAAACTTTTTTGGCCGTCGGTTGATAGGCGAAATTGATAAATTATTCCGGGCAAATTGGCAGCCAGTTGCCGCAGTCTAGCTTCGCTTTCTTGCTGGGCTAATTGTTTGCGCCTATCCTGAGTGATATCTCGAATTATCCCCACGAGAATTTTACTGCCATCGGTATTTTCAAAGACAGTTTTTTTAGTAGACACAATGTGCTTTGCACCGTTGGCGTCGGTAAATATTTCCTCACTCTCGTTTTCTTTACCCGTCCTAAACACTTGTTGGTCAGTATGCCAAAAAATCTCCGCTTCTTGTTTTGGGAAAAAGTCATAATCCGATTTGCCCATCAGTTCCTCGCGCTGCTTCCCGATCAGCTTGCAAAAAGCATCATTTAACAGTATCCAACGGTGCTGTTCATCCTTGACAAAAAGTGGGTCGGCAACTGCATCGAGCGTATAATTCAAAAACTTTTTACTAGCTTCGAGTTCTGAAAGAGCTAAAATTTTATCTGTAATATCGTTGATAGTTCCTGTCGTCCCCTGCGCCTCTCCGTTCCCGCCCAAAATAAAAAATTCTTGCACTTCCACCCACCGAATTTCGCCATTTTTGGTAACATATCGACTTTGATAACAACAGGGTGTTTCTTGATTTGGTCTCCGATGTCTAAACAAATTTAAATAGTGGTATTTATCCTCAGAATGAATGTAACTCAAACAGGAAGTTCCTAAGCTTTCATCAACGGTAAATCCGGTAATTTCCGTCCAAGCCGCATTAAGAAAAGTCCAATTCCCAGCAGTATTTGTTTCAAAAACGACTTCTTTGATATTGTCAACAACCTGCTGGTATTTTTCTTGACTTTTTGGCCATTCTGCTTGCCGTTTCTGGCGGGCGATCGCGCACCTGAGCGTCCGCACCAGCAGCCGGCTGTCTACCTGTCTTTTCACCAGATAATCTTGGGCGCCGGCGGCAATTAACTCGACAGCCAGTTCTTCGTCATCGGCCGCTGTCAGAAGGACGATCGGAGTATTTATACCGCAATTTTGAAGGCGGAAAAAAGTATTAAATTTTAGGCTGTCAGGAAGTGAAAGATCTAATAAAATTACATCAAAAATTTTGTCGCTTACAATTTCTATAGCTTCCCGGAGGCGAACTACATTGGTCAAATCAATTGATTGTCCTAGTTGGGGCTCAGACAGCAGTTCTTGAATGAGTTCTGCATCTTCTGCACAGTCTTCTACTAGCAGAATTTTCAAACAAGCAGGCGTTAAAGTTGACTCAAAAACAGATGTCATACCATTTTAGATTTTAGATTTTAGATTTTAGATTTGGAATGACTGATGACTATCGCGGTTTGGCTGTTGCGTAAACTGGCATTTTTTTACTGGTATCCTTTTGCTATTTTTTAGGAATAAAAAAAATCAGCAGCGGATGGAGTTACCTAGCTCATTATTGGGGAACTTGAAGCGCACGTTTGAGAGTGCGCTGTGTGCTTGCAAAGCCCGCAGATTTATTTGTAGAGTTGAGTTTTTCGCTGCAAGTTTTCCGCCTCACCCCAAACCTAGTGGCCCAAACTTATCATATTCTTACCAAGATTGCAACTCAACTCTATTTTAATTTACAACCTTTGGCAGGGGAATAGCAAGAGGCAAGTCAAAATAGCGCGGAGTAATCAGAATTTGCATTGCTGATAGCCTTTGAAACTTTAGATTTTAAATAGCCGTTTAAAGCTTGTCTAAAGTTGGATTATTTTTTTTTACTGGTATTACTACTAAGCTAAGACAATTACCGTTGATTTACAAAATATGCTCTGAGATTCTGTTCGGTTAATGGCCCGCAATTAGCGCCTATTTGTATTGAGCAATGCAAGTCCTCTCTCGCTCGATGAACCAAGACTTGCATTCCTTGCTACAAATTTAATTACAAACTTAATTATGGTTGTCTAACCGGACACCATTTAACTCAGTTGAGTCGCTCAATTTTTCTGCGGTTTGGGCAGCACCACTGTAAACACGCTGCCTTGACCGACATTGCTGCTAATAGCAATCTCACCGTTAAAAGGCTTTAAAAGTTCAATACAAGTATAAAGTCCTAGGCCAGTTCCTGTCGGTTCCCCTTCGGTTTTTTCCTCGCCTTTAGGCGGCTTGGAGGTGTAAAAAGGGTCAAAAAGTTTTGGCAAATCTTCAGATGATATGCCGCATCCCGTATCTGCAATATCCATGTATATGTTAGACTCGTCTTGCCGAGTCACGATAGTTATTTCTCTGCTTTTCTTTTCCCACATAGCATCCATTGCATTATTGATTAAATTATAAAATACTTGAGAAAGATAGGAATAAATTAAGGGAATGCTAGCAATTTCTTCGTCATAAAAGTATTTTTTTCTAATCTTATTTTTAAAATACAGGTTGCCTTCCAATAGCTGAATTTCTCGCTGCACTAAATCGTTGATATTCACAGGGTGCAAATCTTGCTTTTGCTCGTTTCGGCTTTTCATCATCAGAGTATCCATGATCTGATTGATTTTTGTGACAGCTTGAAATATATACTTAGTATAATTAAACAGAGAGTCTTCTTGAATTTGTGTGGCTTTTGTTTCAATCAAATCGACGCTAGTCTGGATCACTTGCAGGGGACTTTTGAGGTTGTGAACCATTCCCTGGGTCAAACGTCCGATGATGGCTGTTTTTTCCTGGTTTATTAATTGCTTGGTTTTTTGTTCAACAAGTCTTTCCAGGTTTTGGTTGAGGTGGGCAAGTTCCAGGTTTTTTTCTTCGAGTTTTTTCTGCAAGCTGCGGATTGTCAAGTGGGTTTGAATCCGGCTCAAAACTTCTTCGTGCTGGAAAGGCTTAGTGATGTAGTCAACTGCTCCTGTCTGAAAGCCTTTTACTTTATCAGGCGTATCGGAAAGGGCGCTCATGAATATGATGGGAATATCTTGCGTTGACGAGTCTCCTTTCAAACGTCGGCAAGTTTCAAAACCGTCAATTCCTGGCATCATGATATCCAAAAGAATCAAGTCTGGATGGATGTAGTCAATTTGCTCGATCGCACTTTCGCCGTCTAGAGCCACTAATACTTTAAACCCGTAATTCCTTAACAACTCGAAAAGTACGTCCAGATTTGTTTGGTTATCATCGACAATTAGTATGATGCTTCTTTCGGAATTCTTATCGTTCATATTCAAGGGAAACATTCAATTTTTTTACTTTTTAGTTGTGGGTTGTGAGTTTAAATCGGATTCAAGTGATTTTCTGCAGCTCTAGAAATCCGGTTGCTTCATAGATGCTTTTATTTCCAATCACTTTTTGAGGAGCCCGCTGCGAGTCAGGGCCGCCCAAGCAAATTAAGTTGTCGCTTCGCGGGAGGGGAGAGCCCCTGATTGAGAATGGTACTCAGCGCGCGAGATTTAACTGATTTTGAGTTGTCTGTTAGCTACCGTCAATTTTAGGACAAATGTTGCTTCAAAAAATCTCGAATTTGCTTGAGCTGAAATCCTTTAGCAAGTTGGCGCAGGTGATGAACGAAAGGCACTAATGTCGCGTCAGAATGTTCGAGTTTAGCAGTTTCTTCCAGAATAGCTTCAATATCGCCCATTGCAGCCAATCTTAACAACGCCAAGACTGACTCTGAGGCAGGAGACACCATCGTTGAGTCAGCAGCAGCAATCTCAGAACAGGCTTTTGCAGTTTGATCGATCCGCTTTTTGCTTTGTGCTCTTTCTTCGTAAACCCATTCTAGTCTCAAATGCAGGCGCAATAATTCTAAAAGCTCGTTAGTTTGAATCGGCTTGGTGAGAAAATTATCGCAACCTGCAAGTATGCTCTCTTGCTTGGTAGTCTCGTAAACGTTAGCGGACAAAGCAAGGATAACCGTATCTTTTAATTCCGGCAACTGTCGCAGCCGCCTGGTAGCTTCCCAACCGTTCATTACGGGCATCAGCAAATCCATTAAAATTATATCCGGTAGAAATTCCTGTGCTTTGTGCAAGCAGTCTTCGCCGTCTGTAGCTTCTGCAATTTCAAAGCCTAAATGAAAAAGCAGCCTGTGCAACATGGCGCGATTTACTTCGTGATCGTCCACTATTAGCACTTTCCGCTGGGCGCCGATAAAACCTACAAGCTGCCTTTTTTCTGGCCGGCAGGGGACTTCCGAACAGTGGGCGACTGCTGGCAACTCTAGATCCAACCAAAATATGCTGCCTTTGCCGGAGGTACTTTGGACGCGAATTTGGCTGCCCATCATTTTGACTAATTTTTGGCTGATGGAAAGTCCCAGTCCAGTACCTTCGACGAAATTGTTATGATCGCCCACTTGATGAAAAGGCAAAAATATTTCTTCTAATTTATTCTGCTCGATGCCAATGCCGGTATCTTCGATTTGAAAGCGAATTTTAGGCGTAGGGGCACGATCGTCGGTATTGTCTGCTGTTATCACCTCGGGCGCTTCTTTTGTTCCCAGCGGCGGGAGCGACATTTGCTGCGCGTCTAAATTGGCGGTCAAATTAATCATCGTTTTAGTGGCAATTTCCGCTGTCAAATTACAAGTTTCGCACTTGGTTTGAGGATAATTATCGGGGAAATTTTCTGCATAACCGACTTTGAATGTAACGCTGCCGCTGTTCGTAAACTTAACGGCATTGCTGAGCAAATTAATCAAAACTTGACGCAACCTTTTTTCGTCTGCCAAAATGCCCTCTGGGAGCGCTGAAACCTGCTCGTAATTAAAGGCAATTCCTTTTTGAGCCGATCGCATCTGGAACAAATCAATAATACTTTTAACAAAACTGGAAAAATGCACGTTTGTCAGCGACAGCTCCATTTTACTAGCTTCGATTTTTGAGAGGTCTAAAACATCATTAATCAGCATCAGCAGGTGGTTGCCGCACTGGTGAATGTTGTTAAGACTTTCCTGCTGATCGGCGGTAAAGTTTTTCTCCACTTTGAGCAGTTGAATGTATCCCAAAATCCCGTTCAAAGGCGTCCGCAATTCGTGGCTCATATTGGCGAGAAAGTCGCTTTTAGCGCGGTTGGCGGATTCGGCGGCTTCTTTAGCTAATTGCAGGGCGGCTTCTGCAAGTTTGCGATCGGCAATTTCGGTTTGTGCTTGTTCAAATAGCATCGATTGCTGAATGGCGATCGCCAACTGCACCCCCAATTGTTTTAGGCACTCTCCCTCCAATTGCTGCCAGGGACGGGGGCCCGTGCAGTGGTGGGCAATTAACAGCCCCCACAAGTTTTCGCCTTGCAAAATCGGCACTACCAGATTCGCTCTCACATCGAGCCGAGTCAACAAAGCCAAGTGGCAGTCGGCCAGGCCGGCATTATAAACATCTTCTATGGCTCTAATTCTTCCGTCTCGGTAAAGACTAACGTAGGCTTCCCCAAAACAGGGGTCATAAATTTCCATTCCTACAATTGGTAGGAAATTTTCGGCAACCGATTCGACAGCGATAAATCCGCTCCAATCCGGATTGAATTGGTAAATAATAGTGCGATCTACTTGCAAAAAGTGCCGCACTTCTTCGGCACTTTTGGTAAGAATTTCTTCGAGATTGAGAGAAGATCTAATGCGTTCCAGCATGGCTACTGCCAACTGTTCGCGTTTTAACTTTTGGCGCAAAATTAGTTCTGATTCTTTGCGTTTTGTGATATCGGTAATTACTGCAATTAAGCCGATGGAATTCCCATTAATATCTTGAATACTGTCGGCTCGCACCAGAGCAGTTACTGCTTCGCAGCTCTTAGTTTGCAGCGCAACTTCACCACACCAAGAGCGACCTTGACGAAGGCTTTTATAAATTTGTTTGTAATTTTTATGCCGGACGTAAAGCGCTGCCATATCGCCAATATCATTGAGTTCTTCCACCGTGTAGCCGTAGCGCTGAATGAAGGCTTGATTGTGGTAAATAGATCGCCCTTTCAAGTCGGCGATCACGATCGCATCGCTGGTACTTTCGACGGCTTGAGTGACCTGCAGTAAAGCTAATTCTGCTGCTTTGCGATGGCTGATATCCGTCATCGAACCCACCATCCGCAGAGGGTTTCCGGCTTCGTCCCACACTGCTTGAGCGCGGGCGAGCACCCACTTATAGCTGCCGTCTTTGCACTGCAAGCGGTATTCCGTGGCGTAATTCGGGGTTTGGCGATCGAGATAATCTTGGATTGCTGCTTGCACTCGCGAGCGATCGTCTGGATGGATGCGATCGATCCATGCGCGGTTGCAACTGTCTATTTCGCCCTCTGCGTAACCGATAATTTCGTGCCAGCGGGCCGAGCGAAAAGCTTCATTTGTTTGAAGATTCAGATCCCAAATTCCGTCTTGATTGCCTTTGAGAACTAACTGCCAGCGTTCTTCACTTTTACGCAATTCTTCTTCGGCTTGTTTGCGCTGAATATGATCGCCCAACTGAGTCGCTACAGCCTTAACCAACTCTACAATACGCGGTTCCATAATCGAGCGGTCGCGCTTGCAGAATACTAAAACTGCCAGCACCTTGGAGCTAGCGTGAATTGGCACTCCGAAACAAGCTTTCAATCCGACTGATGCCGCCATCTGCGATCGGGTAAAAAGATGATTTTTAGCTAGAGAAATATCTTCAATCCATTCTACATTTCTGGTTGACCAAATCCGTCCCGGTACTGCCACTCCGGCGGCGAATCTAATTTTTCTACTTTCGCGGCCGAACGTATCTAAATCGCCATCGCTAGCGTACCAAGTTTCGCTGTGTTCCAAAAAAGTACCATTAGCAGTCGGTATCCAAGCTTCCGCAAAATTCCAGCCGATCGCATTGCACAGCAACCGCAGGATATCTGGGAGGGCGCTGTGAAAATCTGCCGACTGACTAATGGCTTGAGTTGCTGCCAGCAACAGCTTTATTTCATCTTCTGCTTGCTTGCTTTCTGTAATATCAGTTCCCGTGCCGAGAATTTGTTTTAACTTACCATCTGCTGTTTTTGCAAATACAGTATCTCGGCTGACAATCCAACGCCAAAAACCATCCTTGTGCCTAATTCTGTATTCAATTTCAAATATCTCCCCTTCCGCGCCAGTTGCGACTTGCTGTAAATAATCAGGTATTTTGATTGCATCTTCCGGGTGCATTAAAGTTGACATTATCCACGGCCCGATTGCCTGAATCTCCTCTACTGTATAGCCGAGAATGCGGTATAGAGAAGCGTTCGCATAGATATTTTTTTGTTCTATTAAGTCATAAACATACAACATATTAGGACTTGCCCCAGCAATTTGTTGAGCGAACCGCTGGCTTTCTCGCAGTGCTGCTTCTGTTTTTTTTCTTTGGGAAATATCGCGAACAATGCAAATGATTTCCCCGCCGGGCAGCATTGTCAGCGAGACATCTATAGGGACTTCCGAGCGGTCGCGACGGCATCCTACTGCTTCGGTGCTGTAAGAACCTTTCTGCATTAAAGTCGGCAGGACTTCTTGCTCGAACCTTTGCAGCTCTGCACCTTGGTAGAATGTTTTCCAATTTTTACCTAAGATTTCTTCGAGAGAGTCGTAACCGTAGATTTTTAGTCGGGCTGCGTTGCAATAAATCACCTCTTGGTCGGCACTGAATATGGCGATACCTTCGGAAGCTTGGGCCATGGCTGCTGCTTGCCTCTGGAGGACTGACTCAGAGCGTTTGCGTTGAGTGATATCGCGAACTATCGCGATAATTTCGTCCTCCGTGCAGAAGACAATTCTCGCTTCAAAATCGTACAGTTCACCATTAACTGGCATTTGATATTCTACGACTTGAATCTCGCCATTGTCGCTCGCTTTTTGATTGCCCGACAATATTTTTTCAGCAAAAGCAGTCGGCAATAGGTCTTGTGCTTTTTTACCAATCAGTGCTTGTTGTGGTAGGATATTCTCGAAATCTTTGGCAGGTTTGAAGTCTACAAAAGTGCCGTCTGCCCGACAGCGAAATATCATGTCTGGTATCGCATTTAAAAGAGCGCGGTTGGTGGCTTCGCTCTTACGCAATTCAGCTTCAGCTTGCTTGCTAAATGTAACGTCGCGAGCCACTGCATAAATCAAACCTTCTTCTGCAAACGGCGATGCTGTCCACGACAGCCATTTATAAGTACCATCTTGGCAAAGATAGCGGTTTTCTAAGCTAATAACAGGGTGGCTTTTTTTAAGTTTTTCTAATTCCGCTACAGTAAATTCTAGGTCTTCTGGATGGACGAATTCTATCAAAGGTTTGGCTAAGATTTCTTTACTGGTATAACCTAATAAATTCGACCAAGCGGGGTTTAAGCGTTTGAAATAGCCATCAAAACCTGCAATGCAAAGTAAATCTAGCGAGAGATTAAAAAATCGATCGCGGTCTTGCTGGGTTTGTTTTAATTCCGTAACATCCATCACCAAACCGTCCCAAACTATATCGCCGTTGGCTTGCTTTTCTGGCTGGGACGCGCCTTGCAGCCATTTCACTCGATCTCCCATAACTTGCCGCCATTGGTGTTGCCAAGCTTGCTGAGTCGCCGCTGAAGTTGCGATCGACCGCTGCAAGTCTGAGATGTCGTCTGGGTGAACTGTTGCAAAAGCCAAAGTGGCATTTTCTTCTATTTGTTCTGGCTTTAAATTGTATAGCTGCCAACTGCCCGAAGAAACGTAAGTAAAAGATGTTTTACCATTTGCATAAAGCCGATATTGATAAATCATTCCCGGCACGTTGTCGGTCATTATTTGAAATCGAGCTTCGCTTTCCTGCAACGCAATTTGCTGGCGTTTGTATTCGGTAACATCTCGCATTGTTCCGACCAACATTTTACGACCGTCGGCGTTGTTAAAAACTGTTTTTTTTGTAGATATAATGCGTTCTTTTCCGGCGCCATCGGTAAAATTTTCTTCCGTTTCCTGAGAAATACTTCTTTGCAATACTTGCTCGTCTTGTTGCCAAAAAAAAGCCGCTTGAGCTGGGGGAAAAAAATCGTATCCTGACTTGCCAATCAGTTCCGAGCGCCTTTTTCCTATCAAATTGCAAAAAGCATCGTTTAAAACGACCCATCTGTGCTGCTCATCTTTGACAAAAATCGGGTCAGGAGTAGAATTAATCGTGTGATTTAAAAACTCTTCTGATGCTTTTAATTGAGCTTCGTAACGGTAGCGATCGCTCACGTCCAAGACTACTTTAATCAGGTGGTCGATCGAGCCGTCGAGGGCGCGAATACAGCGCAGGGAAACTCTAGTATAAACTGTTTTTCCGTCTTTTCTGCACCATCTTTGGTCTAAAACATAGCCTTCACTCTCCCCTGCAAAAATTTTATTTAATTGCTCTAAGGTAGGCTGCACGTCTTCAGGAAAAACCCACCTATCCCAATTCTCGTGCAAAAAATCTTGGCGATCGTATCCCAGCAAATCGCACAAAGCATCGTTCGCTTCCAACCACTGGCATTTTTCTGGGGCTGAGGGGGAAATAGGAGGAGCCAGAATGGCTATTCCGACGAGAGAATTCTCCACTACCGACCGATATTTTTCTTCGCTTTTTCGTAAAGCTTCTTGGTTGTGCTGTCGCTCAACTGCGTAGCGAAGCGATCTAATTAACACTTCGCTGTCGATTTTTCGCTTGACTAAATAATCTTGAGCTCCGGCTTGGATTGACTGCACAGCAAGCTCTTCATCGTTGCGGGCCGTCAGTACGACAATCGGAGTATTTAGGCTATATTCTTGTATTTTGACAATTGTATTTAAGTCTTGGCTGTCGGGCAGCGAAAGATCTAGTAAAATCACATCAAA
Organism: Microcoleus sp. MON1_C5; assembly: GCF_036701875.1. NCBI lineage: Bacteria > Bacillati > Cyanobacteriota > Cyanophyceae > Oscillatoriales > Microcoleaceae > Microcoleus > Microcoleus sp. MON1_C5. Next base: position 230,198 of record NZ_JAUBRN010000001.1, on the reverse strand, counting down.
ATGTTCGCCGACCAAAAGTTTCTGCGCTTTGCTGAGACGGTCTGTACAAGTTACTGATAGCCTTTGGCGTTCGGCTCTACTGACATTTGTTTCTAATAATAATTCTTCGATCAGATCGGCTTCTGCGTGATTGTCTTCGACCAGAAGAACTTTAAAGCCGTTTCGCTTTGCGGGGGGGCTCAAAACTGATATCATATACCTTGTTCTTTGTCATAAAGCAGTCGAGCTAACTATTATAGCATATAAATAATTCCCTCGCTCAAAATCCCGCCGCTCCAAGTTAAAAACTCTGTGGTTCAATAATTACAATCCACTCTATGCGACTGTTTTTTGGCTCTAAGTAGATCCACGCAATCAGAGGCCAAAATTTTACGGTTTTTAGGATCTCGGTTTCAGGAAAAAACTAAGCTGCTGGGTGTTGTGTTTTTTTGAGCTAGCACCCCGGTCAGTCGATTTTAGATTTTAGATTTTAGATTTACTCCACAAATGAATCGGGGAGCTTGAACCTTAGTATAAAATTTTTGCCGAATCAGGACTCCTGTAGGAAACTTGTATCCGTTTTTGGGCGGGTTCAGCCGATCGCGCGATCGCACCCCACCCTTTGTTACCCTTCGATTCCGCTACCAACAAAATCCGAGCCATATCCCCGCAGCAATGTGCGCTCAGCGCCAAAAAAGCGGTGGCAAGTATATTCGATCTTCAGATTTTTACCATTTTTTTTATGATAGCTTACAGAAACTCCTTACTGCTATTTCTTTACTTTTTGCAATCAAATAAATTTTCTCCACAGGTCTTGCTATTTAGCAAAAAAGTGATAGTCTTTAAATAGAGGGGATCAAAAAATCTGCTGGATAGAGCATCGGGAAAAGTTAAATATTTTTGGCGACAAAACTACGTTTCAGAAATGACAGTAATTTGTTGAATGTCATTTGTTTACTCTCTTTAGACCTAAGAGAGATGAAGTTAAGAGGAAAAAAGTAATGCTAGAAAAATTAGCGCTTCAAGAAAAACAAGCTTTAATTCCGAAAGAAAAAGCCTTAGTATTGTGGTTTGATGAAGTCGGCATCGGCGACATCCCATTAGTAGGCGGAAAAAATGCTTCTTTAGGCGAAATGATTCAACAGTTAACCGCCCAAGGAGTCAGAGTTCCCAGCGGATTTGCAACTACAGCACACGCTTACCGCTACTTCATCCAGTCAGCGGGTTTAGAAGCTAAATTGCGCGAAATTTTTGCCGATTTAGACGTAGAAGATTTGCAAAACCTGCGACAAAAAGGCAAGCAAGCGCGGGCACTGATTCTGGACACGCCGTTTCCCCGAGAACTGCAAGCGGCGATCGCGGATGCTTACGAAAAATTGTGCGCTCGCTACGGCGACAGTACAGACGTAGCAGTGCGTTCCTCCGCCACCGCCGAAGACTTACCAGACGCCAGTTTTGCGGGACAGCAAGAAACCTACCTCAACGTCCAAGCTTGCGCTGGCGTCCTCGAATGCTGTCACAAATGCTTTGCTTCCATATTCACCGATCGCGCGATTTCCTACCGCCAACAGCGAGGTTTCGATCACTTTGAAGTCGCCCTATCAGTCGGCGTCCAAAAAATGGTGCGATCGGACTTAGCATCCTCCGGCGTCATGTTCAGCATCGACACCGAAACCGGATTCAAAAACGCCGTATTAGTCACCGCCGCCTACGGATTAGGCGAAAACGTCGTCCAAGGCACCGTCAACCCCGACGAATACTTCGTCTTTAAACCAACATTAAAACAAGGTTTTCTCCCGATTTTAGACAAACGCCTCGGCAGCAAAACACTCAAAATGGTGTACGATATCGGCGGTTCTAAATACACCAAAAACGTCTCCGTGATAGCAGCAGAAAAAAATAAATTTGCTATACAAGATGATGAAATTCTGCAACTAGCAAAATGGGCAGTCATCATCGAAGAACACTACTCTAAAGTGCGCGGAACTTATACCCCGATGGACATTGAGTGGGCAAAAGACGGCAATACGGGCGAATTGTTTATCGTCCAAGCGCGACCAGAAACAGTACAATCTCAAAAGTCGGCTAAAATTTTGCGAAACTACAAATTGCAAGGCACCAGTGCAGTTTTAGCAAAAGGACGCGCCGTTGGCGAATCAATCGGACAAGGAAAAGCCCGCGTAATTTTAGATGTTCACAGAATCGCTGAATTTCAATCAGGAGAAGTTTTAGTTACCAACAAAACAGACCCCGATTGGGAACCGATTATGAAAAAAGCAAGTGCGATCGTCACCAATTCCGGCGGCCGCACTTGTCACGCCGCCATCATCGCCAGAGAAATGGGAATTCCCGCCATTGTCGGCACCGGCGACTCCACCCAAATCTTGAAAAACGGGCAAGAAATCACGATTTCTTGTTCAGAAGGAGACGAAGGCAAAGTTTATGCCGGTTTGCTTCCTTTTGAAATTCAAGAAACTGCGATCGAGAATTTACCCCGCACCCGCACTCAAATTTTAATGAATGTCGGGAATCCAGAAGAAGCCTTTGGTTTATCAGCAATTCCTTGCGACGGCGTAGGCTTGGCGCGACTGGAATTCATCATTGCCAATCACATTAAAGCACACCCGCTGGCACTAATTCACTTTGACGAATTGGTAGATGAATCAGTCAAAGAAGAGATTGCAGAACTGACAGCACTTTACCCACACAAACCCGATTTCTTCACCGACAAACTCGCCCACGGGATTGCCACAATTGCCGCCGCATTTTATCCAAATCCAGTCATCGTGCGGATGAGCGATTTCAAGAGCAACGAATATGCTAACCTTTTGGGAGGGCGGCAGTTTGAGCCCAAGGAAGAAAACCCGATGATCGGGTGGCGCGGCGCCTCTCGCTACTACGACCCAAATTACCGCGAAGCTTACGCTTTGGAATGCAAAGCATTAAAGCGAGTTCGCGACGAAATGGGCTTGACAAATGTGATTCCGATGATTCCATTTTGTCGCACCCCGGAGGAAGGACGAAAAGTGTTAGCCGAGATGGCAAAACACGGTTTAGTTAAGGGCGAGAACGGCTTGCAAGTGTATGTGATGTGCGAATTGCCGAGCAATGTGATATTTGCTGACGAATTCGCCCAAGTTTTTGACGGATTCTCGATCGGCTCTAACGATTTAACTCAGCTAACATTAGGATTAGACCGGGATTCTGCTTTAGTCGCGCACATTTTTGACGAACGGAATGAAGCTGTCAAGCGAATGGTAGAAATTGCTATTAAAGCCGCTAAGAAGTACGGCCGCAAGATTGGGATTTGCGGTCAAGCGCCCAGCGATTATCCTGAGTTTGCTCGTTTCTTGGTTGAGTTGGGAATTGATTCGATTAGTTTGAATCCCGATTCGGTTTTGAAGACTTTGTTAGATGTTGCTAAAGTGGAAGGTGCGGGTTCGTTGATGGATTTAGCGGGGGATGTTGCTAAGGTTTAACCGTTTTGGTTTTTGAGAGCAACCGGGTTTCTCAAACAATAGCTGCCCCATGTTCTGACTTGGTTGTTTTTGAACTCGACCCGGTTTCTCATATCTAGTCCTGTAAAATAACCGATCTCGCGTTTGTAGTGATGAATCCAAGTCCTCTGATTTTTATCAGGACTTGCAGTCGTCACTACAAACCTATTTTATTGCGGGTAATTGACTGAACATAATATCACACCCTACCTGGGCTTCTGGCTTTGTTGGGCCGTGGCGATGCGCTTTACGAAGAAAGTGGCGCCAACAGCTCGCGCCCTCCTCACGAGCCAGCAAACGGTTAACGGTTTAATAGTTTGAGACTTGGCTCGGAACTTTTATGATTTAAAACCGTCTTTTCGGGGATGATTTTCTGTTGCCGATCGCCTAAATTAAAACAAATATTCTCCACATAAGCTCTGAAAAAGTGCTAACTGCTCTCCTGATTATTTTCATAGGTTTAGCTCCCTCGCTGCTGTCTTTGTGGGTGATGCGCTCTGCCCAGGGACAAGCCCGCGACAGAATTGCAGCGGCCAGACTTGCGGTAGCCAATAGATCCATGCCAACTCAACTACCAACTGCCGATCGCACTTACATACAAGGTCTCGGTTATCCGATCGGCGATATCACTTGCGAGTATAACGCCCGCTCTAATTACATTCGCTGCGCTGTCAATCCTTCTGGGCCCTGTCAAGATTGTCGGTACTACCAAGCCAGAACTCTTGACGTTCGCGGTGAAAAGATATAGCTTATATTGATGCTTGTATCTATGCCTATTTGGGGATGTAATAATCAATGAGTTAATATATACTTACGTGTAATGATTCTTGTTGGAGCTTGTTTTGGACGACCCACGCCAAAACTCAGCAATTAAAACCTAATCGAGCATTATTGCTTGGTTACAGTTGCCATAACTGGCGGAGTGCGATCGGTGTTTTTCTAGTTGAGGATTTACGATCAGAAACCAAGTTTAGATGATAAATTTTGGTTGGGCGGCGAGAAACCTAGGAATAAATTGGGTTTCTAGTCTTCTGGGCGTAACTCCTGCAGTTAAGAAAATTAGCCAACAAAAATCGTAAGTAGCTGAGGGGCAAATCTCCAAATCAGTTTCTCCAAAACATCATAAAAAATTCTGCACGAAACATTGTCCCGAGCATTTATCTTAAACAGAAACCAGCTCGAAGACTCTAAGTTGACAACTTGAGAAGTTGCTTGTGGGCGGCACTAATCTGTTTTTGCGATCGTAGCGAAACAGTCTCAAACCTAGATTGCTATCTCCAGACTCCAAGTCATGAATTTTTAAGACACTTCGTCGATACAGGGTATGCCAATTTCAATTGAATCTCATATGTTGCACCATTTTCAAGAATAGGCTTTCCGGCCTGTTTCACAACAAGTGAATTTTCTTATGGGCTGGGCAGGAGAACCCCCCAGAGAAGGCTTATTGAGAATGGTACAAGATTTCAGTTGAATAACACTTCGGGCACGGCCGCCATAATTATGTCACGGCTATAACTTCCTAATTAATGTCTGGTTGCTATTGTGAACCGGGCTGACACACCAAAACCAAAGAAACCTAGTTGTTTACCGGGAGCGAGGGCTGCAAAGAAGTCTTTTCGTCCCTCAAACCAGGTTTATACATCTAGAAATAGTGAATTTTCTCTGCTGATTAAAGTGCATTAGACGATGTACAGAAAACCTCATTAAGTAAATTTTTGAGAACTCGTGTTATTATCTACTGCGCTATGTAAGAGATAAGCGTGTAACAGATACACTCGCTAACAGAAAAGAAAAAAGCCGAAGGCAAAATATCACCTGATAGAGAGATTATGGGGATTTAACCCCCCAATCCTCAGCGCTTCTGCCGGCGATATTGGCAATGCTATCAAATATCAATATAGCACTGCTTTGTGCTGAGTAAAATTCGCTTTTTGCTCTTGCTCCAAGTCAAGCAGCAGAGCCTCTTACTCTGCAATTAAACCTTTTCAATAGGTGATAATGATCATCGGGAAATGGGTACATCATCTACAATCCGTGAGCCAATTTGACCATGCAAAGCATCTGCAACAAACCAATTTTTATCGCCCCCAAAATATGTGACTCCACCGCAAGGATTGCGGGCGCTAACTCCCAATCAACAGCAACTTATCATCAGAAAAAACCAATAAAACAAGTAAAAACAGAGGAGTGTTTCCTGTCCCAGAAACTTCGTGGCGACATCAGAATTGGGCATCCCCACAGAGAATTTTTGCGAGCAACCGTAGGGGCAAACCCCCCGTGGTTGCCCCCTCGGACTCTAAAAAATGTACTGTTCCTCGATGCCAGAGTAGAGAACGCCGACAGCTTGGCAAGAGGAGCAACAGCCGATACAGAGGTATTTGTACTGGACTCGACGCGGGATGGAGTCGAGCAAATTACTAGAATTTTGGCTAATTACAGCGATTTAGACAGCCTTCAGATAGTTTCTCACGGTCGAGAAGCGGGGGTGCAGCTAGGGTCGATCGAACTCTGCAACGACGACTTAGAAACCTACAGCCATTTGTTGCAGCAGTGGGGAAAAGCCCTCAGCGAGAGAGGAGATATCTTGTTATTCGGGTGCAGCGTCGCAGCGGGGGAAAGGGGCGAAGCCTTCGTGCGGCGGCTGAGCTTGATAGTCGGTGCAGATATTGCAGCTTCCGACAACTTGACGGGGAGTGCGGCACTCGGCGGCGACTGGCAATTAAAATTTGCGACCGGGGAAATAAAAGCGAGAATCGCCATTGAAAAAGAAGTGCTCGAAGCCTACCCTTACGCCCTCGGCACATTAGTTAACGAAACTTTCAAAAACTCCACAGTTAGGGGGCCTTGGATTTACGGGGGAAACAACGGGGCACTGTTCAATCCCACCAGCGGGGTTCCAGCAGCCAATCAACGTATCCCCGGCATTACCGGAGGCACAGTATCCGGCGTACTTCCGGCTTTGGGCGGTTCGACTCCCGGGGATGGCGCTCTGCAATTAACTCCAGCAGCACGTGATAGGGAAGCCTTTGTCATCTACAACAACCCCATTCCTTCAACCGACGGTCTCAGAGTCCAGTTTGATTTTTATTCTTACAATTCAAACCAGCAATATAGGGCTGAGGGCCCCTTTATTAGCCCTCAGCCAGGGGATGGTCTGGGTTTTTTCTTGATTGACGGCACTGCCAGCCCAACAAGGACTGGGGGTTATGGTGGTTCTCTGGCCTACGCTCCACGAACGGGTATACCCGGTATTAAGGGAGGTTATTTAGGCATTGGACTTGACGAGTTTGGCAATTTTTCCACATCCACAGAAGGGCGCTCCGGCCCGCAGCCACCTCCGATTCCCGGCTCCTCTATTGGTTCTTTCAGACCTGATTCAGTAACGGTTAGAGGCAAGGAAGCAGATGGTTATAAGTTTTTAACAAATGCGATCGTTCCCTTCGGCATCGATAACATTCCTACGAGCATTGACTTTAGCGGCCCTGAACCCGGCACCAGTTTTAACTTCAGCAATACGTTCACCAGCGATCGCAATTTAGCCAAAAGATCCGTTCAAATTACGCTGAATCCATCTAACGATCCGGTGAATCCGTCTCGCCTCACCGTTGCCTTCGATCAAAATTTCGACGACATCTACGAAACTACATTAATTGACATCCGCAACTTGGCCACCGAAAACGGCCCAGTACCGCCAATTTTCAAATTTGGTTTTGGCAGTTCCACAGGAGGCGCCAACAACATTCACGAACTTCAAAACGTGGTAGTTGAAACTATCAATCCTCCCACTCTCGCCGCTGAGGTTGCCACTATTAAGACCGGCCCGCAGTTCGTCAAGTCCCAAGGCAGCATTACCTACACGATTACTACAGTAAACAAGGGGCCAGCGCCTGCTACCAATGTTCTGATTCAAGACGAAATACCTTTAGAACTCCTGCTTCCGGGCGGATTGCAGCCGGATCTGATTGCCTCCAACAACGGCACTTACGTGAACGAAACGAAAGCTGTCACCTGGCCGTTAATTCCGGTTCTCAATGCCGGCGAGACTGTGACTTACACCCTGACAATTGATTTGCCGCCCGGTTTAACCAGCGGTAGCAGTTTTGCCAACGTTGCATTCAGCACTAGCTCGACTTTCGACCCCGACCTCAGCAACAACAGCGGTGTGCTTGCACCCGGGCAAATCGAGGGGCCTGGTGTAGTCTTTACCACAGTTGTCGATACAGTCGCGGATTTAGTTACTACCAAAAGTGGCCCTGTGACTACTTCGGCCGGGTCAAGCGTCGCCTACACATTGACTACCACTAACATAGGGCCAGACCCCGCTGCCGATGTGACCATCACTGACAGCATTATTCCGGGTTTAACAGGAGTCAGCGTATCGGACGGCGGCAGTTACGACCCAGTTTCGGGCATTGTCACCTTCCCAGCACTGACAGCGCTGGCAAATGCGGCTACTGCGACCCGCACCATCAGTTTCATTGCCCCAGCCACCCGTACCGACATCAGCAACACCGCCCGGAGTAGCGCGGCGACTTTCGATCCGATCGCCACTAACAACAACGGCTCGACAACCAACAAAGACGGCACTCCCACTAACTCTACGGTTACGACAAGTATTGCGCCCAACGCGGATCTGGCAACCACCAAAACCGGCTCTACGGATGCTCGCGCCGATAGCTCGGTCAGCTATACGATCGCCACAGTCAACTTAGGCCCGAGCCCTGCAGAAGCTGTAACCATCACTGACAGCATAGTTCCCGGGTTAACCGGAGTCACGGCATCTAACGGCGGCGTTTACGACCCAGTAACCGGCATTGTCACCTTCGGGCCCGTGGCAATAGCCAACGCGGAGACAGTCACCCGGACGATCGGCTTCACACTACCGCCCACCCTAACTTCCATCAGCAACACGGCAAGAAGTACCTCCATCACTCCCGACTCCACTCCGGCCAACAACAACGGTACAAACCCCAACGCCACCGTCACTACCTCGATCGATGCTGTGGCCGATGTTGTCACCCAAAAAACGGCTCCGGCCAGCATCAAGGTGGGCGACACGCTCCTTTATACAATTACTACTACCAACAACGGGCCGAGTCCCGCGACCAACGTAGTCATCACCGACAGCCTGATTCCCGGCTTAACGGGAGTCACCGTATTCGACGGCGGAACCTACAATCCTGCCACAGGGACGATCGAGTTCCCAGCGATCGCGACTTTAGCCAGCGGCAGCAGTGTCACCCGCCGCCTAATTTTTGTACCCCCGCCTACCCTGACGAGCATCACCAACATTGTATTGAGCCGATCGGACACTCCAGACCCGGACTTAACGAACAACAACGGTTCGACAGTCGCAGTGTCCGGTGAGGCGGGGGGCCGAGTCACCACCTCGATCGATCCTGTGGCCGACGTGGTTACGTCCAAAAGCGGTCTCACATCTGCTCCTGCTGGTAGTTCCGTAACTTATACTATAACTACCGCCAACACTGGGCCGAATGCTGCTGAAAACGTAGTGATTACAGACAGCATCATTCCCGGTTTAACGGGAGTCAGCGCATCCGATAACGGCACTTACGACCCCGTGACAGGGGTTGTCACCTTCCCAACAATTCCCAGTTTGACTAGCGGCAGCAACATCAACCGCGAGGTAACAGTAGTCGTTCCAGCGACAGGCACCATTAGCAATACTTCCCAGAGTCGAGCGACCACTTTTGACCCCGAACCCAGCAATAACAACGGTTCCGAGTCCAGAGCCACTGTCACCACCGCCATCAGCGCGCAGGCAACACCCAACAAACTTCCATCAGCCAACAGCAGCAACGCTGCGCTAGCGCCCAACAGCGTTGTCCAAATTAGCGGGCTCGGAGGCAGAGACTCAGACGGTACAGTGGTTACATTCACCATCAGCACCCTGCCACCGGCAAATCAAGGCGTCCTGTTATTGGGCGACCCCGCGACGGGGGGAGTCGCCGTCACGGCTGGTCAAACCCTGACAGCCGAGCAAATGACGCAGTTATTCTTCCAGTCGGCCGGCAATTTTACAGGGGCAAACTTTAGCTACACCAGCAAGGACAATCTCGGTGGCAGCAGTCCTGCAGCCACAGTTTCTCTGGTGTCGCTGGCGTTCAACTACCCGCCGGTACCTACAAACTTCAGCAAGACCCTGGCGCCAAACAGCACCGTCAACCTCACAGGGCTGACGGCCAAAGACCCCGACGACTCGATCGAATTCTTCACCATCCACACCCTGCCACCCACTAATCAAGGCGTCCTGTTCTTGGGCGATCCCAGCCAGGGAATCAGGATCACGGCAGGCCAAAGACTGAGCCCAACTCAAATCAGCCAGTTATTCTTCCAAGCAACCAGTGAATTCGCAGCCACCAACTTTACCTACAGCGCCACAGACCGCCGCGGCGCCATCAGTCCAGCCCCCGCTACAGCCTCCCTGCTAGCAGTATTAGCGACGGGCGACCAGCCACCCGTCGCCAACAACTCCAGCGTCGCTTTGTTGCTGGAAACAACCGTGAACATCCCCGGACTCGGAGGAACCGACCCAGACGGGACGGTGGTTTCCTTTACCATCAACACCTTGCCGCCCGCCAATGAGGGCACGCTGTTCTTGGGTGATTCCAGCCAGGGAGTCGCCGTCACGGCTGGTCAAACCCTAACAGCCGAGCAAATTACCGAGTTGTTCTTCCAGGCGTCCGGCAATTTCACAGGGGCAAACTTCACCTACAGCGCTACAGACAACCTCGGCGCCACCAGTGCGGCAGTCGCCACTGTCTCTCTCATTCCCCTTAAAGAATCGATACCGACGCCGACACCCGCGCCGACGCCGACACCCGCCCCGATACCGACACCCGTCCCAGAACCGGAACCAACGCCGACGCAGACACCTGCGCCGACGCCGACACCCGCGCCAGAACCAACACCCGTCCCAGAACCGGAACCGATACCCGTCCCAGAACCAACACCAACACCCGCGCCGACGCCGACACCCGCCCCGATACCGACACCCGTCCCAGAACCGGAACCGACACCCGTCCCAGAACCGGAACCGACACCCGCGCCGGAACCAATACCAACACCCGCGCCGGAACCAACTCCAACACCCGCGCCGGAACCAACTCCAACACCCGCGCCAACACCCACACCACCAACACCAGCCCCGGAACCAACACCAATACCAACACCCGCGCCGGAACCAACACCCGCGCCGGAACCAACACCCGCGCCGGAACCAACACCAACACCCGCGCCGGAACCAACACCAACACCCGCGCCAACACCAGCGCCGGAACCCGCCCCAGAACCAACCCCTATATTCAACCGAGTACCCGAACCCGATACCGGTTGCGGTTGCGACCCCTTGAAAGGGCCACCGAACTTCACATTTATCCAACCCCAGCCAGAGCAAATACTCAACTTCGACTCCAACGCCGCCCAACTCATCGACATCCAAAACACGATACTAGGCACTCTCGGAAACGATTCCTTAACAGGAAACGAAACTAACGAACTGTTTCTCTCCAAAGGCGGCGACGACACAGTGTTAGGTGAAGGCGGCAGCGATATCGTTTACGCCGACCAACAGCGAGACTTCATCGCAGCAGGTAAGGGCGACGACATCGTTTACGGCGGCAAAGAAACCGACGCCGTATTTGGCGGCAAACAAGACGATCGCGTTTTTGGTGATCGCAATGGAGACACATTGTACGGTGATCGTGGTTCCGACACCATAGTCGGCGACAACGGCAACAACATCGACTTGACCGACAACGACAGTGACCTGATTTTCGGCGGGTCTTCAAGCGACGCCATTGCAGGCACTCAAGGCAGCGACACCGTTTACTCCGGCAAAGGCCCTGACAGCGCCTATGGTGGCATCGACAACGACTCGATCTGGGGTGACAAAGGCCCGGACACCCTTTCCGGCGACAACGGAGACGACTCTTTGTTTGGTGGCGTACTCAACTCCCTAGACAGTGACCCCGACGGCTTCGATTTGCTATTGGGAGGTGATGGCAACGACGTACTTAACAGCCAAGAACAAGACGACACCTTGCTGGGCGGCAACGGAGGGGATTGGGTGTTTGCAGGCAAAGGGGGCGATCGCATTTTCGGCGAAACTGACTCGGATACTCTCTACGGCAATCGAGGTTCCGACACCATACTCGGCGACTACGGCACTCAGCAAGGCAGCACAATTGCGACTTCTGAAGCCGACTTAATTTTCGGTAACGACACCGGCGACATCATCGGCGGCGGCAGCGGTAACGACAGCATTTTTGCCGGCAAAGGTAATGACTTAGTTTACGGCGGCAAAGACAGCGACCGGATTTGGGGCGAACTCGGTTCCGATACCATTGTCGGCGATGAGGGAGACGACTCGCTTTACGGTGGCTTGCAAAACCAGTTAGTGTCCGATGTTGACGGCCGCGACTTGCTGTTTGGGGGAGATGGCAATGACTTTCTCAATGGTGGTGAAAGTTCCGACTCTTTGAGTGGGGGTTTTGCTAACGATACCCTTCGTGGAGGCAAGGATGACGATGTAGTACAGGCAGATGCTGGCGATGACTCGATCTACGGCGATGATGGCAGCGATATTTTGTGCGGCGATCAGGGTAACGATACCATTAGTGGCGATCGCGGGCAAAATGAGCAAGGCGCTGTAGGTGAAGACGGTCAGCAAGACTGTATTAACGGTGGTAGTGGCGATGACCTGTTATACGGCAATGAAGGTCAAGATACTCTCAACGGTGATGATGGTAATGACACTATTTACGGAGGGAAAGATAGCGATATTCTCAATGGGGGTGTTGGGGATGACTGGCTGTTTGGTGATGGGGGAGATGATACTTTGATTGGAGGTAATGGGAACGATCAGTTTGTGTTAAGCGCTAATAGCGGTATGGATACAGTGCTCAATTTTGATGTAGGAACTGATAAGTTTGTCCTGGCTGGTGGCTTGAGTTTTGAGGCTTTGCAAATTAACTTTACGGCGAATGCCACACTGCTGCAAGTTGCGGAGACTGGTCAGGTTTTGGCTCAGGTTTTTGGGGCTAATAATTCTTTGACTGCTGTGGATTTTCTGAGTCTTTCTCGTTAATACCAAAGCGCCGTAAACAGCGTGTAAGGTTTCATTTACACAGCACCTTACCGCTGTTTATTCAAAAAATCTAGTCCTAAAAAAATAGCTGCGATGCTTCCTGCTACACAAATTTCGCGGTTTTTTATTTTTCCCAAAACTTCAGCAATGGGGACTAACACTACTTCAATCTCTTCTGTAATATCTAATTGTGTTGTGGTGGCAAGCTTGACATTTTTAGCAAAGTATAGGTAGATAGAATTGGTGTCTTTTACAGGGTTATCATATAAGGTTGCTAGTTCCAAAATTTCTTCAGCAACATATCCCGTTTCTTCGGCAAGTTCCCTGGTTGCTGCCGATTTCCCGCTCTCTTCAGCAGGGTTGAAAGATCCAGCAGGCAGTTCCAGCAAAATTTCGCCTACTCCGTGCCTGTATTGGCGCACTAATACAAGTTCTTGCTGCTCTGTCGTGGCAAATACGAGGGCGATATTGGGTCGGACATTAACAAAAAAGTCGTCTATAATTTGTCCGCTTGGCAATTCTATTTCATCTTGTCTAACCTGACACCACTGGTTGTTAAGAACGAAGCGCGATCGCAATAATTTCCATTTAGTTAAATTTTTCATATCGCCATAATGCTAAACTTTCAGCGTCATCCGAAGGCACAATTTTCCCATCCATAATCTATTTGCGATCAAAAATTTCACCCAGCCGCCATGCCATACAAAAAATTACTCACCAGATTTGGGGAAGACTTACAAAAATTGACTGTTAATTCTCTACCAGCGGGATTGTTTGCGATCGAGTCACTGAGTCTGAGTCTAGCAGTCGTCGCCGCAGTTGCGACGGTGCCGGCAACACTGGAACCAGCAAATGCTTCTACAGTCACAAGTTGGAAATTCGATCCGGCCACAAATCAGCTAGAAATTACTCTTCCAGAGGGAATGACGCCCCAGTATTCTCTACTAAATCCCAGTCAGATTGCTGTGGATTTGCCCAATACGGACCTCGGAGTAGATGCAACTCAGCTATACCCAGAAGGCACAGTGCGTTCTGTGGGGGTTAGTCAAGTTCAACCGGGAAGGGCGAGAATTCTGGTCAATTTGGCTCCCGGAGTCGGTTTTAGCGGGGGGAAAGTTCAATTCCAAAGAATTGGGGTAGAAAATCGCTGGGTGTTACGCCCTTCGATCGAACCGACTGCGAGTATGGAAACTCCCGAAACTCAACCCCAGCCTGCAATACAAGTACCGCAAAACCAGTCGCCGACAGATTCCAACTCAACTGCTGCCACAGAGGTCGATCGACCTGAATCTCCTACTTCCCCGAATCCCGCTATAAGTTTTTCGCCGCAGTCAACTCCAAATGACCAAATCCGGCCGCTAAGAGTGCCTTTAGTCAATGTTCGCCTTGACGAACGCCGTGGGGTACAAGCGGCAGCAGTACCCCGTCTAGACCCTCAAAGAACGGCTGCTGCTGCACCCCAACAGCGGACGCTTACTTTTGGTGAACCACTTCCTCGCGGCCGCTCAAATGCTCCTTTGCAGGCTGCCGCTGGGGCGAATGTCTTGTTGCCGGCGGGCACGGAGCTAAGTTTGCTATACCCGGGCGATCGGGCTTTGCGGCTGCAAGCGAAGCCCAGCCCACAGGAATTGCTGCTGCTGCAAGGGGGAATTCTCGACAGTCGCGGTAATACGATCGTACCTGCTAATACGCCAGTCATCGGTCGGTTTGAAACAACCAACCTCGGCAGTCGATTTGTGGTCGAAGCTATTAGTCTCAACGGTCGCAATATTCCTCTCTTGGCTCGCTCGGAACCCGTGGGAGGCCGACGAGCTCAGCCTTCCGATCGCAGTTTGTTGCGAAATACTGGTATTGGTGGCTTAGCTTTGTTCTTGCTGAGCGGCTTTTCCGGCATCGGTTTGTTGGTTGGAGCAGCCGGTGGTGTTGCTACCACTTACGTGGCTGCTCCTCAACCTGCTACGATTCAACCCGGTCAAATTTTGCAAGTTCAGTTAACGGAAGATTTCCCCCAGTTTGGTTTTTGAAGGAAGAAGGAAGAAGGAAGAGGGAAGAAGGAAGAAGGAAGAGGGAAGAAGGAAGAAGCAAGAAGGAAGAAGGAAGAAGCAAGACTTTCTTCTTCGCTCGAACCTCTTCGTTCTATATTTACTTAGAGCAGTTTTCCATTCTCTGAAGTAAAGTAGGGACTTAAGCCAAGCCTAAGTCCCTACCCCATATCTGAAATTGACTCAACTGAAAACCGCTATATCGGCGATTTAGAAATTTTGACCTTCCGTGGTTGGAGCTATCGAACCCGGTTGGTTGAGGAACAGGTTTTTAGCGCCGTCGTTTTGGTAGATACAGTTAATTTCGGGTTGAGCTTCCAGCGGGCCGGTGAACCCAAAGGTGTTCATGCGATTTTTGCAATCCCGCACTTGGTCTTGGCTGATGAGTTTTCTTTGTTCCAGAATTGCCCAGTTATTGGTTCGCAGGACGCATCCGGGGCGCATACTCGGCTGCGAGATGTAAACGTTGAAGGGGTTGAGGGTGACGTAGAGGCGCATATCTGTCACCATCGCGCTTGCTCCAAACTGCACGCAAAGTTCTGGGTTCGGGGCGCTGCGATCGATAAATTCACGGGAGGCTACGTTCTCAGGACTAATTGTAGCTGTAGAGCTAAAGGCAATGCCAATCCCAATTCCCAGAATAAAGACGGCTGTTAAAATCCCTAGGGTGGCAGAATTGAGGAAAGAGGGTTTACCGGACTGAGGTTGACGCCGCGACTGTCCGCCAAATGAGCCGGAGTCTTCATCTCCCCGGGATGGGTCGCCGCTGAATCTGTCGTCGTTGTAGGATTTAGGTTTGCGTTTCATATAAGGTTCCCTCAGTTCTGGAGACTCAACAGGTAGTAGTTTGTTATTTTTAACCGATATCGCCTTTCTAATATTATGGCGCTAGGAAGGTGGTTGCGGAGGGCCCAGGACGCCCCCTCTGGGTTGGGTGGTGCCGTTCACAACTCGCGATCGACCTAGGGGCTGCCTTGTCTGAATTTTCAGATTTCAATAAAATAGCTGAAAGTGACATACTCTTGCACAGCGGAGGAATCCGGCTCAAGATTGTTGACAAATTTTAACATTTTACAAGTCAGGAGGTATAGATTAGTGTCTGTCGAAATTATTCAAAAGCCTTCCACAGTCCGCAAGCTTGCACCGCGCTACCGCGTTCTGCTGCACAATGATGATTTCAATCCTATGGAGTACGTGGTGCAGACTTTGATGGCGACGGTACCGAGTCTGACTCAGCCACAGGCGGTAAATGTGATGATGGAAGCCCATACTAACGGGATGGGATTGGTGATTGTTTGCGCTCTCGAACACGCTGAGTTTTACGCTGAAACGCTCAATAACCACGGATTGAGCAGCACCATCGAACCTGACGATTAGAACCTGACGGTACTGCAACGGATTCGCCCAGTTGGTTTCCGGCTCATACCGTCAACCCTCATACCAAAAAGCCAAGGGTTCGGCCCTTGGCTTTTTGGTATATTTAATCCGGTAGATATGGAAATTTGAAGAGCATAGGTTTTTCGGAACGGCCGGAAGTGGTTCCGAGCTAGGTGAGCTCGATCGCCACTTTCAACTCTCCAATCTCAAATCTTTATCCGAAGAAACTAAAGAGGAAATTAATAACGTCCTCCTCCGCCTCCTCCTCCGCGAGCAAATTTTCCAGGACCGCCGCCGCCCCGGTTGCCGCCACCCCGGCCGCCTTCATCTTCGCGGGGCTTAGCTTTGTTAACTTTGAGGTCGCGACCCATCCACTCTGCTCCGTCGAGAGCACTAATGGCTGCATCTTCTTCTGCATCTGTGGACATTTCTACAAAACCGAAGCCGCGGGGGCGACTGGTTTCTCTGTCGGTAGGTAGATGTACTCGCTTAACGGTTCCGTATTCGGCGAAGACGGTGGTGATGTCTTCTTGGGTAACTTGGTAGGATAAGTTACCGACGTATATCGACATGAGGAATAACTCCAAAATTTAGACAGTGCGAAGATTTCAGTTTCGGAGAGTCCCCTGCCGATACAGAAGGGCAAGTTTTTAGACAATTCTGTAGCAATGAACAAAGCCTGCAACTGAATCTGATTCACACTTGGTACTTTAACATAGAATAGCGTCTTTTGAGTAGGTTTCAGCAGTTAATTAAGTCGTTCTAATTAAACGTAAAACTTTTAGGCTATTCATAAACCTGGTTTATCGGTGTGATGTTTTGCCTGCAGTGGAAGCAGAGAAAGTTATGCCGCCCGCTTTCACCGCAGGAAAGATACATCCACCTTGCCAAAGTTGGTACTCAAAGCTAGGTTTACGTTTTCCAGGGCTTTGACTAACCACACCACGCCTTCTCGGGTACTGCATTCGTAGTGACCGAACAAAATTGCCAGCCGCTTTTCTAGGTAGGGCTTGACTTTGCCGCAAATTAGTACGATTTTCAGCAGCAAACCAGTGGTTTGGGTCGGCCCGAGGTTTGAGATCAGGTCGATGAAGACAAAGTGGTTGGGCCGCACAGGACTCTCTACTACTAAAAAGTTCAATAACTGGCTGCAAGTTCTGATCATTAAAAATTCATTAAACTTTTGATCGTCGCTGTGGGGCAGGGTATTTTGTAGTTGCTTATACAATTTTTCGTTAAAGAGACGTTTGCCGTAGCGCTCATCGGTGACAGAAGAAATCAGGTATTCGTACAAGTCGTCTTTAAAAGAACGGTAGGACTGATGTGTGCTGGCGTTCGCCGTGAAACGGCCCGCTAGCTCTCTGTAGGTATCGGCTCCTTCTACTTTGCCGACAAATTGCTTGAGGGCAAAGAATAGTTCCGGGTCGGTCAACAGGGTCGGATTTTTTATAGGCTGTATATTTCGGCCGAAGGAAATGGAGGTTTCCCGACGCGCTATTTGAGCTTTTCTCACTTGGTGAGCAACATATTGTGAGAGGTTGATCTCAAATTGCTGCTGCTTTTGAGCTTGGATTTTTTTAATAATTTTTTGTTGTTCGTAGGTGCTGTCGTCGCTGAGGAGGCAGTGTTTGTAGAGGTAAGGGTAACGGGGAATTAAGGTTCCGAGGGCAAGGCTAGCAGGGGTTTTGCTGTTGCTGCTATCTTCATTGCTGTGAGTTATGACTTTGGCTAAGCGTTTGAGGGTGAGGTACTGTTCGCTTTCGATAAATTGATTTACTAATTTGGGGATGGAGCCTCGCCCCCCCGATCGATTGTATCCAAATAATATTTTGGGCGCTTCTTCAAACACAGCTATCAATTCAGGGATGGCGGCTTGCTTGCTGGGGTAAGTTTGCCAGCGGTTGATCAGGATGTGGCAGCAGCGGTTGAGGATGTATTTGAATTCTTGTTGAGCGTGTGCTGAGCGTGCTATTTTTTCGAGGGCGTCGGCGATCGAGCGATCGGGATATCCGACGCCCTCGATAAACAAAGTGCGAAAGCGGCCGATCAGTTCTGCCGGCTGCTCTCGTTGTACCAACTCCAGCCAGTGGTTGTAAAGTAGCTGTTCTTCTTCGTAACTCTGTCTATTGTAGTCGTTCACTGTGGATTAACCCTCCGAGGCTAGGGCAGGAGCTTTCAGCGCTCTTAGCTTAATGAATTGGCCAATGAATCCCAATAATTGAGTCAACCGAGCTGCTCGCCGGATGAGGCTTATGGGTAGAATCTGCCAGCAGCTAAAGCAGATCGATATTTTTTGCTTAGTTAAACTAATTACCAACACCAGCATGACATGAATTGTTGGTAATTAGCAAGGCCTTAAATCACCATAGACTTTGTAAAGTATTGGTAAAGATTGTGAGGGGTACGGGAGAATTTCTTGGTTGCCTGACGATTTAATATTAGGATTGTCAAGGTCAATCCTGGTCGGCAGCCCCCAATCAGTTAAATGTGAGGTCGGGCGAGGTAGGATTAGCTATGAAAATAATTATTTGAAATGTGAGTGCTAGTTATGGTTTGTCGCGTAAGTATCGCCCAACTTGCTGAAATTTTAACTGTACCTTTGCCTGCTGTGTCTGAGGGCATTTTGACA
Organism: Microcoleus sp. MON1_C5; assembly: GCF_036701875.1. Classification (NCBI taxonomy): domain Bacteria; kingdom Bacillati; phylum Cyanobacteriota; class Cyanophyceae; order Oscillatoriales; family Microcoleaceae; genus Microcoleus; species Microcoleus sp. MON1_C5. Next base: position 211,565 of record NZ_JAUBRN010000001.1, on the reverse strand, counting down.
GCTTTAGGGACAGGTATTGCCACGGATACGCGCACTCTTAAGGGGGGCGAAATATTTTTGGCGCTGCGGGGAGACAATTTTGACGGCCATCAATTTGTGGCAAAAGCCCGGGATTTGGGGGCAATTGCAGCGATTGTCGATCGAGAGTGGCAAGAGGAAGTGCCTAATTTTCCGCTGTTGCGCGTTGACGATACTTTAAAAGCTTATCAGTCGATCGCCCGTTGGTGGCGCGACCAATTCAGTATACCTGTAGTTGCTGTTACTGGTTCTGTAGGTAAAACTACTGTTAAAGAGTTAATTGCGGCGGTTTTGTCAACGAAGGGAAATGTTCTTAAAACTCAATATAACTATAACAATGAAATTGGCGTACCAAAAACTCTGCTGGAGCTTTCACCTTCCCACCATTATGCTGTAATTGAAATGGGAATGCGCGGGAGTGGCGAAATTGCGCTGCTGTCGCAAATTGCGAGTCCTACTGTGGCGGTAATTACTAATGTAGGAACGGCACATATCGGACGCTTGGGCTCGGAAGATGCGATAGCCCAAGCTAAGTGCGAACTGTTAGCCGAAATGCCTGCGGATAGCATTGCTATACTCAATCACGATTGTGACAGCTTAATCGCAACTGCGACCCAAGTTTGGCAGGGAAAAACTTTAAGTTACGGTTTAGAAGGCGGGGATTTGTGCGGGGAATTGCTGAATCATAATACAATGTTTGTAGAAGGTGTGGAATTGCCCCTGCCACTGCCGGGACGCCACAATGCTGTAAATTATTTGGCGGCTTTGGCGGTAGGAAAAGTGTTAGGTATTGATTGGGAATTTTTAAAGCAAGGTTTGTCTGTGCAGTTACCGGATGGACGGGCGCGCCGCTACGATTTGCCGCAGGATATTGTGATTCTGGATGAGACTTATAATGCTGGTTTGGAGTCGATGTTGGCGGCGCTGAGACTGTTAGCAGATACTCCAGGAAAGCGCCGGATTGCGGTGTTGGGAACGATGAAGGAATTGGGCGATAGGGCGATCGAATTTCACCGACAAGTGGGAAGGGCCGCGCGAGATTTGCATCTGGATGCTTTGTTTGTTTTTGCTGATTTTGAGGAAGCGGCGGCGATGGCGGCTGGTGCGGCGGGTTTGCCTTTTGTGGAGGTAGAAGATATTGCGAGGGAGAATTCCCGCGAAGATTTAGCAAGGCATTTAAAGGAGTTTGTCACACCGGGCGATCGTATTTTATTTAAGGCCTCTCATTCGGTGGAGTTAAATCGAGTTGTGGAGAAGTTTAGGGCAGATTTTGCGGGGGAGTAATAGAAAAGAAATTTTGGGGATTTGAAATTATGCGAGCGCTTCTAGTCGATCGTCGCGTCAAACTCACGTTTCGATCGCTGATGCGTAGGGTAAGATGCCCATCTGCACCTAAGTCCCGAGGGTTCAATATCCCGATCGCTCTAACGGCTCGATTTCGATATCTGGAGCAATCTCAATGGCTGCAATTCTGGCATTCTCAACTATCGTATTTCCTATCATTGTATTGTGTACTGCGTCAAACTTAGATTCGGCTTCCGAAATTTCTTCGTAGTGTACAATCACATGATAATATTTATTAATTGGTTTTCCAGAATCTGAAATTTCCACGGCAAGCGAATCTATATTCTGAGATTCTTCGGCTTTCTCGCGATACTCGTCGGCTAAATGTTCCAGGGCGATCGCGATCGCGTGTTCTTTCGTTTGTCCGTAAAAATTCATGGTATCATCAGGGCGATCGCTCATAGAGGAGGAAATCTGACAAAGATACTGCCCGTTTGATTGAGCGCAAACGTCGATCGCAATTGTTCCAGTAGTGCGATCGGGATTTATTTGATTCATAAGCTGTTCGGCATTTAAAAGACGATAGTAGGGTGCATCAGTCCATAAGCGTTTCCCTTGTCCAGTAAGTATTCTAACTGACGCACCCTACAAGGCTCAAACTCACCACAGCACAAGTTTTAGGAGCCGGGGAAGCATGACCTATTTCAGGATATGTCGAAAAAAAGCTAAAATATCGATTAGTTTTCGTTGGACTTGTAATGTCGGAGAACAAATATGAATTCAGTTGAGGAAACCGAATTGTCACAAATCGTTGACTTGCCACTGATAGGGTCTGCTGAACAATATCTCTTCTCAGTCGAAGACAATCGAGAGCGTGCTGATAAGCTAAAAGAATTACTTGCCCCTAAGCTTAAAATAATCATTAAACAAGCTTGTGACCAAATTCACCAAGTTTATGGCACAGATGTACTCTCAGATTGTCAGATATTGACTACACCATGGCACAGCCTTGTAGCCAAGAAAACCCGGCCCTTCAAAATAGCAACCGCTGGCTTGGCTATAAAAGGAAAAGGTTGGTATTTCCAACAGAGATTCGAGTGTACTTCTTATAGTTTATTTGTGAATTTTTTTGGATTAAGAGGGCTAGAAAGCAATCCGATTGTTCACGTTCTGAAAAACCATTTAGAAGATGTTACTAGGATTTTGAAGCATGGTAGATATAATATTTCCTCTGATAATATTGCACCGGAAAAATATGGTAAGTTAAAGTATGATGAGTTCATTAACAAACTGCAATTAATTCATGAAGGAGGTAGGAATGGTACTTATATTCAGAGTCCATCCCTAGTTATTCCTATTAAAGACCTAGATGCAGCTCAGCCAGTGATTAATAACTTTGTCGAAATCTTTGCTATCTTTCGTGCTGCAGCAAATGTGTTTCTTGGTGAGGAAGACCGTTTTGAGGAATACCTAAAATGTTTGTTGGATTGGCAAAATCAAAATCCGCTTCAGGTTCAGGAATCTGTAACTACTAGATTCTTTCCTGATGAAGTAGATGCAGTACAAACATTTCGTGAAGGGGCTGTACGGCAAGTTTCAGTCAATGCCTATGAACGAGAGCCTAAAGCTCGGCAAAAATGTATTGATTATTACGGTTCAAGTTGCTATATTTGTGATTTCGATTTTGGCAGAGCTTTTGGGCAACCGGGAAAAGGTTTCATTCATGTTCATCATCTAAAACCCCTTTCAGAAATTGCAGAAGAGTATGAAATTGACCCTATAAAAGATTTGCGTCCTGTTTGCCCAAATTGTCACGCTATGATTCATCGTCGTTCACCACCATTTAGTCTTGAAGAAATCCAGATGTTGTTGAAGTCTGCTCGTGGTTCTACTATCTAATATGTGGGGCTTGCTGAATAAGTCGATAGTTTACAAAAATTAGATCCCCGATTTCTTCAAAAAGCGGGGATCTAATTTTTCTGTTTGACTCCAGATAGCACCTACCAGGAGTCAAATACACTACTTCGCCGCTTGACGCTCTTTTGCCGCCTTAATCACTTCTTCAGCGATGTTATTCGGACAAGGAGCATAGTGCGAGAAGGACATTGAGAACTGTCCGCGCCCAGAGGTCATAGTACGCAAATCGCTAATGTAACCAAACATTTCGCTCAACGGCACATCTGCCTTGATCCGCGCTCCTGTCTGGCTTGTCTCTTGAGATTTCATCATCCCCCGGCGGCGGTTGAGGTCGCCGATCACGTCGCCCATGTAATCATCTGGAGTGAATACATCGACATTCATAATCGGTTCGAGCAACTGAGGCGCCGCTTTAGGCAGAGACTGCCGATAGGCCGCTTTGGCAGCAATTTCAAAGGCCATTGCTGACGAGTCAACTGGGTGGAAACCGCCGTCTAGTAGGGTGAATTTCAAGTCCAAGCAGGGGAATCCGGCCAAGACGCCTTTGTCGATGCAGCTTTCAAAGCCTTTTTCGACGGCTGGCCAATATTCTCTCGGCACGCTACCACCGGTCACTTTGGACTCAAACTGGAAGCCACTTCCCACCTCACCAGGCTCGATCACATAGCCGATTTTGGCAAATTGACCGGAACCACCTGATTGCTTTTTGTGGGTGTATTCGTCTTCGAGACGCTTGGTAATCGACTCGCGGTAGGCTACCTGCGGTTCGCCGACTTCTACTTCGATGCCGTGGGTGCGCTTGAGAATGTCTACTTTGATGTCGAGGTGTAACTCGCCCATCCCCTTGAGAATCGTTTCGCCGCTTTCTTGATCCGTCACCATGTGGAAGGATGGATCTTCTTGCACCATCTTGGTGAGGGCTGCTCCCATTTTTTCTTCGCCGCCTTTTTGTTTCGGTTTGACCGAAATCGAAATAACGGGATCTGGGAATACCATCGGCTCTAGGGTGGCGGGATTTTTGGGGTCGCAGATGGTGTGTCCGGTGCGGACGTTTTTCATACCGACGATCGCCACAATGTCCCCTGCTTGCGCGGATTCAATTTCTTCGCGAGAGTTGGCGTGCATCTCCACCAAACGGCTGACGCGCTCGGTTTTGCCCGTGGCGGTATTGAGTATGGTGTCGCCCTTGGACAGAGTACCGGAGTACAGGCGCGTGAATGTTAGAGCACCGTAGCGATCGTCCATGATCTTAAACGCGAGTGCCCGCAATGGCCTGTTGGGATCGACTATCGCAAACTCGCCGGTTTCCTCGCCCTCGAGATCGACTTCTGGCTGCGGTGTGACTTCCATCGGGTTTGGCAGGTAGTCAACTACGGCATCGAGAACCAACTGCACGCCTTTGTTTTTAAACGATGAGCCGCAGTAGGTGGGGAAAAATGCCCGATCGCGAGTACCTTTGCGAATGCAGCGCTTGAGGTCTTCCAGGCTCGGCTCGTTGCCTTCGAGATACTGTTCCATCACAGTGTCGTCTTGCTCGACGGCCAGTTCGATCAACTTTTCGCGCCAAGTTTCGACATCATCGACCATATCGGCGGGGACATCTTTAATTGTATAGTTCATCGGATCGCCGGAGTCATCCCAGATCCAGGCTTTGCGGGTCAGCAAATCGACTACGCCGCAAAACTTTTCTTCTATGCCGATGGGCAATACCATCACCATCGGTTTAGCTCCGAGGATTTTATCAACTTGCTGGACCACGCGGTAAAAATCTGCACCGGTGCGATCGAGCTTATTGATGTAGATGACGCGAGCGACTTTGGAATCGTTAGCGTAGCGCCAGTTGGTTTCAGATTGCGGTTCAACTCCACCCGAACCGCAGAACACACCAATGCCACCATCGAGAACCTTCAAAGAACGGTAAACCTCGATCGTAAAATCGACGTGTCCCGGAGTATCAATGATGTTGAGTTGATGCTCGTTCCAGAAGCAGGTGGTAGCAGCGGACTGAATCGTAATACCGCGCTCTTGCTCCTGTTCCATGAAGTCAGTAGTCGCCGCGCCTTCGTGAACTTCACCAATTTTGTGGATTTTACCTGTCAGCTTCAGGATTCTTTCTGTTGTGGTGGTCTTGCCAGCATCTACGTGGGCGAAGATGCCGATATTTCGATAACGAGTGAGATCTTTCATAATTACTGTTGAGATTAAATGCGACGAACCGTCGGCGACCACCTGCAAGCGTAACCAGCGAGGAATCAATGTTGCCTTAGGCGCCAGTACAGGCTAGATTTCCTTTCCCCTGTTTCTGGCAGAACTATCTTAATTTTGACACTTCTTCGTCAATCCTGCGAAGGATTCTTGGTGGAATAACTACCCCAAGCCTGGCTCCTCATAAAAATAGCGTAGATTAAGGCCAAAATCCTCTCCTAAAGTAGTTTGGGTTCAGGCACTCGTTTCTAACAAACTCGTGTTTTTGACGTTTCGATCGATCTGATATTTGGCAGCAGTCTCAGCAAAAAAGTATAAACCGCGTTTCCTGACAAAAAACCTAGGGTTTTACGTGAGTTTAGGGGAACAAAACCGGTTTCTGACATTAGTGACATTAAATAAGTAGCTGCAAATAAACCGCCCTATGGGGAGGAGGACGGGTGAGTGCAGCAATAAACTGGCGGCTTTGATATATCTTTGCTTAACCCGCCACTACAAAATATTATTAAAAACCCCGTTGCTGCGTCCAAAACTATCTAAGTCAAAATCGACCCGCTCATCATCCGCTGATATCTCCGCTCCAATTCATCCCGCACCACCGGCCACTGATTCAAACTTTCATCATTCTCAATTACCATTTGAGCCGCCGCCCTCGCCAACTCCAAAACCTCCTGATCCTCCACCAAACTCGCCAAAGCAAAATCCGGCAAACCCGACTGCCTAGTTCCCAAAACCTGACCAGGCCCGCGCAATCTCATGTCCATTTCCGCAATAAAAAAGCCATCTTGAGATTGTTCTAAAACCTTCATTCTCTGCATAGCTTCCGCCGTTTTGGAACCGGGCATTAACAAACAATAAGAACGGTTGCTGCCCCGACCCACTCGACCCCGCAACTGGTGCAGTTGCGACAGTCCAAAACGCTCAGAATTTTCAATCAGCATTACCGTGGCATTCGGCACGTCTACTCCCACCTCGACCACAGTAGTAGATACTAAAATATCAGTTTCTTTGTCCCGAAACTTAGAAATTGCTTCGTCTTTGTCGGCACTGCTCATTCTACCGTGTAGCAAACCAACCTTAAACTCAGGAAATACAATTTTTTCAAGTTTCTCTTTTTCCTCAATTGCCGATCGCACGTCCAACTTTTCCGACTCCTCCACCAGCGGCAGCACCACATAAACTTGACGCCCGCTCGCCACTTCCCGCCGAATCAAATCGTAAGCTTGAATGCGTTCTTTGGCAGACAGTACAGTTGTTTGAATCGCCTGCCTGCCGGGGGGAAGTTCATCAATCTGACTCACATCTAAATCCCCGTGCAGCGTCAGCGCCAGCGTCCGGGGAATGGGAGTTGCAGTCATTGTCAAAACGTGAGGAGCTTCGCCTTTTTGCTGCAATTTAGCACGCTGCTGCACGCCGAATCTGTGCTGTTCATCAATTACCGCCAACCCCAATTTATGGAAATTAACTGTATCTTGAATCAGCGCGTGAGTTCCCACTAAAACAGGTAATTCTCCGGTTTCTAATTGGTTGTGAATTTCGCGGCGCTTTGCTACTTTTGTCGAACCAGTTAACAGTTCGACCGACAAGTGCATCAAGTTAAACCAACCTACCAATTTGCGATAGTGCTGTTCTGCTAAAACTTCTGTCGGTGCCATTAAAGCGGCTTGATAGCCGGATTGAATTGCTGCTAGCATTGCCACGACGGCGACTACGGTTTTGCCAGCACCGACATCGCCTTGCACTAATCTGTTCATCGGTTGCGACGAAGCTAAATCGTTGAGGATGTCGTTAATTACTCTTTCCTGAGCATTAGTCAAGGCAAAAGGCAAGATTTCATAAAAATGTTCGATCAATTTGCCAGTAGGAAGGATGACTGCACTAGCTTGAGCTTTCCTTTGGGTTTGGCGGCGTTTTAAAAGTCCTAATTGCAGGTAGAAAAATTCGTCAAAAACTAAGCGGCGGCGGGCGGCGGCCAAACAATCTCGATCGAGCGGAAAGTGAATATTAGTCACAGCATCGGCTAAACCCATTAAACCGTAACGCTCGCGCAAATCTTCCGGTAGCGATTCTGGCAACATTTTCGCCGCCGGCATTGCAGCCAAAATCGATCGCCTCACCGAACCAGCATCCACCCCCTCCGTCAGCGGATAAACTGGTATCAGGCGGCCGACTTTCATTGATTCGATCGCACCGCCGGAATCGTCTAATACTTCTAACTCAGGATTTTCTAAAGTAATTCCATATTTACCCTGCTTAACCAACCCCGAAGCAGCCAGCACCGCGCCAGTACAATACTCGCGCTTTTTGAATTCTTGCCAGCCGCGATTGCTGTAGCGAGGCCCTGCAAAAAAACGACTTATTTTTATTTCTCCGGTGCGGTCTTTTAAAATTACTTCTAATATCGTTAACTTCTTATTCTTCGGACTAGAAAAGCAATTGCAGCGCTTTACTTCGGCGATTAAAGTGACAGTTTCCCCTGCTACTAGCTCGCGAATTTGTACTTGCTTTGCATAGTCGATGTGGTTGCGGGGATAGTAGTAAAGCAAGTCGTATACAGTGTATAAACCAAGTTTGGCCAAGCGGTTGCCGTTGGCGGGGCCGATGCCGGTGGCGCGGGTTAACTGTTGGTCAAGAGTCAGGCTGGGCGGTGGGGGTGCTGTACTCAGGGGTGCAGTTCGGGGAACGGAAACTGCTGGGGCGGTTGGTTCAGAAGCGTTAGCGTTTGCGGGTCTGACTTGTGCTGCTTGTTCTTGCTGGTGGCGAGTTTCTTGTTCCCAAACTTGCTCCATTTGCCTCAAAAAACTGACCGTAATGGCGATCGAATGTTGGCGCTGTTCGAGATCTTTCTGAGGGTAGGTGTCAAATTCAGCGGCTAGGTGTCTAGCTCGATCGCGCGAAGAAGCCGCCACCGAACCTGCCAACTGTCTCAAACTCATGCCCAGAAACTCGCTGAAGCGGTATTGACTGCCTTGGATGTCGTTAAATCCGCGATCGGCTTCTACTGAAAGAGCTTTTTGCAATCGCTGCCATTCGGGTCGATCGATAGTCATATCAATTTTAGATTTTAGATTTTAGATTTTAGATTTTAGATTTTAGATTTTAACTTTTTAAATTTTAACTTTTTAAATTTTAACTTTTTCTTTTAAGAAGCTTCCACCAAAAAAGTATAACACTGAGAAACCCGGTTTCTTTAAGAAAGCGGGTTTCCCAATAGCCTAAAAGTTTTACGTTTTTCCTTCTTCCCTCTTCCTTCTTCCTTCTTCCCTCTTCCTTCTTCCTTCTTCCTTCTTCCTTCTTCCTTCAACATCCGATCAATCTTCAAACCAACTCGATCGCCAAGCCGACTCAGCTTCCACCACAGCGAGTTCCCGCTGCTTTTTCTGGTAATCGCGGCCCAGGGAGTTCAACTTTACAGACAGGTTACGAATTTGCTGGCGCCAAGCCGAGGTTCCTGCATCGGCAAACTCTATTTCCGACAGCCGCAGTTTAATCGCTGTAATGTGCAGCGCCCTACTACCCAAGGTTTCTGCCAATTTTTGCGATGCTGATGAGGCATCAGTTTCAATGATTAAGTTTAATAAGTTAGGCGGCCCGGCAACACTATCGCCGGAGGATTCAGCACCAGAAGCAGCTTCTAGAACAGGTTCTGGCAATTGACTCGGCAAGATTCCCGACTGTTGCAGCAAGCGGTTGGTGTCGCGAGAAAGCAGCTTGAGTATATGGACGATCGACTTTTCAATAATATTTTGCCAGCGTGCCAAACTTTCTGGGGAATTGGCACTTGGCAATTGATAATTTGCCAATGAAAATAGATAGTTAATCGCGGAAACTTGGTTTTTTTCCTTTTGGTCTTCTTCCTTTTCGTCTTCTTCGTCTTCCTCTTCTTCCTCTTCGTCTTTGTCGAAGTCGTCTTCCTCTTCCTCTTCCTCTTCCTCTTCCTCTTCCTCTTCCTCTTTCTCGGCTTCTGATTCAGTCACCAGCGATCGCAATTTTTCCTCCGACGCCGCAGCCAAAGCCCTTACAGACTGCTGCATTTTTTGCCTCCCCTCGAAGGACAACTTGAGAAACGACTCCGGTACTGCTTGAGTGCAAAGGTGATAGCAAGCCAAAATTAACTGCTGCCGCACCGCTTGTCCCAACGCAGTTAAATAACCTTCGTAGGTACTGCGAAACTCCAAAGTCAAGGCTGCTAAAGCCTCTTCGAGTCCTGCCAAATCTTGCTCTATTCGCTCTTTTGGTCGCACCATATCTCTCGTATAAAATTAAAAATAGGACTTACGCAAGTTTTAAAGTATTACAATTTTTACGCTATCTGTCTGTAGTAGCAAGGTTTGCAGTCTACCTCCTACAAATATAGTCTGTCCATAAGTCCTGTAAAAATTAAAAATTAAAAATGCAAAAAATTGATTTTTCACATTTTTAATTTTTAATTTTTAATCTTAATTTGGGATTATTGAGCACCCATTTGGGCTGCCACTTCATCGGCAAAGTTAGCTTCTACCTTTTCAATGCCTTCGCCCAAGACAAAACGCACGAAGCGGCGCACTTGGACATTTTCTCCAATTTGGGCGATCGTTTGTTTCACCAACTCTTCCACCGAGATATTCTGATCTTTAATAAAAGGCTGATCCATTAAAGATAACTCTTTCATGCGCTTCTCAATCCGCCCTTGAACAATCTTTTCTTTGATGTTTTCCGGCTTGTTGCCCAAGTCATCTTTGCCCATTTCAATTGCCTTTTCTCTTTCGACAACTTCGGCGGGGATATCTTCAACTTTCACGTATTCCACATTCGGGCAAGCTGCAATTTGCATCGCAATATCCCGCACCAACTTTTGGAATTCTTCGCGACGTGCCACAAAATCTGTTTCGCAGTTAACTTCCACCAGCACTCCCACGCGGCCGCCGGTGTGAATGTAGCTGCCTACAAGTCCTTCTGAGGCGACTCGTCCACCTTTTTTACCTGCCGAAGCCAGACCTTTTTTCCGCAGCCACTCAATGGATGTTTCCATATTGCCTTCGTTTTCAACGAGGGCTTTTTTGCAGTCCATCATGCCCGCGCCAGTTTTTTCGCGCAGTTCTTTAACAAGTTTTGCAGATATGTCCGCCATCTTCTTTAAGTTCCCAATCAAAATTAGTTATTAGTCATTAGTCATCAGTCATTAGTCATCAGTCATTAGTCACTAATTTTAATGTTAATGATTAGACCAGAGTGAAGAAATACCCAGTCGATCTTAGTACCGACTTTGTAGGTGTAGCGCCAGAATTAATTCGGGCCCTGACACAATGAATGCTTTTGCCAGAACTCTACTAATGACTTAGACTCGTGCTATGTACAATTAAAAATTAAAAATATCCAACTAAAAATAATTATTATTTTTAATTTTCAATCTTTAATTTTTAATTTCCTGGTGTCAGATTGCGAGGGCAATACTAGCTCTCGGTTTCTTCGCCTTCAGCGTCTTCGTCGTCGGGTTCTACATAATTGGGGTCATCCAATTCTTCGATTTCGACATCATATTCGGCGCCTTCGTAGCCACCTTCGTAGTCGTAGTCTTCCTCAGAGTCGCCGCCCTGCTGACCGTGACGACCTTCGTAGATGGCATCAGCCAACTTGCCGACAATCAGCTTGATCGATCGAATAGCATCGTCATTCGCCGGAATCGCAATGTCAACCAAATCCGGGTCGCAGTTGGTATCCAACAGAGAGACGATCGGAATTCCCAACTTTTGGCATTCCAACACCGCATTATACTCGCGGCGTTGGTCTACCAGCACCACTCCGTCGGGAATCTTCCGCATAGATTTAATCCCGCCCAGATATTTCTGGAGTTTTGCCATTTCTCGGCGCAGTACCGAAGCTTCTTTTTTCGGCAGCAAATCGAGGGCGCCGATTTCCTCGCGGCGCTCCAAATCCTTGAGGCGCTCCACGCGGGACTTAATCGTCGTCCAGTTGGTGAGCATTCCCCCCAGCCAGCGCTGGTTGACGTAATAAGCACCGCAGCGTTGAGCTTCTTGGGCTACAATCCCTGCAGCTTGGCGCTTCGTACCCACGAACAAAAACTTTTTGCCTTTTTCTGAGGCAACTCTCATGTACTCGTAGGCGTCTTCCATAAGCTGAGCGGTTTGCACGAGGTCGATGATGTGAACCCCGTTGCGCTCTGTAAAAATGTATGGAGACATTTTCGGGTTCCACCGACGGGTTTGGTGTCCGAAGTGAACCCCTGACTCTAACATTTGAGCCAAACTGACTACTGGCATTGTATTTTTAACTCCTGATTCGGGTTAATCCTCCACCCGGTCGTATTTCTGAAGGTTTGCGCCCTCGAAACACCCGAAAACCCGGATGTGCGAATTTAAACAACTTTTCTAGTTTATCACAAGCGCGCTACTTTTTCTGACAATCTGATATCCGTAGGGTTGGCTTGGCACCCGGATGTGAGATTTAATGGGCGGGTTGGGTGCGGGGTGTGCAGGCTGCGGTTACAGTTAGTTGCAAGCGCTTCTTAAAAACGAAAAATCCAGATGGGAGGTTGCCAAAGCCTTTGTTGGCTTGTGAGAGAATGGCGTTGTTGGTGCGCCTCTTGTGCCTTCTACCTTCGATCGAGCTGGTATCCATTTTTTTCGATTCGGTAATTCTGTCGGCTTTAGTAGCCTGCCCTCTCGATCCGCAAAAATCCCAAAGCTAAAAACGCCATGCCCATACCCATTCTCGTCCTGCTTGAAGTTCTAATTGTCATCGCACTTTCGAGACTTGTAGGTTTAGGATTTCGAGCGATCAAACAACCTCAAGTCATTGGAGAAATTGTAGCAGGAATTATGCTTGGGCCTTCTCTGTTTGGCTTAGTTGCACCAGATTTAGCAACAGCACTTTTTCCAGCCGAAGCCGTTCCCTTCCTCAACGTGCTATCTGAGGTGGGGCTAATATTTTTCATGTTTTTGATTGGTTTGGAACTGAATCCCAAGTATCTCAAAAGCAATTTAGATATAGCGATTTTAACTTCCCACGTCAGCATTCTAGTGCCGTTTTCCCTGGGAAGCTTGCTAGCGCTGCTGCTGTATCCCATAGTTTCAAATAATAGCGTTTCCTTTACCGCCTTTGCTTTGTTTTTGGGCGCTGCGATGTCAATTACGGCTTTTCCGGTGCTGGCAAGAATTATTACAGAACACAATTTACAGAATACCAAATTGGGGACGCTGGCCTTGACTTGCGCTGCGGTAGATGACGTAACGGCTTGGTGTTTGTTAGCGGTGGCGATCGCAGTTACTCGTACTAATTCCATGCTCGGTGCTTTGCCGACAATTATTGCATCTTTAATTTACATCGGTTTCATGCTGACAGTAGTCCGCTGGTTCTTGCAGCGACTTTCCAAACAGTACAACCGCACTGGCAGATTAACACAGTTAGTGCTTTCGGGAATTTACATGGGAGTTGTAGCTTCTGCCTTAATTACTGAATGGATCGGCATTCATTTAATTTTCGGTGCATTTTTGCTGGGTGCTGCCATGCCTAAAAATGCGGGATTAACCAGAGAATTAGCCGAAAAAACCGAAGACTTTGTACTAATATTTCTGCTGCCCATATTTTTTGCTTACAGCGGCTTGCGGACTCAAATCGGCTTGCTCAACAGTCCAGAATTGTGGCTGCTGTGTGCCGCAGTTTTAGGAGTGGCTATTGTTGGGAAATATGTCGGCACTTACTTTGCGGCAAGAGTTTGTGGCATCAGCAACCGCGAATCTTCAGCGCTGGGATGGCTGATGAATACTCGCGGTTTGACTGAACTAATTGTCCTGAATATCGGTCTTTCCCTGGGGGTAGTTTCGCCGCTGCTATTTACGATGTTAGTTATCATGGCTTTAGTGACAACTTTTATGACTTCGCCGCTGTTGGAGTGGACTTATCCCAAACGATTAATTAGATTAGATATTTCAGAAGTTAACTCTGAGGATTCAGAATTAGAAGATTTACAAATTGGTGACAGCAGCGAAGAAACTGCTAACAAATTGCTGCCCACTTATCGAATTTTAGTACCTGTTGCCAATCCCAGCACGCAGAAAGGTTTACTGCGACTAGCGGTAGCGCTGGCGCAGCCTGCTGCTGGTATGGGCGGTGATGATTTAAAGTCGGCGGCAGTTCATCCTCTGAGTTTGATAGAATTAAATGATGACTATGCCTTTGAAAGTACGCCTGTGGAAGCCGATCGCATTATTCAAGAGCGTCGCTCGAAATTATCAGAGTTGATTGATAGCTTGGAACTGCCCGAGGCGAGAAAATTCGTACATCCCATCATTCGCGTTACTAATGATGTAGCCCGGGAAACGGCGCAAATTGCGGAAATAGATCGCGCAGATTTGATTTTAGTAGGATGGCACAGGCCTACTTTTACCAGCAACCGTTTGGGAGGACGTGTCGGTCAAATTCTCAGCAACGCAAAGGTGGATGTAGCAATTTTTGTTGACAGAGGCCGGGACAAATTGAATAACTTGTTAGTACCTTACGCGGCAAACATTCACGATGATTTGGGGTTAGAATTGGCGCTGAGACTGTTAGTTAATAGCGAGGAACGCCGTTTGACGGTGCTGCGGGTGGCGGTTGACGGGGAATCTGGAAATGAGCTGAGTTACGAGTTTCAGCGGGTGATGGATCAGTTACCAGTTGAGGTGCGATCGCGCATTGAAACTCCGATTGTGGAGGCTGCTGAGCCAATTCAAGCAGTGGTTGCGGCTTCTGCTAATGCTGATTTGACTATTGCGGGTACGAGTCGGGAGTGGGGAATTGAGCGCCAAACTTTGGGACAGTATACTGATGAATTGGCGGTGCAGTGTCATTCTTCGCTGCTGATTGCGCGGTGTTACGTTAAAGTGCGATCGCACTTGGCGTCGGTACTTCCTCAAATGTAGTCAGTTGACTGTTAACTGTTGGCAGTTGTTATTAGTTATTGGTTATTGGTTATTTGTTAGTTAGTACCAATGCCCAATTCCCAATGCCCAATGCCCAATTCCCAATGCCCAATTCCCAATTATTAATTACCAAGATGATGAATCATTTAAGCCTCAAATCGCTGGCATTTTACGGGGTTGCGATCGGCTCAGTTTCACTGCTGTTTAAAGTAGTAACTGCTTATGGGGAAGCAAATTTAAAGGCTCCTCCGGCAATTGCAGGAAATTATCGCTTCGATCCTAAAAGTTTGCCCGAATGTCTGGAATCTGATGTTTTGGTATTGACAATCGAGCAATCGGGTGTTTATTTGAGCGGTAATGTGCGATCGGGCAGCAGGGAGGGCAGGGAAAAAATAGCGCAGGAGAAACCTTCTCTATTTGGTAAGTGGGAAACTCAAGGATTGAACTTGTCGGGTGCGGTTGCTAATTTAGCTGGTTGCAGCGACTCCACAGCAACGGGTCAAAACAGTTCTGTTAAAATGCGCGGAATTGTGGAGCAAGAAAGCCTAAAAGGAAAAATTAGTCTAACTGATAAGGCGGCGGCTACAGATTTTACGGCTCAAAGAGAAGCGGCGGTGCAACCCCAGAAGCAGGAACATTGATTGATCCCAATAGAGAATAAGAAATGGGAAATGGGTAATTCTTTGTCGCTTTTCGACTCTCCCCTTCTCCCCTAACGAAGCAAGGAATCACAAAGCTCCGGCGACGTGGGTGGGGAGTGGCAGATCAAACTCCCGCTGGAGCTCGCCTGTGACGGTCGGTTGCTGCTAAATTAGAAAATATGCCTAAAAGTCAATGATAAAAATAAAGTATCCCAGAGAAGTTCTTGGTTGAGAATTTGTCTTGCTCAAGACCCCCCGTGCCCGTATAGTTTGTTTGGAATGGATGTTGCCGTGATATTAATGCCGTCAGAAACTTCGCTTACCCAGTCAAACCCGTTAATTTTAGACAGTTTGCCAGACTTGTCGCCTTCCGATGGGGGATGTCCCCGCCGAGCCAGATTACAAATTGACTTGATGTTGCTGGCGATCGAAGCCTTGTATCTCGGAGGTGCCGAAGAAATGCTGGCCGTGTCAAAGGAACTGGAATTGGAATCAATTATCAAAAATCGGGTTGCCCTTTGGCTGATGCGTAATACTAACCCGCTGAGACGCTACACGCAGCGCCGCTCGCTTACCATGGTGGAAGCAAAAGCGCTGGTGGCGATCGCCTGTAATATGGCGCGTAAGTTAACCGCCACAATTCGGCAGTTGCTGCTAGACTCGCAGCAGTTGCGATCGAGAAATATCCCCCTCAACCAGAACCTGCCGCTGGCCGAGTATTTAGAACGCTTTCGAGCTCACTTTCGATCGCGCATGAACCCCAAGCGATCGGTAGTTGCAGCTTACGATTCCGACGACAAGCTCAACGAACTAGCTTTGAACTTGTTGAGCAAACTGCTATTTTGTACAGGCACAGCCGGAATGCAGCGCTTCTGGGTTAGCCTGTTTGATGGAGAAGTTGAATAAAAAATGACTATTAGGCGTCAGTACAGTCTGCCAAATTGCACCCTAGTTCTAGAAGGGTTGAGCGATGGATCGGCAGCCAGCCAGTTAGATATACGGCCGGTGCTTTCCATACTAATGAGCGCTGAATGCTATGTGAAAGGTCTCGGCGAGCCCCTGACGGGGGGGCGGGAGTTTTTTGAAAGCTTGGTGAGGGCCGTCAGCAGCTACGCTCAAGAATTTATGAGCGGAGTGCATTATCCCGATCGCTACGGCCCGAATGTGGGTATGGTGCAGTTACACAGAATTGACGGGAATTTGCACCGATTGACCGTTCTACCCGCCTCCACAGGCAGCCCAACCCCAATCGATCAAAAAACAGAACTGTCGGCAAAAGTTGATTTGACGACGGTACAGCTATTTGACTTGGTAGAGGCGATCGATCAGTTTTTTGCCGACACGCAGACGCTGCCGGAATTGTCGCTGCAATTAACCCCAATTTCCAAGCGTTACGTCAAGTCTGCCGAACCTTTGGCGAAGCGGACTTTGCCTGCTGTGGTGGGGGTGTCGAGTTTGGCTTTGGCTGCGATGGCGTTTTTCTTGGTGCCGGTGCCGGAAGTCCAGCGCCAGAGAGATCCGGTGCCGCAGCCCAATCCAGCGGGCCAGAATCAAGGGACGCCGAATCCGGGCGGATCGGGTTCGCCTAATCCCAATCCCACGCCCCCTGCGGACGGTTTGGTGCCTGGGACTCAAACTCCGAACGCTGAATCGATTTCGCCGACTCCGAGCCCCGCGCCGCAGTCGGACGCTTCACCAAGCCCCACACCGCAGTCGGACGATTCACCTAGCGCCACACCGCAGTCGAACACTTCGCCGGAAAGCACGCCCAGTCCTGTTGCTGAAGGTTTGGCAAGCCCTGAGGCAGCAGCCGTGCCAATTACCGATTCAGGAGAAATTGAGCTGTTGAGGGGCAAACTTTCCCAGCAAATTGACGGAGCTGTGAAGAATCAGCCTCCGGATGCGGAGTTGGTTTATCGCGTGAGTGTGGCCCAAGACGGGGCGATTGTCGGTTACAAGCCCGAGAATTCGGCAGCGGTCGATCGATCCGAAACGCCGTTGTCGGAGTTGCTTTACAAACCGGTTGGCACCAGGCCACCGGCGGAACCGCTGGCTGATTTCCGCGTAGTTTTGGCACCAGACGGCAATGTTCAAGTCACTCCTTGGTAATGGTTGATTGTTGACTGTTAACGGTTAACTGTTGACTGTTAACGGTTGGCTGTTGACTGTTGACGGATACCAAATCCCGCTTAAATGCTCCCTCAATCTCTTAGTCTGCGGAGGCAGGCTTTGTTTTTCTAGTAGCGATTTCAATCGCCGAATCATCTACAAACCGATTGCTGATTCAAAGCCCTGTTGGTGCGATTGGCTCAATGTTTGGGTCAAATCCTCCAACTTGATTTGTGCGAATTATCCACAAAAATGCTCCCTGTTTTAAGAAAATTTTGGCTATTTCATCCTGGGTGCGCCTGGGCAGCATTGTTCGGTAACTAATAGCAGCTTTTATCAGGTTCACTATACCGACAAAAAAGGTTTTTTTCAGTTCCGCATCAATCCCCGCCAATCTTGCATTTTTGCGCCAATCTGGACGGACAATGCCGAGGGGCATTAATACTTTTTCTAAACTCTCTCCTAAAGCTACTAACTGGTGAAACCTTTGGGTTTGTGCGTCGGTGGGATGTGTTTTCAACCAGTCTTGAATCTGAGGATTTGACTCTATTTCGGAAGTAATTTTTTTAATTGTCGCGTAAATTGCCTGACTTGAATCTTGGACGCAAGAAGTTGCTGGGGTGACTAAACTTGCGCCGGTGCCGTCTCCGCTGCGGTAACGGGCCATCATGATATCTAGTTGCTGGTTTAATTCGGTTAAAGGCGACAAGGTGATGCCGTCAAAATCGTAGTCGCAACACACGCAATCTAATTTACAGATGATATCGCAAACCGGGCGATCGCCCAACCAGCCGCGCTGCAAGTCTCCCATGTAGCTTTGCCATTTGCTGGAACCGGCAACAATTCCGTCGGGATTATGGGCGTAAACTTGTTTGTATTCTATGTCAAAACGCAGTTCGCTGGTAAAGCGATCGCGCACTACTTTTGCTACTCCCAAAGCAAAATGTCCGGTGACAATCCCCAGCGGTGGCCGTTCGCCTTTTTTGCCGCCGATACCGCCGAAACTGTGAATCACTATCCCGATATCTCCTTCTTGCCAAGGAGAGATTGAATCGTTTTCTGTAGCCTCATTTGGGGTTAACAATACTCTTTTTGCTTGCCCTTTTTGGGCTGGTGTATTTTCCCAATTTTTGTAGTTTAAATAAGCGAGAGATTTTTTGAGGCCGAAATGTGTTTCATCTGGTGTTAATTGGGCAATTTTGCGGGGTTCGATTGCCTGCACTACAAATATACTGTCTTCGTCTCTTTCGCCGTAAATGTACCAGCCGTCTGGATTTAAGGGGGATTGTTCGATCAGGTGATTGGTAGACCTCGCTACGCCATTTTTGTCGGGCTGTACTTGAGGAATCCGAATTATTTCAGCGGCGCCGTCAAATTGTTGAGATGTTTTGTTGAAATGCCGGACAATAAATTTGTCGCTGTCGGCTTCTTTTCGCTGTAAAATAGAGACTAAGGCGCAGAAACGTCCGATAATTTGTACTGGTTCGCGATCGATCGTGAGTTCCTGGCGATCGCTGCTGCTATAATTAATTGCAATCACCGGCCTGCGTAGCATCACAGTCACGCTGTCTTCGAGTCTGCTGCCTGCTAGAGTTTCTAAAGGGCCGACATTTCGCCAGCCGTTCAATCTATCTGGATGGATATTGCCAGATTTTTTACTATTTTTAGCCTGTTTTGTGAAGTTGAGATCTTGGGTTACTGCGTGGACAAAAAACTGTACTTGGCGATTTGTACTCCATTTCAAAAATGCTGTTTTGCCAATGAAATATTGATATTTTTTGGGTGCATTTATCACTTCAAAATACACTGAACCGTAGGGCTGGCGTTCTTCCTTTGACGGCAAAATTAAGCGCCCGTGCCAAAGAGCGATCGGCTTGTAGAGGTAGGCAACTGCTGCTGGATTTTCACAGATTATCTCGGGCTCAAGCGCTTCTGAAATATCGCTTTTGCCTCCAAAAATAGTAGCCGTTAAATTGCCGTCACTTTCTACGAATCGGGGTTCTAAAAAAACATTTTCAGGTTGTGGAATATTAGCGGTTAAAGAACCCGTATTTTTTTTTAACGAACGTCTAAAAAAAAGGCGAGTGTTTTCCAATTTTCCATGCAACCAATTGAGAAAAAGGCGAATAAAAATAAATGCTGTTAAACCAAAAACAACAGCTAAAATAATCAGCCCCAGGGTCAAAATGAATTGGTTTAAAGACTGACCTGACACTAAAAAAATTGTTGGCCCGCTCAAAGAGAATACCGCCATAATATCTAAAAACGAGTTTTAGGTTCGCTCCAGTCTGTGCTGGCTTGACTGCCGAAAACTAGGGGTTTGTCCTCGGTGACTGCTACCGTTTGCCCTGTCATATCAACGGCACAAAGAGGCCAAGATCGATCGCCCAAATTGCCGGCGCGGAACAGAACTTTTCCGGGACAAACTTGACTCCAACCCAACAATACAGCATGAGTGTAAAGACTGCGAGCGGGAGCAACGGTATAAGTGTAATTATCATTTTTGTCCCAAATGACACCGTAGTCGGACATATCGGAAGAGTTGAAAAGTGCTTCAAATTCGCGGGCGAGAATGCGGGAACCGTCTTGATTCCAAGAAACAGGCACTAAAATGGCGATCGTCCCGGACATATCTGTATCATCGCTAGCATACATCCCACTTTCTGCCAGTGGCGAAGCAGCCGCCACTGTTTGCAGTTCGCCAGTTTTGAGATTTTCCACAAACATGACACTGCTAACCCGACACCGGGAGAATTCCGGCTGCACTTGCAACTCAATTCGACTGTAAGCTGCGTATTGGCCGTTAGTTGAAACTAGGGATGGACTGCGATAATAGCGGAGGCCTGTGCCGGCAGTGGAACTCACTTTAGCATGAGTGGCAGTAATCCATTCCCAAGGAACGGGATAAGGACTATTTAAAGGGTCAGTCATCGGTTTTTTTTCCAAAAGTTTTACTGAATTATCCAACAGATTCAGGCGGGCACGCAACGGACTAGAAATTTGCTTTCTGCCTCGATGCTTCGCCACTAAACCCCAGATTTATAGAAACCCGGTTTCTTTTTTAGATTTTAGATGGGAGGGCACATCTCAAATCTCAAATCTCAAATTTCCAATCGGATAGGTAAGATAGTATCGAAATTAATCTGGTATGTACACCGAGAGGGATGAAATATGACGCGATCTTTTAACCAAAAACCTTCAATCCCCCCCACTCGCGTCTCCAAGTCGCGGGGAAAAGGTTTGCTTGTACTGTCGCTGATTTTTCGACTGCTGCTGCTGGGGGTGGGCAGCGGTTTTGCGTGGGTTTTGGGGATGACGATCGCTCAAATTTATCCGTCAGGCGCGACGGAGATGCCGCTGGCAGAGAGATTGCTGCGTGTAACTCAAAATTTGACCTCCAGCCCGAAACGCGCCCCAGCAACGCCAATTCCAGCGCTCCCGCCACCAACCGCTACACCGACTCCCCAGTCCAAAGTCAGTCCTGCCCAGAGAGAGAAATTGCAGTCGGATTTGAGACAGTTGCAGGGTGAACTCAACGCGCTGATTGGTCGCACGGCAGCTTTGGAGAGTCAGTTGGGCAGCAGCCGCCCGACGGAAACTTTGGAAAAGCGTTTGCAGTTGATGTCCCGGGAATTGGCGGCGCCGGAAACGGCGGCAAGTGTTGCCCCTGCTTTACCAGCGATCGGCAGCAGCCCGAGTCTGAACCCTGAAACGGTGAATACTACGCCACAGAATGCCAATAATCCGGTGTTTGGGGGGGATGGGCTGATGGTGACTCTACCCAGCGATGTTTTGTTTGATACTGGCAGCATTTCTTTGCGCGCGGGAACTAATGCGATTTTGGACAATTTGGTGGCGGAGTTGGGCAATCACGAGGGGGCAACTGTGCGCGTTGCGGGCCACACTGACGACGCCGGGGAAGCGGGGGACAATCGCAATGTGTCGTTTGCGCGGGCTCAGGCTGTGGTGCAGTATTTGTCTGGTGTGCTAGGTCAGAAGTATCATTGGGTGGCGATCGGCTATGGGGAAAGTCGCCCTTCGGTGGATAATAGTTCTGATGCTAATCGGCAGCGCAACCGTCGCATTGAAGTGGCAATTAATCCTTAGTTTTTAGCGATCGGTAATCAGTCACCAATCATTAGACTTATTGCATAAATCTTTGATTTAGAGGGGAACCGCAGATGCAACGCAGAGGCATTTCAAGATAGTTTGCGAAGGCATACAATTCAAGTCTAGTCTTTAGTTAATAGTGCGAGATTAAGATATGGTGAGTGTTTTTTTTGCAATTTCTTAAGCTCGCACTGCACTTTCAAGCATATTATGCCGATGCCAACAGAAACGATATAAATTAAATATTTCACTTCCCCTCTCCCTATAGCCCCATTTCGGGAGCATCTCATATTTGTAAAAACACTTCTTCTGGCTCATTCCTTCTTCATCTTTCCTCCTGGCTCCTAACTTCTAACTCCAATTTCTAGCTTGACTGCTTTCATTGAGATGCTCCCCCCATTTCCCTATCTTCACCGCTATCACGCCGAAGGTGTAACAGGTGGCAAGTCAGAGTTATTTTTAGCCCGATCTATTGCTTCTCGATGTTCGCTCCTAAGTTTGGGTTTTAAATACAAGTTTTCAATCAAAGCTGCCACTCCCGCAAACCAAGGCGGCACAATTACAGCTCCAATAATTCCTAATACTTGAACGCCTCCCAAGACAGAAAGCAATTGATATAAAGGATGCACACCAACCGATGAACCAACCAGCAAAGGATCGAGTACGTAAGTTTCTAAATTTTGGATAATTACAAATAACAGTAATACCCACAAAAGTACCCAGCCACCTTTAGCTAAGGCTACGATTAATGCTGGTACTGCTCCCAACACTGGGCCGATGAAGGGAATCAAGTTGGTAACACCTGCGATCGCACCCAAGCCTAAAGCAAATTCCGGCATTCCCAAAATGCTCAAACCTGTGGTAATAAATATCCCTAAAATCCCCGAAACTAACACTCGCCCGCGAATATAACTCCCCATTCTTTGACCGATTGGCGCGGCTTGTGCGGCTAATCTTGCGTCCCAAGGTTTAGGGAAAAATTGCACCAAACTTTTGATTAATGTGTCGCTGTCGGCAACCATGTAACCTGAAATAAATAATGCTAAAACTAGGCTGAAAACCCCACCTAGAATGCCTCTCGTTAAACTGTACGATCGCAAAACCAGTTGTTGACTCGATCGAATCAGCCAATTAGTCAGCGATTGAGTGTCCACCAACTGACCCACCAAGGTTGGGGCATCGTCGGTTAGGCGACTCAATAAATTAGTTGCCACAGTTCGCAAACTTTCAACATACAGTGGTAACTGTCGCAGCAGTAACTCTATTTGTTCGATTACCGTGGGCCCGATTAACACTACCGTCCCGCTAAATCCGCCGATGAGAGTTAAATAAACCATAATCACCGCCAGCCAGCGGGGAACCCGCATCGTTTGGGCCCAATTAACGATCGGGACGATCGAAGCAGCCAGCACGACTGATATCATTAGAATTACTAGCAGGCTCCGCAATTGCCACAGCAGCACTAGCAGCAACGACGATGCTACAATTAGCAGCAAGTTAGGTAAAGAAATAGTTATCCGCTGTTCTGACATGATTAAGTAATCAAGGTTTGTATTGGCGCTTATGTCATCCCGCAGGGCGGGTTTATTTATCTTCTCATTTACCAAATATATGTCGGGTAAAACCCGCACCTACTCATCTTATAATAAAAAGTAACATCGGTTCAAAAAATAATATGCAACCCCCATATTCAACCCAAGATTTCTCCACTATTTCGTCTATAAAGTCACCAACGCTGTTTTACGAATGGCAAAATTATCGCTGTGCTTATGAACTTTATAACCCAACTACTGCGACAGAAGATAGCATCCCTTTGTTATTAATTCATCCGATAGGAGTTGGTTTGTCAAGAATCTTTTGGCATAGATTTTGTGAGAGTTGGTACAAAGCAGGTAACACCAACCCGATTTACAATCCCGACCTTTTGGGCTGCGGCGATTGCGAAATGCCGGCTGTGGCTTGCTATCCTGACGATTGGGCCGCACAGTTGCAGTATTTCTTGGAAACTGTAGTCAAAAAACCTGCGATCGTCCTCGTACAAGGTGCTTTACTATGTGTAGCCTTGGCTTTAGCAAAAAGGCAGCAGGAAAGCGGCTCAAATTTAATTCGCGGCTTAGTCCTCGCGGGGCCTCCCGCTTGGGCTGTGATGAACAAACATTCGACCGAAAGACAGCAACGGATTGTCTGGAATTTGTTAAATTCTCCCTTGGGAAACGCTTTTTACCGCTACGCCAGACGCGCTGAGTTTTTGCGTTCTTTTTCAGTAAAACAACTGTTTGGCGATGCGGCAAAAGTTGACAGCGAATGGTTGGATGCTTTGCAGGCTGGGGCGGCAAATCCTGACAGCAGACACGCGGTTTTCTCGTTTTTAGCGGGGTTTTGGCGCCAGGATTATAGCGGTACGATTCAAAAGTTCGATCGACCCGCACTCATTGTGATGGGAGAAAAAGCCTCAAGCATCAGTCAAGCGGGTAAGGAAGAGAAACCGGATGAAAGATTGGCGCAATATTTAGCCCATTTTCCCAACGCGGAAGGTTTATTAATGCCGGGGCGGAATGTTTTGCCCTACGAATCAACCGCAGAATTTGTCGCGGCTGTTGCGGAGTTTGTCAATGGGAGTTTTTAACCGCAGATATCAGCAGATGAACACAGATGAACGCGGATGGAATTTCATCTGCGTTCATCCGCGTTCATCTGCGGTTAAAAAACTCTAAATTTCAACTGCGATGCCAAATTGTTGTACCATCTTTTTGATCGATCAGAGTAATGCCCCGATCCTTAAGTTCGTTGCGAATGCGATCACCCTCAGCAAAATCCCTAGCTTTCCGGGCATCCTTCCGCTGCTGAATCATCACCTTAATCTCCTCATCAGTTAATCCGCTAATCACTTCAAGTTTATTAATAATCATTTTCGAGTTATCGGTAAAGATAGTCGCACTTCGCGGGACGAGGTTGGGTCTTTTAAGTCCTAAAACTTCTTCGGCTAACTTAACAAGAGTCTGCCACTTTTGTTGCAACACTTCCGAAGGCATTTCCGTTTTTCCCCCATGTACAATTATATTGCGTTCGCGCCGCAATTCCTTCGCCAATTCAAACAGAACAGCTAAAGCATTAGGAGTATTGAAATCATCATCCATCGCTGCTCTAAATTGCTGTACAGCCTCACTCTCCACTATGGGCAATTTCAGAATTTGATCTGGCTCCCAGCCCAATTGGGAACCGTGCAAATCACCAAAAAGTAGGCTTTCTTCAAGAGTCTGCCAGCCATTTTTTGCAGAGGCGATCGCCTCTTCGGTAAAATCAATTTGACTGCGGTAGTGCGCTGTTAACACAAACAGCCTCACCGCCATCGGATCTACCGCTTTTGACTTCTCGCTTCTTTCATTCTTACTCCCCTCCTTACCAAGGGGGGGCTGGGGGGGGTTAGATTCCAAATCACCCGACCAATTCCCCTCCAACAAATCGCGAATTGTAATAAAATTGTGCAAAGATTTCGACATCTTTTTGCCATTGACAGTCACAAAAGCATTGTGCATCCAATATTTAGCAAGTGACTTGCCCGTCGCGGCTTCAGATTGAGCAATTTCGTTTTCGTGGTGCGGAAAAGTTAAATCGGAACCGCCGCAGTGAATGTCAATAGTTTCACCCAAGCAATCGCGCACCATCGCCGAACATTCGATGTGCCATCCGGGGCGACCTTTTCCCCAAGGTGAATCCCAAGCAGGTTCTCCCGGTTTAGCGCTTTTCCACAGGGCAAAATCAGAGGAATCTTGCTTTTTCTGAGCTTCTATTTCTGCGGTTTCCAATCTGCCGCTAGCCCCGGCCTGCATTTCTTCCAACTTGCGGCCGGAAAGTTTTCCGTAATCGGCAAACTGTCTCACGTTGTAGTAAACGTCGCCGCCGGAAGCATAGGCATAACCTTTATTTTCTAATTCGTGAATCAGGCGTTTAATGCCGTCCATTGTATGGGTGGCGCGGGGATATTCATCTGCCCTGAGAATATTCAGCTTTTTCATATCTACGTAATATTCCTCGATGAAGCGTTCGGCCACAGCTTCCATTGTGGAATTGGTTTCGCGGGCGCGGTTGAGAATTTTGTCGTCAATATCTGTAAAATTCTGCACGTAGCGCACATCGTATCCCCGCCACATCAGATAACGCCGCACCATGTCCCAAACAATGTAAGCGCGGGCGTGGCCGACGTGGCAGTAATCGTATACCGTAACGCCGCAGCAGTACATCCGCACCTTTCCTGGTTCGAGGGGCTCAAAAGGTGATTCGCGACGGGTCAAGCTGTTGTAAAGCGTTAGAGGCATGGGATTTGAGATTTGGGATTGATGTACTGCTCTAATTTATTATATTGCGGTTGGTGAATCTTTCGGTGTCGCTACCAAACATCTGTTAAATCTAAGACAAATCCCGGTAACACATCTTCCCCTGACAAAGTGCTAGGATTATCTAATATTTCCACATCCTGATTTTGTCTGTATATCTCAACTTTCTGGTTTTTGCGATCGATTAACCACCCCAAACGAGATCCATTCGCGATGTATAGCGGTTCTCAAGAAAGTGAAATACACGGGCTAGTTCGATGCCCCATACTTTTAGGCCCGATGCCCAATCCCCAAGAGCACCTCATGTTACTGAGAAAGGCTATATTCCCGCATTTTTTCTCGCAATGGTTCCAGGTTGTCAGACTTAGAAAGCAATACAGATTCAGAAGAAATAGCGACCTTAGAAGGGAAGAGAGAAAGTAGTACGTCAACAGATGCTAGAATATCTCAGCCCCAAAGTTGCCTTTTATTTATCCAAACAGTAACCAAAACGGTTAAAGGGCGATCGCGCACGCTTAACAGTTATTTACAGTTTGTAGGGGAGGAGTTGACAGTGAAATATAAAGAAAAAAATAGTTTCAACACAGGAGTCAAATGGCTACTGTGGTCTAGTTTTCTCACTCTAGGCATCGGCGGCGGCTTATTTGCCTACGGGTTATATCAAAATCGACCTCCCGAACCCATAGGAGTGCGCTTGATACCCGTCAAACTTGGCGATATTGAAGATACGATTAACGAAAGCGGTATTGTTGAATTGGGTGGTCAACAAACTCTGAAATCTCCTGATGATGGTACTGTCGATCGGGTGTTAGTAAAGATCGGGCAAACCATCACATCTGGTCAGAACTTAATTACCCTTCGTAACCCCGAACAGAAAACAACTCTCATCAAGCAAGAATTGGAGATTCAGAAACAAAAACTCACTCTAGAAAGCTTCCGCCAAAAAGTTGCCGAAGCTCAGGAAGCACTAAATATCGCCCAAGGGAAACTTCAAAATTATAAATCCGGGCAAAATGACGAGTTATTAGAAATTCAACAAAAGGAACTTACCTTGGCAAATAATCGAAAGAAAGTTGTTGACGCTGAGGAGGGTTTGGCTGCTGCCGATCGGAAACTTACCAATTCTAAAGTATTATTTGAAAAAGGTTATATTTCGGGAGATGCCCTCCAATCGGAGGAAGGGGCAGTTCGCACCGCTAAAACCACTTTACGAGATGTACAGCTTCAAATTAACACGGATCTCCTCGCTCTTAAAGGTTTAAAAAATAAACTGCAAGACAAAGAACAACTACTTCAGAAAGAAGTGATTACTGCTGATTCCCTACTGCGAGCAGCTCAGTTCAACGTTAGCACAAATAGTCGCCTACTCCAAAGCTCTCTGCTTGAATACCAAGAAAAAGAACAAAAACTTAAAAACAATATTGTGACTGCATCTATTGATGGTAAGGTACTTAATGTTCAAGTTAAAAATGGCGACGGAGTGAAGCGGGAAACAGAACTTTTGACATTAGGTGACCCTTCACAAGAACTGGTAAAACTACAGCTTTCTACCCTCAATGCTGCTAAAGTTAGACCCAATCAGTCCGTTCGCATCAGCATTATTGGTCCCAATTCTAAGCAGTTTTCAGGAAAAGTAGACAGCTTATATATTCTTGCTCACAGTGGTGAGAGTAAAGGAAACGACCGCTCTAATCAAGGCAATCAACCAACGGTTCCTGCAACAGTAAGACTCGATGCTCCAACCCGGACTTTGATTCCAGGGAGTCAAGTGAATGTGGAGATAATTTTGCAGCAGCGCCAGAAGGTAGTAGTTTTAAATACAGAGGTAATTGTGCGATCGGAGTCTAAGCCTTTTGTGTGGATTCGTGACAGTCAAGGCAAAGCCCAGAAACGGTCAGTTACATTAGGTTTAGAAGGATTGACACAGGTAGAAATAACTTCTGGTTTGCGGCCAGGTGACAGTGTTGTGATACCCCCTCCTGAACCTTCCTTAAAACCAGGAACTCCTATTCAGGAAGAAAAAACAACTAAAAAGAAAGAAAAAACAGAGGGTGCCGAGCAGGAATAAAGATTAAAGAATAGGATCAAATCAGCTAATTTTATTAATGTACGAAATGTTGAGTTGTGATTTTTAATTACTTATGAGCCTTTCTCCTTTAGACCTCCTCCGCCTTACTTGCATTTCCCTAAGTGGCAATCTTTTGCGATCTGCCCTAACTACAGTCGGAGTTTTTATGGGTGTAGCTGCGGTCAGCGCAACGCTGCAAGTACGCAATATTAGTCGCGCCGTAATTGTTGAACAACTGGCCAAGCGAGAAGCACCTCAACTGGGAATCAGTATTTCGGATGACTTGGGTTTGAAGTTAGAAGATATGGAATTTTTACGGAATCGGCTGAAAGGAATTCAGGCGATTAGCGCAGCAAATTGGTTTGGTTATAACGAAAAAGTTATATTTCAGGCTGAAGAAGCGGAAACTAATATCTTCGCTGTTTCTCAAGATCATTTATTGACATCGGGGCGGCGATTAATGGAGGGGCGTTTTTTTTCACCTAATGATTTTACTAATTATCGACCTGTAGTGGTAATTGATGAAATGCTGGCGACACAACTTTTTAAAGGTGGCACCAAACGTGTAGGTCAGCGCATTTATGCTAAGCGTAGACCTTACATTGTTGTTGGCGTAATGGAGAGCAAGGAAGGCTTTTTTGACAAACCCGAAGCTGAAATGTGGGTGTCGATGTCGGTTTACAAAGCGATGACAGGTAGCCAAAGAATTGGGAGAATTTCGGTGCGCCCTTACAATCTTAAAGATATTAAAGGAATGGAAAAGCAGGCAGAAAAACTTTTGCAGCAGCGCTTTCCCAAGGCAGAGGTTAATACTTGGAACAATGTTCAGGAAATTTTGGAGCAGCAGGAAACTCTGGAACTTGCTTCACAGGGACTATTGGCAGTGGGGGTAATTTCGCTATTGGTGGGAGGGGTTGGTATTGCTAATATTACGATCGCGGCGGTGATGGAACGTACCCCAGAAATTGGTTTGAGACGTGCGATCGGGGCTACTCAGAGAGATATAATGTTGCAGTTTATTCTAGAAGCAGTAATTCTGAGTTTAGCGGGGGGAATTGCTGCTATTGTGACGGTACACGGGTTAACGGTGGTGGTAGCGGATGTTTTTAAGTTGCCTTATAAATTTGACAGCAACACAGCAGCTTTGGCTTTAGGAGCGGCATTAGCTGTGGGAGTGGGAGCTGGATTTCTCCCGGCTCTGCGAGCTAGTCAACTCGATCCTGTTAAAGCGCTGCGTCAAGGGTAGTCATCCCGTAGGAAATCGCCATAGAATTACTTGCAGAAATCACTGGAGCTAGCATGACTGAGCAACCGCACGAAGATTATCTCCCCAATAGCGATTCCCCTGCTCGCTACGAGATTCCTTGGATATTTCGTTTTAGCCTAGTTATGGTTGCAACCTGTGGGCTATTGGCGATATTTGCTGTTGCTTTTAAGTCTAGTTCAACAGTCAAAACTGATGTTAGCTCTAAATCGGCGATCGCGCCCAAAATTCTGCCACTTACCACTAAAAAACATCTCCCACACATCCAAAATCTACCGCAAAATCAGGCGCTCATTAAACCCCAAAATCAGAGAGAAACGCCAACTACCAACCAGAGAATAGTTATTCCTCAATTCCCCGGCGAAAATCCCACAAGTAAAATCAAACACTCACCAATTTCCCATTCCCAATCCCCAATCCCCAATTCCGAAGTATTAACAAAATCTACTCAAAAGAAACCTGTCCCACCAGAATCAATAGTAATTTCTGAAGTTCCACCCAATCCAGAAATAACAGCAGAACCCATACCTGAAAATACCCAAAATCCAACTCTTCAACAGCAATCTCTAGCGGATGAATTAGGGGTTGAACTGACACTCCAGGAAGTTGTATTTTTAGGCTTAGAAAACAACAGAGATATCAAAAATCAATACCTCGAACGCATCGTCCAAAAACAAGATTTAGCCGTAGCAGAAGGCTTATTTGTCCCTATTTTTACACCGAGACTATCCGTGTCATCAATTCCTTTGAGGAATGGGGGAAGAGTCGCTACTACTGGCGAAGTCGATTTATCTGCCCAGGTGAGTGTCAAAATTCCCACAGGAGGAAATATAAGTTTTGTGTGGAGTGGTAAACAAGGACAAGATGCGAATGGTTTTGGCATTAATAGTGAAGGTTCTTTAAGTCAAAATCTCAGGTTAAATTTTACCCAACCTCTGTTAAGGGGAGCTGGAGTTGCTGTCAATCGAGCACCAATTGAGATTGCTCGCCTGAGTGAAAAAGGAAATATTCTGAGTTTGAAATCGACGCTAATTGAGACAATTACCTCAGTAATTTTAATCTATCGAAAGTTGATTAGGGCTCAGGAACAAGTTAAAATTTCACAAAGTTCTCTGGAAATTGCCCGTCAGCAATTGGAGATTAATCAGGTTTTGATTGAGGCAGGAAGGGTAGCAAAAGTTGAGATTTTTACAAGTGAAAAAGCTGTGGCAGATCTGGAAGTGACAGTATTAGCTAGTGAGGAGCAACTGAAGAAGGCAAGATTAGCACTGCTGCAAGTTCTAGACCTCGATCGCAATCTTAATATAATAGCAAGAGAAGCTGCTGCTGTACAGACTAGCCCTCTGGATTTCTCTAAGATTCTACCATTAGCTCTGTCAAATAGTCCTGGTTATTTACAAGTACAGCTCGACCGGGAAATCGCTAAATATAATTTGCTACTAGCGGAAAATAATCGAAAATGGCAATTGGATGTAAATGCAAGTTATAATAATAATGCTACTAATCTTTCAGACAGCAGCTCGGATTTGAGAGCGGGACTGGTTTTGACTCGCGAATTTGGAAATAGAGGAATTGAGCGAGAGTTTCAGAATAGTCGTGTTAAGCTATTACAAGCTGAGAATAATTTAAAGGAGTACAATCAAAAGCTGGAAGTTGAGGTCAAAAATGCAATTCGAGATATAAATTTGAATCTTAAGCAAGTAGAACTAGCTCAAAAGTCAAGGGAGTTAGCGCAAAAGCTATTAGAAATAGAGAAAGAAAAAAGAAGATTGGGAGTGGAAAGTTCTCGGAGTATCGATATTGTGAATCTTCAGAAGGATTTAATAGAGGCTAGAAATGCAGAACTTGATGCGAAAATTGCCTATTTTAATGCTTTGACAAATCTTGATAAAATAATAGGTACTACTTTGGAGACGTGGCAGGTGAGGATTGAAAATGAAGAATGATGTTAGTTAGTTGTTATCGGATTGAATGAGACTTGTCAGTAATTCCAACCAGGCTCCATCGGATCGGGAGCGGTAGAATCAGCCGTCAAGCAGATAGGTACAAGGCTAAAAATTTCATTCTTCACAGTAGAAATCTGAAAGTGTTTCGCAAATGTTACAACTGCGTTGTGCCTACTTGAATGGTTAATTTGCAGTTTAATATTTTTGCAAAATCGGGATGCTCCCGCGAAGCCTTCTTGTTAGAAGGATTATAGAGCAATACGGTTCAGTTAAGGAAAATTGTAGCGAAAATGTTGGGCGGAGTGAAACGGAGGGTTCGTTCCACGGGCCCAACCTACGCACGATCTGTTTTTTAGCACTAACCCAAGCGTATTGGATTATAGAGAAAGTCTTCCACTTTGTCATATTCGCAAAGACATATCCATTCTAAACGATCACCCCCACCCTCCAAACCCATCAAAAGCCCCTCTCCCCATTTGTCATCAAATCCTGACATTTGCTTCAACACCGATCCCCCAAATCTCCCAAATGTCAAGATTCCCTGACATATTGATCCCCAAAATCCCGAAAATGCGTATAAGTACCCAGGATTGAGGGAAAAGACCCCTTGACCCGATCGCAACTTGTCTGCAACATTAAGTCATGACAAAGCGATCCCAAAGAAATGCTTGGATTAAGCAGCACTGGGAGTCGAATAGCGCGTGTGCTGCCAGCACAGCGTTGCTAGCAGCACCGATCGCACTCACAAAATCGATCTTGTCAATCAAGAATCGACAGATAAAGCTTTATTTAGATCGAACGGTGCGCGCAGAAGCCCAGAAGTCCAAACCCCCGATCGCATTGGGGACAAGACAAGCTAAAAACAAGCAAGGCTTCAAAGGTTGGAGAGATTTGGAAGCTCGATAATATGTGGATTAAAAAGAGTTTCTAACTCAAAAAGTCAACACTTTTGT
Organism: Microcoleus sp. MON1_C5; assembly: GCF_036701875.1. Lineage (NCBI taxonomy): Bacteria > Bacillati > Cyanobacteriota > Cyanophyceae > Oscillatoriales > Microcoleaceae > Microcoleus > Microcoleus sp. MON1_C5. The sequence goes on along the minus strand of NZ_JAUBRN010000001.1, from coordinate 179,816 downwards.
GTTGAGAGGAAAAATCTAACCCGCCATCCCAAATTAGTGGAGAACAAACTCATGGCAAAAGAACGCCCACCATTAGAAGAGATGACTTTGCGACAACTCCGCAGAGTTGCTAGCGAATGTGGAGTCTCTCGCTACAGTCGGATGCGGAAATCGCAACTTCTGGCATCAATTCAAGAAATTCAGCGCACTAAATTTTCCTACAGCCCATCTCGCAAACTAGAGGCACAAGAAGCAGTGGAAGCAGCAAAGTTTGAACTCGGTCAAGAAGATAGAACAGGCGGTTCTTTGTCGTCTGTAGATGAAGGTTTAGCAGATTTGCCCAACGGCTACGGCGAAAGCCGGGTGGTGTTAATGCCCCGCGACCCAGAATGGGCCTACACTTACTGGGACATTCCCAACGATCGCAAAGAAGAATTGCGCCGCCAAGGAGGACAGCAACTAGCGCTGCGGCTCTACGACGTTACAGATGTTAACCTCGAAACTCAAAGCCCGCACAGCATTCAAGAATATCCCTGCGACGAACTGGCGCGGGAATGGTACGTGCCAATCCCCGTGAGCGATCGGGACTACGCGATCGACATCGGCTACCGCTGTGCAGATGGCCGCTGGCTGGTATTAGCTCGATCGGCCCAAGTCCGCGTTCCTCCCGTCTATCCCAGCGACTGGATTGAAGATCAATTCATCAGCCTCGATTGGGAAGAAGAGTTGCAAGGCAAAACCTTCGCCGAACTGGTTCCTCCGGCCAAGAAAATGGCACAAGCAGCTAATGGCTTCGGTTTCAGCCCCAGCAACGCCATCTACGAACAAATCTTCGGCATGGCAGAATCTGCCGAATCCCTGCGGGTAGCGGGTTCTATTTTCGGTTCCATGCAGCACGTCGCCGGTTCCGTCCAGCAAGTCGGCATCCACGAACAAGCTGTAAGTTCCTACGTGTTCCCCTCCGGCGTCGGAATGTGGGCTGCTCCCACCATGTCCGGCCTCACCGCGTCAGGTGTCGGTATGTCCGGCCTCACCATGTCGGGTGTCGGTATGTCCGGCCTCACCATGTCCGGTTTCGGTATGTCAGGTGTTGGTATGTCGGGAGTTGGCTTCGCCGCCCCGATGCGCCCCCGCCAGTTCTGGTTAGTTGCTGATGCCGAACTGATCGTTTACGGTGCCACCGAACCCGATGCTACCGTCTACGTAGGCGGACAGCCGATTAAACTCAATGCGGACGGCACTTTCCGCTTCCAGATGTCCTTCCAAGACGGCTTAATCGACTATCCGATTTTTGCCGTAGCCGCAGACGGCGAACAAAACCGCGCTATCCACTTGAAATTCAACCGCGAAACTCCAGAACGGCGCACCAATACCAAGCAGGATGCCGTTGTGGAATGGTTGGGCTAATCCCAAAGGTCGATCGAGCGGCGGGCGCTGATGCAGGTTTGTGCCAATTTTTGAACCATCACAAGGCATAGCCTCAGCCGATCGTGATTTGTTAAGGTTAATCGCAGACAACAACCCATAACACCCCCTATACACCGTTCTCCTGTTTTGAGGAGCGGTGTTTTTTGTATTTGGAAGGAAGAAGGAAGAAGGAAGAAGGAAGAAGGAAGAAGGAAGGAGGAAGTTCGGCAACGGATTCTGTAACGGATGTAACGGATGTAACGGATGTAACGGATGTCAGGAAGAAGGAAGAAGGAAGAAGGAAGAAGGAAGAAAAAAGAAGGGAGAAGGAAGAAAATTTTAGTTATCTAGGAGAGAAGTTTTAGTTATCTAGGAGAGAAGGAAGAATCAATCTACTGCATGGGTTTTAGCAATTAAGAATGTCCTCACCATCAGGGCGGTTGCTATATGGCAAAATACCTGGCAAGTGGGCGATCGACAAAAGTTATACCACTTCTTAAAAGTAGGGATAAATATAGATTGTATGCGAGCATCTGTAGGGACTTAGGCAAAGCCTAAGTTTCTACTTTATTTCATCCGATTGACAACGGCTATCTTACTTATATCGTTTCCGGTTGCAGCGGTATTGTTCAAATGTCCAAAAAGTCTGTTGGCGCGAAAGCATAATTTTAGTCAACAGCAAACAGTCAACAATCATGAGGAGGGCAACCGGAATTGATATCAGACAATTTTATTAATATCTATCTGTAGATAGATGTTTACTTAAAGGCCCTTGTTGCTAGTTAAATCAAAATTTGCACTCTTCACTCAAGCATTATTAAGTAAGCTAAAGTTTACTTAAATTTTTATTGCACAAACTCGGTAAATCCAGCGAAACAAAAGAAAGCGAGTTATGAGAGAAAGAAGGCGATCGCACAGCCACTTCTCAAAAACAAATGCAAAAAATCAATTCCCCGCCGCAACGAAGGCAGAAGCCTCGCCTTTTAGCCTTATTCGCTGTCACATTAGCCACCGTCTTGCTTTTATTTATTCTGCCGGCACTGACTCAACAGCCAGTCGTGCTCACCATGTTAATGCAAGGCCAAGACATTGTTAACTGGAGACCCTTTGTCAAAGAATTTGAACAGAAAAACCCCGACATTCGCATCAACCTCATAGAAGGGCCTTTTGACACCAACCTCATAGAAAATCTTTACACATCTGCCTTTCTTTTAGGCGAATCGCCCTACGACATCATCAACATGGATATTGTCTGGGTTCCCAAATTTGCAGCCGCAGGTTGGGTAAGCGATTTGACAGACAGAATTTCCCCCGAACAACTATCAAAATTCATCCAAGGTAACGTCGAAGGCGGGCGGTATCGGGGCAAACTTTACCGAATTCCCCACGCTTCCGATGCCGGAATGCTTTACTACCGCAAAGACATTTTAGAACAAGCGAAAATTCCAGTGCCAAAAACCTTTGAAGAGATGGTAAAAATCTCTCAAAACTTGCAAAAACAGGGAAAAGCAACTTGGGGTTATCTGTGGCAAGGCAAACAATACGAGGGAGTATCTGCGATGTTTGTCGAGGTACTTTCCGGTTTTGGCGGCTTTTGGGCTAACCCTCAAACTTTTGAAGTTGGGTTAGATAAACCCGAGGCAATTAAAGCAGTGGAATTTCTCAAAAAAACGATCGCCTCCGGTATCTCTCCTCCGGGCGTCACCACCTACGGCGAAGAAGAAACCCGGCTGTTGTTTCAAAATGGCAAAGCGCTGTTTTTGCGAAACTGGCCGTATGTTTGGAAGCTGGCAAATGCCGAAGGATCGAATGTTAGAGGCAAAATTGCGATCGAGCCAATGCTCAGCAGTACGGGTAAAACAGGCGGTTCCTGCTTGGGTGGCTGGGGCTGGGGAATTGCCAAAACCTCAAAACATCCAGAACAAGCTTGGAAAGCAATTCAGTATCTTACCAGCGAGGAAACCCAGCGCAAATTTATTTTAGAAACCGGTTTAATTCCCAGTTACAAATCGCTGTTTACCAACAAAGAAATAGTCGCCAAATATCCCCACTACCCGCAACTGCTAAAAGTAGTCGAACGGCCAGCTTTGCGCCCGCCCCTGGCACAATACGCTCAAGCTTCTGATATTTTGCAGCGCTATTTGAGTTCAGCTTTTACCGGGAGAATGAGTGCAGAACAAGCAATGAAAGCAGCAGCTAGCGAAACTCGCAATTTATTAGGCAGTTTAAAACAACCCCAAGCTTCGTAAAGCTGACATCTTGGTTTTCTGTTAGAAACAGGCAAGATGCCTGTTTCACAAAGAGTTAGAAACAGGCAAGATGCCTGTTCCACAAAGAGTTAGAAACAGGCAAGATGCCTGTTCCACAAAAAGTTAATTCAATTGTGGGCCGTTGCTCCTAGCCCGCCCAAAAATAAATTAAAGGTGAACAAGATGCAATTAGACAAGATGCGACAGCGCGAACAAAAGACCGGGTGGATATTAGTAGCACCAGCTTTGATAATTCTGATGCTAGTATTTGCTTACCCAATATTGCGCGCTTTTTGGCTGAGTTTATTCACCCAAAACCTCGGTACAGAATTAAAACTGGTTTTTTCCGGTTTTGCTAACTACAGTCGAATGTTAGAGGACGGGCGTTTCTGGCAAACTTTAGGCAACACCACTGTATTTACAGTCGTCTCTGTTTTACTGGAATTAATTCTCGGTATGGGCATTGCCTTAGTCTTAAATCAATCTTTCACAGGGCGCGGCATTGTTCGCACAATCTCCCTGCTACCTTGGGCGCTCCCGACTGCATTGATGGGAGTAGCTTGGGCGTGGATTTTTAACGACCAGTACGGCGTAATTAACGACATTTTAAGGCGATTAGGATTGATTCAAAATAGCATTAGCTGGCTGGGAGATCCGACTTTGGCAATGATGGCAGTAATTACAGCAGATGTGTGGAAAACGACGCCCTTTGTCAGCTTGCTTTTGCTAGCGGGATTGCAATCAATTCCCGGTGATTTGTACGAAGCCCACGCGATTGACGGCGCGAGTAGCTGGCAGAGTTTCCGTCAAGTTACTGTGCCCCTGCTGATGCCCCAGATTGTGATTGCTTTGCTGTTTCGATTTGCCCAATCTTTCGGCATTTTTGACTTGATTCAGGTGATGACGGGAGGGGGGCCGGCGGGGGCAACGGAGACGGTTTCTATCTACATTTACAGCACGGTGATGAGGTATTTAGACTTTGGGTACGGGGCGGCTTTGGTGGTGTGTACTTTTTTGCTGTTAGTGGCAGCAGTTGCGATCGCCGCTTACCTGTTATCGAGAGCCCGCGTCAATGCAGCCGGAGGAAACTAAGACGATTTTAGATGTGGGATTGCCAACAGTTACACTTTTATTTCATTGGTATAAATTATGTCGATCGCCCGCGAACAACCCACCAAAAAAACCTTTGACATCCGCCAATTAATCTTGCCAATCTCAGCACTATTAATCGTCGCATATTTCCTCGCACCTATTATCTGGCAGGTGCTAACTTCTTTCAAAGTAAATGCAGATATTTCAGCGATTCCCAACGTCTACATTCCCAAACGAATTACTTTCGAGCATTACCTGTCCCTATTCCAGCGCCGCCCGTTTGCACTTTACATTTTAAATAGCGCTTTTGTTTCGATTACTTCGACATTGCTGTGTTTGGCTGTAGGCGCTCCCGCAGCTTACGCTTTAGCCCGGTTGCGGTTGTGGGGGGAGAGAATCATCCTGGCAACTGTGACGATAGTTACCCTATTTCCGGCGGTGCTGCTATTTTTAGGACTTCTAGAAATTGTCAAAGCTTTGGGTTTAGGGAATAATTATTTAGCATTAATTATTCCTTACACCGCTATCAATCTACCGCTGACAATTTTGGTGATGCGGAGTTTCTTTCAACAGTTGCCAAAAGATTTGGAAGATGCGGCTAAAGTAGACGGATACAACACTTTTCAAATGCTGTGGCAAATCGTGCTACCGATGACATTTCCAGCTTTAGTCACAACTGGAATTTTGACCTTTATTTCAGCTTGGAACGAGTTTATATTTGCACTAACATTTATGACTCGCGAATCTCTAAAAACAATCCCCGTCGCCACGGCTCAACTCAGCGGAGTGTCAGTATTTGAGATTCCTTACGGCCCGATCGCCGCAGCCACCGTTTTGGGAACTTTGCCCTTAGTTTTTCTGGTTTTGGTATTCCAGCGGCGCATTGTTCAAGGTTTAACTGCGGGGGCGGTAAAAGGATAGTTTAGAACTCGTTCCTAGGCTCTGCCTGGGAACCGATATCTAGAGGCTCTGCCTCGCTTTTTAAACAGGAAAATTGGAGGCAGAGCCTCCGGATCTGCGTTACCAGGCAGAGCCTGGTAACGAGTAAACATCAACAGTCAACAGTCAACAGTCAACAGTTTAAAAATCATGGCAAAATTGCAACTCAAAAACCTCAATAAAACCTACAGCCCTAAAGTAGTTCCCGTAAAAGACATTAGTTTGGATGTCAGCGAAGGGGAATTTCTGACTTTGTTGGGGCCGTCGGGGTGCGGCAAATCTACGACTCTCAGGTTAATTGCAGGGCTGGAACAGCCGACTAGAGGCGAGATTAGAATTGGCGATCGCAATGTCACTTATCTCAGACCGGGCGATCGCGATATTGCAATGGTTTTTCAAAGTTACGCGCTTTATCCGCACATGACAGTATACGAGAATATGGCGTCGAGCCTGAAACTTCGCAAAATCCCCTCCAGCGAAATCAACCGATTAGTGACAGAAGTTGCAACATCCCTCGGATTGACGGAATTAATCGATCGCAAACCCGGAAAACTATCAGGCGGACAGCGGCAGCGAGTCGCCCTCGGCCGCGCTTTAGTGCGCCAACCGGAAGTATTTTTGCTCGACGAACCTTTGAGCAATCTCGACGCATTATTGCGGGAAAAAGTTAGGGCAGAACTCAAACAATTATTTTCCTCTCAAAAAGCTCCTGTAGTGTATGTAACTCACGACCAAACCGAAGCAATGACGCTTTCTACAAAGGTCGCAGTTCTCAACAGCGGCAACGTGCAGCAGCTCGATCCGCCACACTTAATTTATACCCGTCCTGCAAATCAGTTTGTAGCCGGTTTTGTGGGCAGCCCGCAAATGAATTTGCTCGTGCTTAAATGCCAGGGAAATTTTGCTAAGTTGGGGGATTTTCGAGTTCCACTCCCAAATATGCCGACTGTGCCGCCAGAAATTGTTTTAGGAATTCGCCCTGAACACGTCGGCTTTGCAGATGCTGAGTCCGGCAATGTGCCGGGCCCAGACGCCATTAAAGGTGAGGTTTATTTAGTGGAAAACTTGGGAATGCAAAATTTAGTTAGCGTCCGAGTTAAAGGCGTGGACTCAGTAACGGTGCGGGCTTTGCTGCCCAATGACCGCCACTGGAATTCAGAAATTGTAGAGCTGGTTTTCCCGCCTCAGTTGCTGCACTGGTTTGACGTGAAAACGGGCGATCGCTTGCAATAAGAATTTGCCCTGCATAGCATGATTGATTAGAAATGGTCTAACCCTGTGCTGAAAAATATTTTTTTTGCTTATAACTAAGTTATGACTTTAGTTAGAGGTAGAACTCTTTGGCTGCTGTTAAGGTGATATTCATGTGTGAAAAAGCTAATTGGCTGACACATAGGTTGCGTGTTTACCAGATTTTATCGCTAACCTATAACTCTATTATTTAGGTGGTTAATGGCAAGTTGAAGCTAAGTTGGCTTTCCCTCGCGTTAACTGCTGATGTTGGAGCAAGTCAATTAGTAGATGAAAAAATGTTGAAAATTATCACCAATCAACTTAGGGAGTATGACCGAGATGAATTTGATTTCCACAGCCATTGCTCGCATTAGTTCCCTGCTTAAGGGCTTTCAAATCAAGAGTTTTTTGAGTGTTGTCCTAGTCGGTTTTCTGCTTCTGACAACAAATGTTGATTCGGCGCGCAGTAACCAAGGTTTTGGCGGGCAAGCCAGCTCAAAGGCCGATCTAAACAATTCTGAAAGACCCCAAACAACGCGGGAATGGAGGCAAGAAGCTCGCGAAACGTCAGACTCTCCGGGCGAACGAGTTCAGAAGATTGGTCAAGAGGCAGGAGCAGCCGTGAAAGAATTCGGTGAAATGTACCAAGACACTGCTAAGAGAAGTGTCCGCGAATTAAAGGATAAGTAGGTCCAGCTAAAAAAATCTAACACAGAGAAACCTGATTGCTGTAGGGGCAGCCTCAAGAGTGTTCGCCCTTGCGGGTTTCTCAACTCGTGAACAGTTTGACGTTTAAATAGGTTGAGCTACTTAATACGGCAGAGACAATCAAGTAGGCGAGCATAAATAAACTAAGGCTGACGTTCAAAAACCCGGTTTCTCATGTGAAACTGGGTTTTTGAGTAGGAAGCTTTTTATGTTAAATTAAATCAAAGTCGCGTTAAAAACCCCTTGATAAGACTCGGCGGTTGAAACTGAGATATTGCAAAATTCTCAATCAGCATTTCAAGGGCGTTGCTCAGAGCAACGGCCCACAAGAAAATTGAAGTATGAGTGGAACAGACCGAAAAGCTGGTTCATGAAAATGGTGCTCTTGGGTCAGTTAAAACCGCTTTTCACCTCAAACTCCTATCTGGCTTCGATCGCCCCTGGAATGCGAGTTCGAGGTCAAACTACAGAAACTTTTGTCCCTCTCGCTTGAGACTAAGAAATAAGCGGTAAGGCACTTAGGTTGCACCCTACATATAGAAGTTCCGCGTAATTCCTGATGAATAAACATTTTAACAGTCTTTGCTTGACCGGCCTGCTGTTCATCCTGCCTGTTTGTCCGGCAACAATTGCCCGCGCTCAACTTCCCGAAACTTCGGATACTAACGCCAAGCAAACAAATCTCCTCAAAGATGAACTGTATTTTGGGTTAACTAAACCGGGAGGCGAGCCAGTTTCTGAAGCAGAATGGCAGGAGTTTGTCAGCGCAGTTATTACCCCTCGCTTTCGGGAAGGGCTAACGGTATTAGACGGATCGGGGCAATTTCTCAACAGTTCGGGAATTCTGATTCGAGAAAAATCTAAAATAGTTATTTTGATTTATGAAAGTAGCCAGGAAAAAAATCAAGCTATTAATGAAATTATCGAAACTTACAAGCGCACTTTCCAGCAAGAATCTGTGTTGCGGGCTACCAGCGAAGTTAAGGTTTCTTTCTGATGCGGTTATCCAATCAGTGTATTTATGATATTATTTGTGCTGAGCAAGGTCATACCCTCAAAGATGAGTAGGGTGCTGGTGCAAGAAAAATCATAATTTTTGGGTATCGATCGCACACTGCAACAAGTCGTTAGAAAAACCTGCCCGGGAGAAAACAAAAACATGACGAACGACGGCAACCAAAAAGCTGAACCGCCGGAAAGCGATGAGTCAAAAGATTTGGACGGTATGGCGAAAGCTTTTCTTGTGAGCGTGGCTTGGTCTTACGCAGAGGCATTGGAGCGAACGAAACGATCGCAAAATCCACAGGAAGCAGCGCCGGAATCTCCGACAGAACAAGTCGAACGCGATCCTGAAAAAAATTAATGAAAGACTATTAATGCGATCGATTTGCCAAACTATCTGTGCGATCGAACGCAATAGTCAGTTCGCTGTTTTGAGTTAAGAACAATCAACTCAGAACAGCGAGCTGTGCAGCTAAAAGCGAATTTGTATTGGATGTTACAAGAAAAAACTGAAAGCCCCGTGACCCTTCAACAAGCTCAGGAAAAGCTTTAGTCCGGTGATGACAACTGCGTTGCAGGTGTGAACCTCAAGCTATATCTATTCTTAAAAGAGATTTAAACTAAACAAAGTACGGTTTTACCGCTACAGTGTACAAAACAAATAACTAATTTTTAGATCGGTCTCATGTCTAATTCAAAAATGATTGGCAAAGCGATCGCAGGTGGCCTTTGCTTCGGCATCCTCGCCAGCTTCAACGCTTCACACGGCCCCGCATCCGCAGCAGCACCAATAATTGCCCAAGAAACAGCAGCCCCGGCCGCTAGCAGCATCGACAAGCAACTCCTAGGCCAATGGCAAGGCACAGTCCCCTCCGGTCAGTCTTTCACCTTCGTCTTTGCCCCAGAAGGCAAATTGTTCCTCATGGCTAAAGGCCCCGACGGAGCCGCCCGGGCCAAAGAAATGAGGTACAAAGTTAATCTCGGTGAAAAACCGATGCACATTGATGTCGGTCTCAGCAGCACAGAAACCGTTCAGACTGTTTTTGAGTTGACTCCCGAAGGTCAAATGCGCCTTCAGTTGCAAGGCACCAATCCCGGAGAGGCGAGACCTAATTCCTTAAACGAACAGGCAACCGTGTTTAAAAAGGTCTCCGAGGCCACTGCACTGCCTGCTGACACTCAAGTCATCGGTTTTTGAGGAAAATTATTGGCAGCCAGAAGGCACTCCAGTAGTTCTGAGTTTTGAGTTTTAAGTTATAAACCATTTAAAATTCAAAACTCATCCACGGCGAAGCGTTGCGAGGAATGTTAGCTTTCGCCGTCGGTTATCCAAAGCAATCTTAAAATCTTCCTACTGCCTTCTGCCTTCAACAGGCCCTGCTACAATCCACTTAATCTCCATTTAACTGCCATAGACCTCCATGAGTGAAACCGTCCTAGAAGTTCGCAACCTGCGGGTTCAATTTCAATCTGCGGACGCAGGCGATGCGTCTGCAACCGTCAAAGCGGTTGACGGCATTTCGTTTGAGGTCAAGCGAGGGCAAACTCTGGGCATCGTGGGAGAGTCGGGGTCGGGAAAATCGGTAACATCCCTCGCTGTTATGGGTTTGCTGTCGAGTTCGTCAACGAAAATCGACGGCGAAATTTGGTTTTATTCGACAAAAGACGGTGCTAGCAAGGGGCCTGTGAATCTGCTGGAAATGCCGGACAGGGAAAAACAAACATACCGGGGCAGCCAGATTGCGACGATTTTTCAAGAGCCGATGAGTTCGCTAAATCCAGTTTATACGATCGGATTTCAACTCACAGAAGCCATTTGTTTGCACCAACAGGTGTCGCAGACAGAAGCGCGGCGCCAAGCAGCTTCTCTGCTGCAAGAAGTGAAGCTGCTACCGGGCGACGATGAGCTCAGGCAGCGGTGTTTGACTTTGCGACAAGAGCATTCCCGGGCTGCTGCGGGGAATCAAGCAGTTATAGAGGACGATCGCGATTTGATGCAGCTCGTCAACGGCCAAAAACAAGCTATGCTCGATCGCTATCCCCACGAACTCTCAGGCGGTCAAATCCAGCGCGTGATGATTGCAATGGCCATTTCTTGCAATCCAACTTTATTAATTGCTGATGAACCTACCACGGCTTTGGACGTAACCGTGCAGGCAACAATCTTAGCTTTGCTGCGCGAGTTGCGCGACTCTAGAGGCATGGCAATGATTTTTATTACCCACGATTTGGGCGTCATTGCGGAAATTGGCGATACAGTGGCGGTGATGTACCGAGGCAAGATTGTTGAGTGCGGTGCGATCGAACAAATTTTCAGCAATCCCCAACATCCTTACACAAAAGGTTTATTAGCTTGCCGCCCAACTCTCGATCGGCAACTGCGCCGCTTGCCGACTGTTTCCGATTTTATGGATGTCACCACAAATGCTAGCGGCGAATTAGTAATTGTCGAGAAAAATGCCGATTTAGACGGCGACAGCAGCGGGGGAAATCCCGCTTTTGCAACAGGAAAACCGCCTCGGCTGCCGCATATTTCCGGCCCTTTGCTAGCTGTTGATAACTTGCGAGTCGGTTTTCCGGTGCAGGGAATGTTTGGCGAAACCAAACGCTTATTTATGGCGGTAAACGATATTTCTTTTGAGGTTTACCCGGGCGAGACTTTGGGTTTGGTGGGCGAGTCTGGCTGCGGCAAATCAACTTTGGCGAGAGCTTTGCTGCAATTAATTCCGGTGGCCAGCGGTAAAGTGTTTTTTGAAGGCCAAGAAATTACGCCTCCTGCGAAAAGTAGTTCGGCACCGCAGTGGATGGCTAATTATCGGAGGCAAAAAGAGTACGATCGCAAATTGCGGTGGCTGCGGCGCGATATGCAAATTATTTTTCAAGATCCTTTTAGTTCTCTCGATCCGCGCCTAAATGTTGGGGATGCGGTGATGGAACCGATGGTGATTCACCGCTTTGGTAAGAACCAGAAAGAACAGCGCGATCGCGCTGCTTATTTGTTGGAGAGAGTGGGTTTAAATCCCGATTTTATGCGGCGCTACCCTCACGAGTTTTCGGGCGGACAGCGGCAGCGAATTTGTATTGCTAGAGCTCTGGCTTTGAATCCTAAGTTTATTATTTGCGATGAGTCGGTTTCCGCATTAGATGTGTCGGTGCAGGCGCAAGTTTTAAATTTGCTGAAGGAGTTGCAAACAGAGTTTGGACTGACTTATATTTTTATTTCTCACGATTTGAGCGTGGTCAAGTTTATGAGCGATCGCGCGATCGTCATGAACAAAGGTAAAATCGAGGAAATTGGCACTGCCGAGCGCATTTACCGCCAACCGCAACAAGCTTACACGCGGCAACTTATAGCTTCTATTCCAGCAGGGAATTTGGAGCGAATTCGGCAACAGCAACTAGGTCGCCAAGCTGCTTGGCCCCCATCGCCTGCGGATGAATCGACACAGGTTTGAGCTCTAGTGTTTTAAACTGGTATCAATTACCAATTGCCCGTTACCAATTACCAATTACTAATTAGCCATTACGCGCGAACATCTCGGTCAACGAAAAACTGCTACGAAGATTTTTTTCATTTTATCTTCACAAATTAGCAGTTTATTTTTATTTTAAATTCATAATTTATGGTCAAATTCAACCTGCTTGAACTTGACTCATATTCCGGGTTTTTCAACCCACAGCCAGGGCGCTCCGCGCAGTATTTTCCTAAATCAAACCCAGTTATTTCTACACGAAAAAAGTTGGGTATAACACGCTAGTCTAACGCGGTAAGCAGCTTTAGGCGCAGCCTACATAATTAGGTACTGCACCTAGGAGTGCGAGTTTCTGCGCCCAGGACTAGCTAAATTAGGCCAAATGTCCAATGCCTAACAGCAATATCTAAGGCAGTATTATAGATAAACTCTCTCTCTGAGTCGGAAAAATTATAAAATGTGCACCCCAGCTAAAAAGAGATTGCTCGCTACTGCCGTAAATACACTTAGTTATCGGGTGGTTTTGCGTAATTTTACGTATATTCTTAAATGCTAGAGCTTGCCAAGAAGGAAATTTTTACAATATTTCAACCTCTTTATTGTAATTTTTAAATCAGGAAAAGTCCAAGTTAATATCGAGTCAAAAAATGAAACACTCACTTCAACTCGAAGCCTCAAAAAACGCTAAAGTGTTTAACTTACTGCCAGGGTTTTTAATAAAAATCCGAGAAGCCTTCACTAGAATACAAAAGGTAGAAAGCAGAAAGCAGGATGAAAAAACCAGATTAGCGACGATCGCCCCTGGCAGTGTCTTCTCAATTTTGATAATTGTACTGCTTGTCTTAAACGGGTTGCTCGTAGCTGGCAGCGGTGATAATTTCTACGATAGCCAACTCGCCCTGGGATTTTTGGGAGTAGCAAATATTGTCTTTTTGGGGGTATCGGCGCGCTCAAACGCCTCTTGGGTCCTAGCGCGCAACGATCGCCCATCCACCGAACCCAACGGAAGCGATCGGTTTTTTAGCCTGTCGCTAGATATGCTGTGCGTCCTTAGTTTTGACGGTTATGTAACACTCATCAACCCAGCAGCAGAAAAAATGCTCGGCTATGCACCAAGAGAAATGATTGGCGAACTATTCCTTGAATTCGTGCATCCAGACGATCGCGAAGCTACTTTAAAAGAAGCTGAAAGTATTGCTGCGGGGAATAATACCGTTGGGTTTGAAAACCGCTGGCGCTGTCGCAACGGTTCTTACAAGTGGATAGCCTGGACTGCTACCCGTTTCTGCGAGGAAGAATTGATCTATGGTGTCGGCCGCGACATTACCGCTCAAAAACAAGCAGAAGCAGCGCTGCAAGAGAGTCAGCGTTTTGTTGAGCGAATTGCCAATACCAGTCCAAATCTTCTCTATGTTTACGACGAAACCGAGCAGCGAAATGTCTACAGCAACCGCGAAATCGCTGACACCCTCGGCTATACCCCCGAAGAAGTTAAAAAAATGGGTAGCAGTCTGTTACCTACCATTATCCACCCTGAGGATTTAGCTAAATTTCCCGAATATTGGCAGCAATTAGAAAATGCTCCCGACGGCGAAGTTATTGAGTACGAATATCGGGTACGCGATCGACAGAATTGTTGGCACTGGTTAGTCAGCCGGAATATAGTATTTAGCAGAACCAAGGAGGGAAAAATTCAGCAGCGTCTCGGTGCTGCTACGGACATTACAGAGCGCAAAAGAGCAGAACAAGCTTTAGCAGAACAATTGAAACTTTCTCTATTCACAGCAGATGTGGGAATTGCTCTGACTCAAAACCAGACTTTGCTTGCAACTTTGCAATATTGCGCCGATGCAGTTATGCGCCATTTGGATGCTGCCTTTGCTCGGATTTGGACGCTGAATGAAGAGGAGAATGTATTGGAACTGGAAGCAAGCGCGGGGATATATACTGGCATTGACGGCGCTTACACCCGCATTCCTGTCGGCGAGTTCAAGATTGGTTTAATCGCCTTGGAGCGAAAACCTCACATCACTAATTCTGTGCAAGAAGATCCCCGACTCCACGACAAAGAATGGGCCTCACGAGAAGGAATGGTGGCTTTTGCTGGATACCCGCTAATTGTTGACAATCAGTTGCTGGGAGTAATAGCGATGTTTGCTCGCCAGGAGTTGAAGGAATCAACGCTGGTTGCTTTGGCCTCGGTAGCAGATGCGATCGCCCTGGGAATTAAGCGCAAACAAACAGAAGAAGCTCTCGCCATACAAAAGCAAACTTTGAGGGCAATTATTGACAACGCTCCGATTTGGGTGTGGCTGACTGACACTAAAGGCAAGATGCTGTTGGTTAACAAAACTTTTTGCGAATCAGTGAACGTTCCTGAAGAAAGATTTTTGGCAGCTTCTCACACTTCAGAAATTTTGGGAGCGGAAGCATTTGCTAACTGTATGGCATCTGACGTGCAAGTTTGGAGTCAAGATACTCCTTTTTATGCTGATGAAGTTATGCAGTTTGCTGACGGTAACAATCACCATTTAGAGGTGATTAAAGCTAAGGTAAAAGATGCCAACGGCAGCGCCATCGGCTTAATTGGCTTGGGTTTGGACGTTACAAAACAAAAAGAATCTCAAATACAGTTGCAACAGTCGGAAGCGAGATTCCGTAAATTAGCGGAGCAGGAAGCGCTGGTAAACCAGCTAGCTAGCAATATCCGGGAATCTCTGGACTTAGATACTATTTTAGCAACAACCGTGCAGCAAATTCGCGATTTGCTGCAACTCGATCGCTGTCTGTTTTTTTGGTATTTGCCCCACGAGTCATCACCAGTTTGGGATGTGATCTCCGAGGCAAAAAATACCGATTTACACTCGCTCTTGGGTTTATATTCTGTCAATCCAACTGCTTCTCTCGCTGAGCAGATTGGGAATTTAGAAATAATTCGTATCGACGATGTTGATGCATTAACCGATGCAGCAGAACGGGAATTTTTAAGGTATGTAGGCCTCAATTCTCTGCTGGACATTCCCGTTCAAACACAGTCGGGTAAAATTGGCGCAATCCTCTGCGGTGCTTGCAGCGGGGTGCGGCTGTGGAGAGACGAAGAAGTAGAATTATTAATGGCAGTAGGAACTCAATTGGCGATCGCAATTAATCAAGCCGAACTTTACGAAAAATCTCGCCTCGCCGCCGCCGAATCAAAAGCAACAGCAATGCAGCAAAAATTGCTCAACCAGCTAGGCAGTCAAATCCGCGCTTCTCTCGATTTAGATACTATCTTGGCGACAACTGTGCAGCAGATTCGCCACTTGCTGCAACTCGATCGCTGTCTGTTTATGTGGTATACGTCCGATGCCGAGACGGCTGCTTGGGATGTCGTCCACGAAGCTAAAAATGATGACTTGCTACCGCTTTTGGGTTATTACCCTGCTGAGGTAACGGGGACGCTGGCGCAAAAAATCGCTAATTTGGAAATCTATCAAATAGATGATGTTGCAGCTTTCAGCGATCCAGTAGAAAGGGAATTCTTTTTGCAGGTGGGTTACAAATCTGTCTTGAATTTGCCGGTTAAGAGTGCAGGGGGTTTAACTGGAGTTGTTGGCTGCACTTCTTGCCACGAGGTGCACAGGTGGACAAAAGACGAAGTGGACTTGCTATCGGCAATTTGCGATCAATTGTCGATCGCCATCAGTCAATCCGAACTCTACACTCAAAGCGTCGATTCAGCTCGGATAGCACAAGAACAAGCTGCCAAACTCGAAGTAACTCTGTGCGAACTCCAGCAAGCTCAAACTCAACTCGTGCAGGCAGAAAAAATGTCGAGTCTCGGTCAGATGGTAGCAGGAATTGCCCACGAAATCAATAACCCGGTCAGCTTTATTTTCGGCAATCTTACCTACACAGAAGAATACACCACAAACCTAATGAAACTGCTGCAAATGTATCGAAATGAATACCCAGAACCTTCTCCAGCTCTTCAGGAGGAAATAGAGGTGTTAGAAATGGATTTCTTGCTAGAGGACTTGCCGAAAATGCTGTCTTCTATGCAGATGGGAGCTACTCGCATCCGGGATATCGTGAGGAGTTTGCGGAATTTCTCTCGCCTTGATGAATCTGACATGAAAAAGGTTAACATTCACGAAGGCATCGACAGCACATTGATGATTTTAGAACACCGTCTGAAAGTTCAGCCCGAGCGCCCAGCAATTCAAGTCGTTAAAGAATACGGACAATTGCCGCTGGTGGAGTGCTACGCCGGACTGTTGAATCAGGTGTTTATGAATATTATCGCTAACGCTATTGACGCTTTACAAGAACCGCTAGAAAATCCGGGAATTATCCGCATTCGTACAGAGGTAGAAGGTACTTTCGCTCTGATTAAAATTGCTGATAACGGTGCAGGTATCACCGATCAAGTCAAGCAGCGGATATTTGACCCGTTCTATACTACAAAACCGATCGGTTCGGGTACTGGGATGGGTTTAGCGATTTCCCACTCAATTATAGTCGAAAAACATAAAGGTGAAATCAATTGTATTTCCGCTCTAGCGGAAGGAACTGAATTTACGATTAAGATTCCGCTTAAAAGCACAATATTTTAAAATATGTTTGTAGGAAAAATCACTAAGGTGAGTTAGTGGGAAAAACTAGATTTTTTTGTACTAACCTTAAGACTGGCGCATCCTACAGAATACACACAGATAATAGTTATTTTACCCAAAAGTTGTAGGGTACATATTGCGTACCCTACAACTAAAATTGATATGATATTAAAAATCTAAAATCTAAAATCTAAAATGGCATTACCTCCCGGCAGTTTCGGTTTACCCCTAATTGGCGATAGTATCAACTTTTTGCAAGATTCCCAATTCGCCAAAAAACGCCACCAGCAGTACGGAAATATTTTCAAAACCAGCATCTTCGGACAACCTACTGTGTTTGTGTGTGGCCAAGAGGCGAATTTGTTTGTTTTAAGCAATGAAAACCGATATTTTGTTGTGAGTTGGCCTCCCAGCACGAAAGCGCTTTTAGGACCGCTTTCCTTGGCGCTGCAAACGGGTGCTAACCACCAAAATCGGCGCAAGTTGCTGTACCAAGCGTTTCAGCCACGAGCTCTGGCTGGGTATATCGGCGGGATGGAAGATATCACTCAGCGCTATTTGGAAAAATGGGCTAAAATGGAAACCATGACTTGGTATCCAGAACTGAGAAATTATACTTTTGATGTTGCGGGTAAGTTGTTAGTAGGGGTTGATAATGGTTCGCACACGGCGCTAGGACATTATTTTAAAACCTTCAGTGATGGTTTATTTTCTATTCCTTTTGATGTGCCGTGGAGTCAGTTTGGTAAAGCTAAAAAGGGCAGAAAGTTACTGTTAGCCGAACTTGAAAAGATTATTCGCGATCGCCAACAAGGAACCCCAAGTGGCAATGATGCTTTGAGTTTGCTGATTTCGGCTCGCGATGACGAGGGAAATAGTTTGAGTTTGGAGGAGTTAAAAGATCAAGTGCTGCTGCTGTTGTTTGCGGGGCACGAAACTCTAACTTCGGCGATCGCCTCTTTTTGCCTTCTGCTAGCTCAAAATCCCGATGTGATGGCAAAAGTGCGGGCCGAACAGCAGCAGTTCCCCGCTACGGAACCGCTAACCTTGGAACAGCTCAAACAAATGACTTATTTAGAACAGGTGCTCCGAGAAGTGCTGCGGTTGGTTCCGCCAGTGGGAGGCGGTTTTCGGCAGGTAATTAATGCTTGCGAGTTCGGCGGCTACGAAATTCCCAAGGGTTGGAGCGTGCTTTATGAAATCAATCAGACGCATCAAGATACCGCTGTTTATCCCGAGCCCGATCGCTTCGATCCCGATCGATTTAACTCCGAGCGATCGGCAAAACCGTTCAGTTACGTGCCATTTGGTGGAGGTTTGCGAGAATGTTTGGGCAAAGAATTTGCCCGATTAGAGATGAAGTTGTTTGCGGCAAAGATTGTTCGGGAATTTGAATGGGAGCTTTTACCGGATCAAGATTTGAATTTAATCACAGTACCGACTCCGCATCCGCGCGACGGTTTGCGAGTAAAATTTCGTCGAACAACAATGAAATAAGTAGAAGCTTCAGTTCTACACCCTCCTGATTTTCCTCTTCTTCTTGAGAACAGGCTTTCCGGCCTGTTCCACAAGAGATGAATTTTATTGTGGGGAGTAGGGGTTGGGCTTCTAGCCCGCCCTGAAAGCCTGATTGATAATGGTGCAAGATCTCAGTCTCAATCCACATCCAATTGCATCGGCCCCAAATACTTAGTTAAATAAGGAGAAAAAACCTCATAAATCAGAGTCAATGGCTTACCATGATGCCAAAACAAATAGTGTCGCCCCCAAAAAGGGCCCGACTCTTCAAACGCTGATTCCAAAGCAGCCGAATCACCGCAATAAATCCCTTGCACATCCCGATACAATTCTGTCCGCAGTCTCGCTAAACTGGCCCAAATTGGCAAAGATTTATTTTGTAAATATTCATCTACGTGGCTCGCTTCCCACCAAGAAGTTGCATAGGCTAAGCGCTGTCCCGAAGCAGTCCGCAGCCACACTTGGCGGCGCAGCCGCGGCCCCGGAACCGCGACAATTTGCTGGGGCGCGCCGTCTGCGTCTTCACCCACTAAAGACATATCGATCACATCTACTTCAGTGGGTTCCCCTGTCAGCAGTTGCAGGTGACGGGTGGGGGAACCGTCGCCCAAGAGCAGTATTTGCCACGCCGGTGCGAGCTTGGTGTGGGGCAAACCCTTTTGTACTGCGTCTTCTGCTCCTTCCCACAGGGGGTTGAGAGCGTGCCAGGTTCGGCTGTTTTTAGGTGTGAATGTTGCAGTCAAGGGTCTTTACAAAACTTAATTTTTTGTTTATTATAACGCTTCTTCAATTATCCACTCAAAAATTAAAAATTGATCGACCGAGGACGATCGCCCATAGGATGTCCGGTTAAATAGTTATAATACTTCTGTTCGGGATTTTTATTCTTCCTTCTTCCTTCTTCCTTCTTCCTTCCACTATATGTTACGAATAACCGAAATAAAACTCCCCCTCGATCATCCTGAAGATGCGATCGCTAGCGCCATTCTCAAAAAGCTGCAAATTCCCCCCGAAGAATTACTCAGCTATTCCATCTTCAAGCGCAGCTACGATGCTCGTAAAAAAGCAGAAATCCTCCTTGTCTATATTGTGGATGTAGAGACGACACAGGAAAAGCAACTTCTCCAACGCTTCAAAAAAGATCCTCATGTGATGGTGACGCCAGACACGAATTATCGCTATGTAGCCAAAGCCCCCAGCAATTTGACGATTCGCCCCATTGTGATTGGTACAGGGCCGTGCGGTATGTTTGCGGGTCTGATGCTGGCACAAATGGGGTTTCGCCCCATCCTTTTAGAACGCGGAAAAGCAGTGCGCGATCGCACGGTTGATACCTTTGGATTTTGGAAGAAAAAAGCAGAATTCAACCCAGAATCTAACGCTCAGTTTGGCGAAGGTGGTGCGGGTACTTTTTCCGATGGCAAGCTCTACAGCCAAGTTAAAGATCCTCAGCATTATGGGCGGAAGGTGCTGACGGAACTTGTGAATGCAGGAGCTTCACCGGAAATTTTATATATTAATAAACCGCATATTGGCACGTTCAAACTGGTGGGAATTGTCCAAAGTCTACGCGCCCAAATTGAATCATTAGGCGGAGAAATTCGGTTTCAAAGTCGTGTAGAAGATATCCACATCGAAAATGGAAAAGTGCAGGGACTTACCCTCGCCAGCGGAGAATATATTGCTAGTAATTATATAGTTCTGGCGGTGGGACACAGCGCCCGCGATACTTTTGAAATGTTGTTTTCGCGCGGGGTTTACATCGAACCTAAACCTTTTTCCATTGGTTTTCGGGTGGAACATCCCCAAACTATCATCGATCGCTGTCGTTTTGGCGATCGGGCCGGCCATAAGCTTTTGGGCGCCGCCGATTACAAACTGGTTCACCATTGCCAAAACAATCGTTCTGTGTATAGTTTCTGTATGTGTCCCGGTGGTTTGGTAGTGGCGGCTGCGTCAGAACCGGGGCGACTTGTCACTAATGGGATGAGTCAATATTCTCGCAATGAACGCAATGCTAACAGCGGGATTGTGGTGGGTATCACGCCGGAAGATTATCCGGGTCATCCCTTAGCCGGAATAGAGTTTCAGCGTCGCTTAGAAGAACGGGCATTTGAGTTAGGCGGTCGCACTTACAACGCCCCTGGGCAGCTTGTGGGGGATTTTTTGGCGAATCGCCCTTCCAGGGCGCTAGGCAGTGTGCAGCCGTCTTATACGCCGGGAGTTGTGATGACTGATTTGAGCGAAAGTTTGCCAGATTATGCGATCGCAGCTATCCGCGAAGCACTTCCGGCTTTTGACAAACAGATTAAAGGATTTGCGATGGATGATGCGGTTTTGACTGGTGTGGAAACGCGCACTTCTTCACCGATTCGGATTAAACGCAAGGAAGATTATCAGAGTTTGAATACAGAAGGTCTTTATCCTGCTGGGGAAGGTGCAGGATATGCGGGTGGAATCCTGTCGGCGGGGATTGATGGGATTAAGGTGGCGGAGGCGGTTGCTTTGAGCATATTGCAATCTTCAAACCACAAAATTTGAGGCTGGATTTGAGGATTTTTAGATGATTTGAAGATTGCCGTCAACCGTCAACTCTCAACTGTCAACTGTTCAAACAGCAGCTAAACGCGATCGAATTTCCGTATCGGTATACTCAGGCGTCCAGCCTTCTTTGGTGGTAAAATAGCGCACCGCTTTAATTTTCCGGGCTGCTGTCAAATAAAACCAGTGTTCTGTATTCGCCGGCACGTTGATAAATTCTTCCGGCTGCACTGTGAGTTCGACTTGGCTGCCGTCGGGCCGCACGAAGCCGAAAATGCCCTCACCTGCTACGATATAGCGGACTTCATCATCGGCGTGGATGTGGCACTTGCTGAATTTGGACAGCATGGTGTCGAGGTTGGGAATGTCTGGGTGCAGTACAATTAAGTCGCGATCCTGATAGCCTGCACTTTCCGACAACTGGTGAAAGTAGCCGTCGAGGGCTTGCAGCACTTGCTCTTTTTGATTGTCGTCAAGAGCATCTTTAGCTAACAAATTTTGAATTTCAGCGCTGTCACCCACTGGCCAGCGGTTGAGTTGAATGTTTAAGGAAGCGAGTTCTCGGGTAATGTCGCTTTGTTGAGTGTAGGTTGTACCGTTTTCGAGTCGCAGGATAGCCATTTTTGCACGTTCCAATTTTTGGGTGAGGCGATACACAGGCACTGTGAAAGATGTTTGTCGATCGCGCCTGTACCAGAATCACAATTTTAACGCTAATTTGAACAGGCAAGGTGCCTGTTCCACAACAGTTCAATATTTGTCGCGATAACATTGATAAGTCAGGCGCCAGCTAGCACCAGCAGCGAGCGGCAACACTGAAATATTTTAGATGTAATTTTTGCAACAACCATGCCTACTTATACTGGAATTTCTAGCGAAGCTTTTCAACATCCCCTCGATCGCCAAGCCGAGGCAGCGTTACGCAGCGTGCCTGGATTTGACTTAATTGCCAGCAAATTTGTAGAATTTGTCTACGAACGACCGCAATTCGTTTACCTAATGGGAAATAGCATTCAAGTCGGCCCGCGCCAATATGCCAGCATTTATCATATATTTCGCGAGTGCGTGCAGGCTTTAGATGTTTTTCCAGAACCGGGTTTGTTTGTTTCTCAGAATCCCTCAGTTAACAGCTATGCCCTGGGAAAAAACCAGCCTTATGTAGTATTACACACGGGTCTTTTAGACTTGTTGGACGAGGCGGAACTGCGGGTAGTCTTGGCTCACGAGTTGGGACACATTAAATGCGGCCATCCAACTTTAAATCAAATGGCGATGTGGGCGATGAGCGTCGCATCGACAATTGGCGAGATGACTTTCGGTTTGGGAAATATGGTCGGCAGCGGTTTAATTTTCGCTTTTTACGAGTGGCGGCGCAAGGCAGAATTGTCGGCGGATCGGGCGGCTTTGTTGGTGACGGATGACTTGAACAGTGTGATGAAGACGATGATGCAACTTGCGGGAGTTAGCAGTAAATATGCTGACCAATGCAGTTTGCAAGAATTTATCCGCCAGTCTGACAACTATCAAGAGCTCGATCGAGACAATCTCAACCAAGTGTATAAATTTTTACTTTACAACGGCGGCCAAGGCGTGATGCTGAGTCACCCTTTCCCGGTGGAAAGGCTGCGGTATTTGCGAGACTGGGCAAGTTCCGAGGAATACCGCCAAATTAAGCGAGGGAACTACAAGCGGGCTGTAGCTGAGGGTGCGGTTGATGTGAAGTCGCAAGCGCCTAACAGTGAGACGGAGGCTTTGCGCCGTCAGATTGAAGAGTTGCAGCGGGAGATCGATCGGCAAAAATCAAAGCGAAACTAAGTTTAAATTCCTCGTCCCCAGGCTGTGCCGGGGAACCAGCTAAATGTTTTGTTGAAGATTTACCGGATTTGAGGGAGGGGGAAACGTAAAAGGAAGGTAAACCAGTGAGAGACTTACTCGCAACTGGCCTCCAATCTAAAAACTGTCCCCTCCTTTCGGAAATCTGTTTCTGAGGAGGTGTAGTTTAAATCAAGAGAAGCTTATAAATCAACGGGGCTAAAAAAAATGAATATTGATAACGCAATGAATACTAACAAGCCAACTTCTAATTTTTTCGGCAATGTGGGAAAAGTCACGATGGCTCTGACTCTTCTGGCGGCGGGCATGGCATTTACAAATCCTGGGAGAGACAAATACCTAACTTATGCTTCCGGCGTACTCCAAACCGAGCTGGAAAGCACTGTGTGCAAGGATTCTCGCGTTCCGAAAGCTTTGAGCGGCATTACAGATAGTTTAATCGGCAGTTGCAAAAATTTGCTGACTTCGCAGCGGAACACAATCGAAAGCTTGCTCGACAATACAACGCAGCGTCAAAACTTAGGTGTGGTTAGTATTTACACCACTGAATTAGGCAAAAAAAGCTATCAAACGGTTGGAGCTTTTGGTAATTTTGTTACCCTGCCACCGAGTTCTGAAAATGCTCCAAATTAGACTCAAATTAAGTTCAATTGTCGAAACCGGGTTTTGTAGAAAGCCCGGTTTTTGCTTACGTAATTCTCTCTCAGTAAATCTCAATAAATTCGGAGAGCGGTAGCACATATTTTTAATGAGGCCCGCTATTAGAGACAAAATATTAAGTTTTCTTAAAGAAGAAAAGTTATTGTCCCACTTAATATTAACATGAACGCTATAAAGTTTGATGTTTAACAAATAAGCAGATGGCAATGCAATTAAGTAAGGGTGAGAGATTTAATATCTCTAAAGAAGCGCCCGGTTTAAAAAAAATGGCGATCGCCCTCGGTTGGCAGGTGACAGGGGCAGGAGAAAGCTACGAGATTGATGTCTCTGCCTTTATGCTAGGTGCTGACGGCAAAATCCCTAACGATAAATATTTTATCTTTTACAATAATCTGCAATCCGGTGACAGTTCGGTACTGCAATTGATTCGGGATAAAAACAACCGAAGTCAAGAGAATAAAACGATTTACGGCGTTATCTTAAAAAGAGTTAATCCTGAAATTGAGGAAATAACTTTTGTTGTCACTATTGACGAAGCAGAAAAAATTAATGCAAATTTTAGCAATATAAAAAATGCTTTTATCAAGATTTACAATTTGGATACAGAAAAAGAACTTGTTCGTTATGAATTAAAAGAGAATTTTTCGCGAGAGACTGCTGTAGAATTTGGTCGCTTGTATAGAAAGAATGGAGAGTGGAGATTTCAAGCGGTAGGAGCAGGATATCAGGCAGGATTGCAGAGTTTTGTGGATAAGTATTGCAGCTAAAATAGTAATAATATTGCTCCAATTCCTCACGAGTTGGCAGCGGGAACTGCCGATGATTTGCAGTTTCCGGCTGGGGAGTTGGAGGTGGAGTCAGAACCGGAAGCGGAACAGTCTCGTCTGGAGCTTTTGGTAAATTTGTTACCTTGTTACCTAGTTCTGAAAATGCTCAAAAGTAGGGTCAAATTAAGTTTAATTGTAGAAACCGGTTTGGGAGAAAGCCAGGTTTTTAATTACGTAATTGTACTTAAGTAAATCTCAATAAATTTCAGATACAGGCAGCACATATTTTTAATCAAGCCCGCTATTAAAAGCAAAATATTAAGTTTTATTGAATAGCAAAAATTATCCGGGGACTTAATATTAACATGAACACTATAAAGTTTGATGTTTAACAAATAAGCAGATGGCAATGCAATTAAGTAAGGGTGAGAGATTTAATATCTCTAAAGAAGCGCCCGGTTTGAAAAAAATCGCGATCGCCCTCGGTTGGCAGGTGACAGAGGCAGGACAAAGCTACGAGATTGATGTCTCTGCTTTTATGCTAAGTGCTGACGGCAAACTACCTAACGATAAATATTTTATCTTTTACAATAATCTTCAATCCTGTGACGGTTCGGTACTGCAATCGATTCCTGACAAAAACAACCGAGGTCAAGAAAAGAAGACTATTTACGGCGTTATTTTAGAAAAAATTAATGCTGAAATTGAGGAAATAACTTTTGCGGTCACTATTCACGAAGCAGATAAAATCAAGGCAAGTTTTAGCAATATCAAAAAGAGTTTTATCAAAATTACCAATTTGGATACGGGAAGCGAACTGGTTCGCTATGAATTAAAAGAGAATTTTTCGCTAGAGACTGCTGTAGAGTTTGGTCGTTTGTATAAAAAGAATGGAGAGTGGAGATTTCAGGCAGTAGGAGAAGGATATCAAGCAGGATTGCAGAGTTTGGTTGACAAGTATGACAGCGGAAATACCAATAATATTTCTCCAATTACTCACGAGTTGGCAGCGGGAACAGCAGCAGATGATTTGCAGTTACCGGCTTGGGAGTTGGAGGTGGAGCCCGAACCGGAAGCGGAACAATCTCGTCAGACTCGAAGGGTACAGCCATCACGAATTAACAATCAAGTTAATAACTCGCGAAGCCGCAAAATACCCGCAGCTTTATTAGCAAGTTTAGGGGTTTTGATGTTGGGGGCAGGTGCAGGGATGAGCGCCTTTATGCGATCGGGAAATGAAACGCTTAAGCAAGCGCAAATACTGGCTGTTGAAACGCAGAATGCAGGGAAAGTGACCGATGTCAATTTGCTCAGAAGTTTCGATAAACGACTTAAAGAAACGATCGCCAATTTAGACAAAATTCCTAACTTCCCTGGCTTTGGGTATCAACAAGCTAGAGCTGATTTGCTGAAACTGCGCCCGAGCTTGGTTCCCGTAGCGCAAAATTTACAGGCCGCAGAAAGTCTAGAAAAAGCTCAACAATTGGCAATGGAAGCTGCTGTGGTTGTGCAAAAACCGCCTCATCCGATGGAAGTTTGGCATCAGTCGCAAAGTAAATGGCAACAGGCGATCGCACTTTTAGAAGCGATCGATTCACGTACACCTGTTTATAATCTAGCTCAAAATAAGTTATCTAATTACCGGGCCAATCGCGCTGTTATCAGTCAAAGAGTTGCGATCGCTCAAAAAGCTGCAAATTTCAGCAACCAAGGTTCTTTGAAAGTTCAAAAGGGAGATGTTCCGGGGGCGATCGCCAATTTTACTCAGGCTTTAGCGCTGAATCCGAACATACCTCAAGCTTACCTCGGATTGGGGATTGCTACTGGCCAACAAGGAAACAAGCAGCAGGCAATTTACAATTACGATCGAGCGCTGCAATTTAATCCTAACTTGGCAGAAGCTTATTTCGGTCGCGGTCAAGCATACTATGAATTGGGAAACAAACAAAAGGCGATCGGGGATTATGAACAAGCTATTCGCGTTAATCCTAATTATGGTTTGGCTTATTTGGAACGAGGTGCTATTCGCTGTATGTTGGGAACTAAATCGCAAGCAGTAGCAGACTTTCAACAAGCTGGAGAACTTTTCTCAAAGCAGGGAGACGGCAAGAATTACCAATTAGCCCAAAGCTTTATTAATGATTGTCAAGAACCGATTGCAGAGGCGGCAATCTGCGATTATCGAAGGAAGATAGACTCCTTCGGCCGACCTTGCGGTCGATCTCTTAATGTTCCGATTATAATTAGAAGAAAATCGGTCATTGATGCCTCAAACTCTGACTCTACTAATATTAAAAGCAATAGCAGCGTTGAAAAAATATCACCTGCAAATTCTGATAGCAGCGGCACAATAACTCGCAGCAGGCGAAGAAGCAGAAGGTAAACTGCTGTGGCATTAGTTAGTAGACGACAAAATCTGCTGGTAAGCATCGATGGTTTGCTGGGCGATCGCATCCCAGTTATAATGCTTTTTGGCATACTCTTTGCCGTTCAATCCCCGCCGTTGGCGTTCCTGTGGATTCAGAAGTGCAGATTTAATTGAATCGGCGATCGCCCCTACTTCCAAAGGCCCCACCCAACCAGCTTCTGCTTGCTGTATGTCTTCCGCAATATGTATGCGATCGGAAATGGCGACAGGTACACCCGCAGCCATCGCTTCTGCTACAGCAATGCCAAAGTTTTCGTAATAAGAAGGCAAGACAAATAAGTCGGCGTTTGTCAACAGTTCACTTTTTAAATCGCCGCTCACAAAGCCAGTTATTGTTGTATATTGTGCTAAGATCGAATTCTGAATTTGTACTTTAATTCTTGTTTCATAACCAGCATCTTGGGGATTTGAACCCGCTAAAATAAACTTAAAATTTATTCCCGATGCCAAAATACTTTCTAATGCTGTAATTAGCAAGTCAAGCCCTTTTTTAGGTTCAATTCGCGACATAAATAAGATGATTGGCACTTGAGATTCTCGCAATCTCTTAGGAAAAAAACCTGCTGTCACCCCCAATGGAATCACCAGATCCAGTGGCCCCGGCATCTTGCCTGGGAAGTCCAAATCCCGTGGCACAGGCATCTTGCCTGTGCAGTTCAAACCAAATCTTTCTGAGATTTTAGCCTCTTCTTTACTTGTGAAATGAATGGCGGCTGCACCTGCTAAATTAGGGCGTTCTAAAACTGCTGCATAAATCTGTTTTAAGCGCTTTTTTTTCTGCAAATCGGCGGGGTCAAGCATACCGCAGGGACGGATAATATACGGTAAGTGGCGATATCTAGCAATTGTGGCAGCAAAGGTAGTTACCGGTGAGAAAAGAGCGTGAATGTGGGCCAGGTCAAATTGTCGCGCATTTTCATTCAACCACTGCAATAACGAGAATGAAAATTTATATCTGCGCCAGGGATAACAGCGGAAATAAATAATCTGATAGCCGTTTTGTTGTATTGGTTGATTTAAGGGGACATCTAAGGGATGTTGACCGATATCTCCGTTAGAATCTGTGGTGATAATTGTGAGCTCAATACCTCGCGAAGCGAGGGCGTCCGAAAGTCCGAGTACCATTTGACTCGGCCCGCCGTAGACGAGGGAAATCGAGGGGATAATTTGGAGAATTCGCATGGGGGATAGTTCTTTCAATCAAAATATCAACATCTCCCATGACAAATTTAATTATCTGGAAAAGGCTGCCCGTCTAGCTGTTCCGCTTCCTCTCTCTTTGTCGCTGTAATTTGGGTATTGTGAGCCATTGTCTTGGAAAATTCATACATTTCACTGGCTTTGGCTTCCGCAGCTTTCACAATTTCAAGGATTTCCAGGAGTTGGCTTTCATCTGGTAATTGTTTCATGGTAATGCTTCTAATCTCTCAATTACTTGGTCTATCATAATTCTCGCTTCAGGAGCCATACGTAGCAATGCTGCTAAATAATCTCCTGCTTTTTGAACATCTTCATCGGGCACACTAGCCATCAATACATTGCCCACAATGTGCTCTGCTTGTAAGCGAACACCTGATACGCAGAATTGAAAATTACTGATCGAAGAAAAGTATTGCATCAGTATTTCATTTTCTGGAAAAAGAGACATTGCTCTTCTAAGTGCAAAAAGTCCCTGGGTGGCTTGGCGTTCGGTCTCGTGTAGTACCTGGTAGAGTTCGTCAACCAAAGAGCGTAGGTCGGAAGGAATAGACATTTACTACAGCTTTTATTTAACACTTGCATTATACTGCTAAAAGTTACAACAATTCTTTGTAAAATTCCAACAACTGCTCAGCTAAAGCTTGATTGGTATAATTGCTCATCGCTCTCTGATAACCCCGATCGCCCAAATCAGCAGCCAACTGCCGCCGCTGCATCAATTGCTGCAAACACTCGCGCAAAACCCCTGCATTTCCCTCCGGGAATACTAACCCCGCATCGCCGATGACATGGGGAATTTCCCCGCAGTCGGAACCGATAACCGGAATTTTACAGGCCATCGCTTCAATTAAAACGTGACCGAATTGTTCTTTCCAGCCCACAGTGGTCAAAGTTTTGAATTTATAGCTCGTTTGCGAGGGCAATACCAAACAGTTCATTAAGTTAATGTAGGGGGGAATCTCTTCGTGGGAAACGCTTTCTACCCAGATTATTCGATCGCTGATTCCCCATTCAATACATTTTTCTGCGAGGCGCGTTCGCAATTTTCCTTGTCCTACTAACAGCCACTTCCAAGGGATTTTTTTCAACCCTGCCAAAGCTTCAGCTAAAGTCAACAGTCCTTTTTCTTCTACAAATCGCCCTACAAATCCTACCACAAAATCGGTCGGCTCAATGCCGAACCTGCGCGAGAAATCAGCGTCTTTACCCGTGCGGCGAAACAAAGTTTCATCTACTCCGAGTTGTGGCATTACTTTTACCGCACCTTGATAGCCCCGCTGCCGCAAAATTTTAGCCCCATCTAAGTTGCCTGCAATAATTCCGTCGGTGTGCTGAAGATTGTAATTTTCTAAAAGTGAAACAGGCCAATTCAATTGATAAGGCAGATTCCACCAAGTAAATAGTATATTTTTTGCTTTTAATTTGAGAAGTTTATTTAATAAAATTAATTGAGCGCAAGCAAGGGATTTTGAACCTTGTTCAACTTGGATTATCTGGGGTCTAAAGTTTTGCAAAACTTTAATTAAATCAAAACCAAAGGTTAGCAATCCTTGATTGTTTTGACTAAAGTTAGACACGGGAATTACTTTAAAGGAACCCTTTTGATAAAATTCCGTTTCTATAATTTTATTTTGAACCCCTCCGGGTTTCCAACGCTGCGGCACTACAACTGTTACTTCAATATCGGGTTCTAGGTTGGCTAATATCTTGAATTTTTCCCGGTTAATGTCCACAATATAGGTGTGACTGGCAACGAGAATTCTCATTTAGGGGAAGGGGGAAGGAATAGGGAATTATTGAGCGTTAATGTTGTCTTGATGGCTGTAAATTTGTCCATCATTCCACAGAGATTGAATTACTGTATTTATAGCACTGAGAAAACCCAAGATATAAAAAGCAAATCTAGTTATAATTTTAATGGGCGAGTGGCTTTTATAACAAGGCGGATTTCCCAAAACGTGGCAGTCAAAGAGTTTGGCAAAAAATCGCAGGCATTGAAAAGCTGTTAAATTTTTCAATCCCATTAGAAAGTGATTGTGATAAAATGTGATTTGATATTCGATCGATCGCGTGCTGACATCGTGACACCCGCCACTCTCTTCCCCCAAGTGAACTAAACACGCATTGGGATCGTACCAAATTTTCAGGCCAGTCGATCGCAATCTCAAACAAAAATCCGACTCCTCCCGCACCGCACTCCCTGCAAACCGCTCGTCAAACCTCAGCCCCCATTCAGCAAAAACCTGCCTGCGAAATGACATATTGCAGCCTCTAGCCGAGAGCACCTGCTGCGGTTTTACTGTATGCACCAAATCGATAAAATACCAGGCAATGCCCGCATCCATCGCTTCTGAGGGCAAATATTCGATCGCCAAATCGCCTCCCGAATTATCCAGTTTCATTCTGTCAAAAACCCGGCCCGCCACACATCCCACATCCGGTTTTTCTAAATAGTTGTCAGCGTGAGCCGCCAAAAAACCATCTGGCAATTGTACATCATCATCAATAAATAAAATAATCTCTCCACCTGCGCGGCGCACTGCATAATTTCGAGCGGCAGGCAAACTTGCCCAATCTACCCGAAACCACCGAATTTTGCCAGCATTTGCCAATTCCTCTAAATAAACTTGAGTTTCCGACTCGTGGGTGCGAGTTTGATCGATTACCAACACTTCAAACTTCGGGTAATTTTGCCGAAGCGCATCAGCCAATGTCTCTCGCAGAGGTTGCTCGCGGTTGTAGGTGGGTATCACAACAGAAATCATCATGTGCAGTTGCCACTTTCCTTATTTCTCTACACGCCAAAGCCAGACATCACCCGGTTTGTAAATTGGTGTGATTTTATATTTTTGCACTTTTTCTAGTTCAAATTGCAATGATTCTGTAGCTCGGTAGAGAAATACATCGCTAAAACCATCAGAAATTTTTACTTGTTCGGGTTTAACTGCCAGCAAAAGCTGTACTTGCGCCTTCAGGAGATAGCTGACCGACAGTATTTTTCCTGTGAGGTTGTTGCCTCCGTGACTGATTACTAAAGGTTTTTTCGCTTGATTGACAATCGCGGCTACTTGGGGATTATATTTAGTGCTAGAAGGATATTTGTTCCACCAAAGTTGTGACTGTGAGCTGACCCCACAAGAAACTATTCCACTCGATATTAGCGCTATTAAACCGAGCTGCCACAGTTTTTGTTGACGGGGATTGGTGGCGACTGCAATTTTAGCGGTGAATAGATAGGCAACAGCTATTTGGATTGCTAAAATATAGGGAACCAGATAGCGATCGGCAACGCCTCGCACTGCTATCAATACTATCGCTGTAATTCCGATCGCTGTCAATAGAAACAGCCAAACTCGTTTGGGAGTTGAGCGGCAGAGCGAGTATATTGAATGTGCGATCGCTAACAGCAATACGGCCACTACAATCAGTCGGATTAAATCTGTAGTCATATTGCTCGAAGCCAATTTGATGATTCCGCCCGCCCAATGCGTGTCGATAAACATTCGGCAGGTGATGAAAATTAAAGGCTTAAGTGAAGATATAAAAGACAGGGAAAGGCGGGGCAAGCCTACTGTTGCTTCGATTTTTGGCGCGTTCTCCAGTAATACCCAAATCCAAGGATCAAAAAGAATTAGTGCTATCGCGGCAGTTACTAAATAAGTAATTAATGTCTTGCCAAAACGCCAATTCTCCTTGATAATCACATAGATGCCGTGGGCGAATATTACTAAAAAAAATAATAAACTACAATACAGTCCTAAAGTCAGGGCGATCGCATAAATAAACCAAACAGCCTTGCTCAATTTAGAGATGGCGGGAGAAATTTGTAGGGCGATCGCCCGCAGCAGAATTGCATTCGACAGCAAGACGAGGACTGCAAACATCATGTAGGGTCTTGCCTCTTGCGCGTATAAGACGTGAAAGGGTGAAACAGCAACAATTGTAACAGCCATCCATCCCACAGACGCAGAGCGAAATAATTCCCAGCACAGCCAATAAATGCTGGGGAAAACTAACAAACTAATCAAAGCTGAAAGACTTCTGACAGTCGCCACTTGCGGGCCGAACAACTGCACCCAAAACCTGGCTAAAATAAAATACAACGGCGATAGTTGGGGTTCTTCTGTAGCTAAACCTTTAACAGTATCCCACCAAGTTTTTTCGGGATTTATCTGCTGGTATTTCCGCTGCAAATCTGCGACGCTAATTGTTTTGCCTTGAAAATCTTGCTGCACCATTTCCGTCCCAGTGTAGCCAGAAATTCGCAGCGAGGTGATAGATTCGTCGAACGAGTAGACTTTGCGATCCAGGTTAGTAAACCTAAACCATATCCCCGTTATTAATATGACGACAATTAAAAAATTTAACGAAATTAGATGCAGCCGCCCATTTTGAATTGATTTGGTGTTCATACAATCAGAAATGGGGAAATGAAGAAAGAAGGATTTAGTTATTTAGGAGAGAGGGAATAAGCAAGAGGTAATAAAGAATGAGAAAGTGGTTTCAATAGCCCCTATATTTATCTAGAGGCTTCTTCCTTCTTCCTCCTTCCTCCTTCCTTCTTCCTTCTTCCTTCTTCCTTCTTCCTTCAGATTAATTCCCCATTTCCATCAGATAGCTATGTGTTGCTGAACCGCTAAAACTAAATTTTCAGTCCAGAAATTAGCCAATTCGGCGCTAGCAGCTTCCACCATAACTCGGATTAGCGGTTCAGTGCCAGAAGCGCGAACCAAAACCCGTCCCTGTTCTCCCATTGCAGTTGTAGCACGTTCGATCGCCTTTTGCATTGCCTCGCACTCATGCCATTTCAGGCGTTTTTCGCGATCGTCCACCCGAATATTTCGCAGCAACTGCGGATAAGTTTGGAAACTGCCACTTACCAATTGTGCCAAAGATTGCCCGGACTGGCGCACCAGCGAAGCCAAATGCAAAGCTGTCAGCAAACCGTCGCCGCTGACACCGTAATGCGGACAAAGAATATGTCCAGACTGTTCGCCGCCCAACATTGCACCAGTGCGCTGCATTTCAGCGTGAACGTACTGATCTCCCACGTCGGTTCTAGTTAGTTTGCCCCCCAATTCTTCCCAAGCTCGCTCGAAGCCGAGGTTAGCCATTACAGTAGAAATAATTAAATTGGATGGTAACTGTTGGGAGTCGCGCAACTGTCGGCCCCACAGATAAAGAATGTAATCGCCGTCAATCGTTCGACCTTGGTTGTCAACACACAAAACTCGATCGGCATCGCCGTCAAAAGCAAATCCCAAATCAGCATTGTGTTCCAAAACTGCCGCTTGCAAACTGTCGAGATGAGTAGAACCGCAGTTAACATTAATACGATCGCCATCCGGAGAGTCGTGCAAACAGATCACATCCGCCCCCATTTGCGCGAACACCTGCGGCCCCAAACCCGCAGCCGCCCCCCAAGCCAGATCCAAAACTATCCGCATTCCCTCCAAATTCATCTGTTGCAGCGAATCACAGAGCGAAGTGGCATAATCTTTCACCAACTCAGAGCGATGGTAGTGGTGTCCCCAACCCAAGCTAGCAACCGGAACCTTTGCCCCCCGGATTCCCGCTTCGATTTGTTCCTGCAACTGCTGCGACAGCTTCGAGCCGTTTGAGCCAAAAAATTTAATGCCGTTGTCTTCTGGGGGATTGTGAGAAGCCGAAATCATCACTCCGCCGACAGACTCCGAAACGCTTGCCAGGTAAGCAACGCAGGGAGTGGGACACAATCCCAAATTCCACACTTCCAAACCTGCGGCCGTCAAACCTGCTGACAGAGCCATTGCCAGCATATCGCTGGAATTCCTGCTGTCTTGCCCCAAAATCACAGGCCCCTGGTTGGGGGAATGTTGCCGTAGAACTTGTCCAGCCCAGAAGCCCACTTGCAGGGCTAGGGGTGCATTCAGCAATTCTCCAACTTTCCCGCGAATGCCGTCTGTGCCGAAGAGTTTGGTATTTGGCAGGGAGAGGCTATTTCCCAGCAGAATCGTATCCAGTTTGGCTGGCTGTACCGAGTTAACAGCCGGAAACTCGCTGCCACGAGGGCGCGAAGGTGTCTGAACCATATTCACTCCTTTAGGAATATTCACACTCACACTTTGGGTTCATGTTACAACTGAAAGTCTTTATTTTCAGCGTAAACTCCATTTATTTCGTCGATTGCTTAAGCAACTTGCTTTGACAACCTACGCACAAAGCTTAACTTCATCGGAAAAATTTGTATTGTACCCAAGGGAAAAACTTGGAGTCCCGGGCGCGCCAACGCCATGAAACCCGGTTTCTTTTTGCGTCGAGTAGTGACGCTGCTGCTGTTTGAGCCTGTCAGCAACTGCGTGTGTAGAAGGTTAATGCTGTATTGCCGTATACTTTGTGGCGGCAAATTTCTAGGCCGGAAATCGCTTGTGCCGATCGATCCGGGCTGTGCTCGATCGCGATTTCGCCGTTTGGTGCTAGCATTTCTTGGCTGGCGATCGTGTTTAACACAGGTTCGTACAAGTCACTGGCGTAGGGCGGATCGAAGTAAATGCGATCGAACTGCTGCCCCGCTAGTGTTGCCAACTTCGCCGTCGCGTTTCCCCGCAGTATTTGGAATGTTTGGGACGAGTCTGCTACTTGCTCCCAGTTTTCGCGGATAATCGCACAAGCTTTCGCCGACTGTTCGATGCCAGTGACACTCGCGGCTTGACGACACAAAGCTTCTGCACCCATCGAACCGCTGCCGGTACAAATGTCAAGCCATCTGCAATCTGCGATCGTCCCTTGCCAAATATTAAATAAAGCTTCTCTGACTCGCGAAGGTGTAGGGCGAGTTGCGAGTCCCGGCAGAGTTTTTATTTGGCGGTTGCCACAGATTCTCAGGCTCATTTAGGAAGAAGGAAGAAGGAAGAGGGAAGAAGGAAGAAGACTTTTAAAAATGTCAAACCCGGTTTCGGCAATATACCGGGTTTTTTAAGATTCATGCCACCTAAGCCGGTACTTTTGCCCTTACCAGACTGACAAAATTTGACAGCATTTGCAATCCCGTACTCGAAGACTTTTCCGGGTGAAATTGCACGGCCATCAGATTATCTTTAGCTATAGCAGCCGTCACATTTTGACTACCGTGAGTCACCATTGCCGATCGCACTTCCCAATCAACAGGATCGACATAATAAGAATGCACGAAATAAACCCAAGGATCAGACGGTAAATTTTGCCACAGTGGCAAATTCTGCTGAGTAAGTTCCAATTGATTCCATCCCATATGCGGAATTGTCAAACCCGGTTCCGAGCGAAATCGGCGCACTTTTCCCGCAATAACGCCCAATCCCGGTTCTACACCTTCTTCGGAACTTTCAAACAGAATTTGCAAACCCAAACAAATGCCTAAAAAAGGTTTTCCCGAGGCGATCGCCCTTTTTATCGGTTCTATCAAATTGCGCGATCTTAAATTCTGCATTGCCGGGTCAAACGAACCAACTCCCGGCAAAACCACCGCATCAGCCTGCTCGATTATAGCAGGGGAATCTGTAATTTTTGGCACTGCACCCACATTTTCCAAGCCTTTACAGACTGAGTGCAGATTGCCCATGTCATAGTCTACTACTGCAATGACAGACATTGACTTACTTGCCTTATATTATCAATATCAGTATTATTGCACAAATATGACGGCCAAAATCCTGCTAACCTCATTTGATACTTGGCTTCCCCATCAGCAATCCAACTCTTCGGACGACTTATTAGCAAAGATTTCCCAAATCAAATCTTTGCCTAATTCCCTGACTTTTTTGAGGAAACTGCCAGTAGATTTTCAGCTAGCACCTAATTTAGCGATCGCCAAAATCAACCAACTCCAACCCGATACTATTATCTGCTGCGGCATGGCCGAAAGCAGGCAAAAATTAACCGTAGAATCTTGCGCTTGTTGCGATAGCGACATTCGGAAAACCGCAGTTAATCTGGAACCGCTAGTCGCTGATTTAGCTGCCACAGAAATCAGTCACGAAGCCGGAAAATTTGTATGCGAAGCCCTATATTATGCGGTTTTAAAACATATTTGCGATTCTCAAATACCCGCTAAATGTATTTTCGTCCACGTACCAATTTTAACTCCAGACAACGCTGACAGAATTGTCGCCGATTTTTTATTAGTTATGCGACGCCTAACTCTCGCAAGTAATAAATAGGTCGCTCTAATTCAACTTAAAAATTTGTTTAGTATTCAGAAACCCGGACTTTTAAAGAAACCGGGTTTCTCAGTGTTAGTTTTTTTTACTAACAACTGCCAACTGCCAAGTCTTTAGCCGCCGTAATTCCAACCCGTGCTTTCTAGCAGCAACGGATTGCCTTCTCGGTGGACGCCTGCAGCCACAACTTCTCCCACATAAACCGTGTGATCCCCGTGTTCCACAGCACCGACAACTTTGCACTCGACGTAACCCAGAGAATCCGAGATAATCGGACAACCAGTTTCCGCGCCGGGATAAAATTCTACATCCTCAAATTTATTGCCAACGCGGCGCTGCTGCTTGAAGAATTTCTGGGCTAACTCTTTTTGCCCTGCTTCTAGGAAACTCAAAGCAAAGACACCGCTGGCTTTGATCATGCCGTGGGATTTGGAGTCTTGCTTGACGCAGTTGACAACTAAGGGAGGGGTAAAGGAAGATTGCATCACCCAGCTAGCGGTGAAACCGTTGACTTCCTCCCCGTCTTTGACACCGCAGATGTACAATCCGTGAGGGATTTTCCGCAAGATGGTCTTTTTAGCTTGTTCGTCTAGCACGGGCTTACCTGTTCGATCGATAATTCTACACCGCCCAGTTTACCAATGTTGGGCCCACAAACTTACCTGTCTTAAGGGCTATTCGCTAATATTGACTTTTTCAATCCCAAACTTGACACCTGTTGTAAGTCAAAGTTAACAACTCACAACTATTAAGAAACTCCATACTTTTTAAACCAATCTTGCATCCGTTTCCAAGCATCCTCAGCTTCTTTTTCCCGGTAAGTGGGGCGATAGTCGGCGTTAAAACCGTGCGGCGCATCTGGATAAAGCACAATTTCGGAACCGCTGCTGCCAGTTTTGAGAACTTCCTGCATTTTCTCGACTGTATCGTTGGGAATTGACTGGTCTTTGCCACCGTAAAGACCCAATACGGGCACTTTCAAAGTTGCTGCAATGTCTATTGGCTGTTTGGGAGTTAAATCCGTAGAATTGCCCACCACACGCCCGTACCAAGCAACTCCCGCTGTGACTTTAGGGTTGTGGGAAGAGTAGAGCCAAACAATTCTGCCACCCCAGCAAAATCCTGTAATTCCCAACTTATTAGTATTGCCTTTTCCTGACTTTTGTGCCCACTCTACGGTAGCATCTAAATCAGACATAACTTGAGCGTCAGGAACTTTCGAGACAACTTTACTAATAATTTCTTGAACCTCGGTGAGTTTAGAAACATCACCTTGACGGGCAAACATTTCTGGGGCGATCGCTAAATAACCTAATTTTGCAAAACGGCGACAAATATCTTGAAGGTGGGCGTGAACTCCGAAGATTTCTTGAATTACTAAAATTACTGGAAAATTGCTGCCGCTGGCTGGCATTGCTCTGTAGGCTGGAATTGAGCCGTCTTTTACCGGAATTTTTACCTCACCTGCAACTAAACCAGCAGCATCGGTATTGATAACGGCAGCCGCAATAGGATGAACTGCTAAGGCAAATCCGGCGCTTAATGCGGTGACAGTGATAAATTGTCTGCGAGTTAAATCAGTCATGGCGATTTTAGATTTTAGATTTTAGATTGGGGAATTGAGAATTGGTAATTGGTAATTGGTTATTTCATAATTGCTCCTTCTTCCCTCTTCCTTCTTCCTTCGATGCTCGGAAAAGCCGATCGTGCTCTGGATGGTACAAGCGCGATCGCGCTTCTGCTGATTTTCCCAACGCCGGACTAATCACATACATTGTCGTTCTGATCAAATTATTTTCGCGCGTAGCAACGGCCATTTTGTCAAGGGGAACAAGCACAATTTTTTCATCCGGCCAGCCCAACCGATAACAAATCGCTACAGGTAAATCCGATGGGTAATGTTCCATCAATTTAGCTTGAGCTTGTTCGACATGGCGGGCGCTCAAATACAGACACAAACTCGCTTGATGAGCCGCTAAACTCGCCAATTCTTCGCGTTCCGGTACTTCTGTTCTGCCGCTAATTCGCGTCAAAATAATTGTCTGCACAACTCCCGGGACTGTCAACTCAATTTTAAGTTTAGCTGCGGCAAGTTGGAAAGCGCTAATTCCCGGGATTACCTCAAAAGCAATTCCCTCGGAAGCCAAAGCTTGCATTTGTTCGCCGACAGCCCCGTAGAGACAGGGATCGCCCGAATGGAGGCGGACGACGCTTTTTCCGCCGCGCACTCGTTCCACCATCAAAGGTACAATCTCTTCGAGGGTCTTATCCGCAGTTTGGATCACTTCAGCATCCGCGCGCACCCCCTGCAAAATTTGCTCTGGGACTAAGGAATCCGCAAATAATATGACATCAGCCGCAGCCAGTAATTTTTGAGCCTTAACAGTCAACAAATCCGGGTCTCCCGGGCCTGCACCTACAATGTATACCCTTGGAATTAAGGCTTCAATCTCTGTCAAACTCATTGCTGCTAAAAAATTTGCTAAATTTACGGACTCTTCCGGATGCACCTATTTTGCTTGGAAGTAAGGGATGGTAGATGCACCCTGGTTTTGAACCCTAGAGACTAACCTCTCTGGGGTTTTTTATTGATCCTCTGGGGATTTATGAGTGATATTTGCCCGATCGCTATTTGGGGAGACAACATCGGGCAAAGGTCGATCGAGCAAATAAAGCCAAGCTAACCCACCCAAGCCTAAAACAATCCCAGTCAAGCTTACCATTTGTGCCGTCCGCAGCGGCCCCAACATCAAACTATCAGTCCGCAACCCTTCAATCCAGACTCGACCGGAACTGTAAGCTGCGATATAAACCAAAAATAAAGCACCAGTTTTCAAGCGAATTTTGCCCTGCAAATCTCGGAAAAATAAAGTCAGAAGCAACCCAAATACTGTCAAATTCCACAGAGATTCGTAGAGAAATGTGGGGTGGAAGTATTCAAAATTAGCGTAGGCGGGCGGGCGGCTGTTTGGCGGAATATAGAGTTTCCAAGGCAAATCCGTAGGACTGCCAAAAGCTTCCGAGTTAAAGAAATTTCCCCAGCGTCCGATCGCCTGACCGAGAATTGCCGAGGGCGCGATTAAATCTGCCAATTGCCAAAAAGAAACTCGCTGGATTTTCGCAAAAATTAAAGCTGCGATCGTGCCGCCCAAAATCGCCCCGTGAATGGCAATTCCGCCTTTCCAAATCGCAATAATATCTTCAGGCCTCTGGGCGTATTGCTGCCACTCGAAAGCCACGTAATAAATTCGAGCGCAGGGAATAGCGCCCAGAACCAGCCAAATTGCCAAATCACCCAATAATTCCGGGTTGACGCGGCGTTTTTGGGCCAAGTATTGGGACAGACTGACCCCAATCAAGACGGCAGAAGCTATCAACAGCCCGTACCAGCGGATGGCTACGGGGCCAAGTTGAAAGATAATTGGGCCGGGCGATGTAAATTGAAACGCTAAGGGCAGCGCAAGAATATTTAGCACCATAAAAGTTGCATTAATTGTGATGGAAAGCTGTCAAATTTGCATACCCTTTAACAAACTCCAGAGTTTATTTTAGGTGGCTGCGGTCATTTACACGCAATATTTGGGGAATTTTACCAAAAATTAACTGGATTCTTGATTGTGCAGATTTCTGTCTTGAGTTTTCTTTGTGAGTCCACAATAAGAGCCCCCTAACCCCCTTTTTTAAAGGGGGGAACCGGATTATTCTTAAAGTCTCTCTGATTAAGGGGGATTGAGGGCGATCGAGATTCCGCCTTCTGCATAAGTACCTTCAGGAGGATTAACGGCAGCTTTGGTCGAGAAGTTTTAAGATAGAGGGTGGCTTTAAATTTTCTGATGACCTATGTCTCCTACTTCCGTTTCTCAGGTGTACTCTTCTGGTAATTCCAAGGGTGCGAATCAGTCTCGCAAGACTGCTGCTTTGGCTGTTGAGTCGGGTAAAATTCCGCCCTTGCTGGGGGCCAGTTTAGCTGAGTTAACGGAGTGGGTGCAGCAGCAGGGACAACCGGCTTATCGCGGAAAGCAGTTGTACCAGTGGATTTATGAGAAAGGCGCGCGATCGATCTCTGATATTTCTGTATTCTCGAAACAGTGGCGCGAGACTGTTGCTAAAATTCCGATCGGGCGATCGACGATTCACTATCGATCGGTCACACCAGACGCCACCGTAAAATATCTCTTAAAATTGGCAGACGGTCAAATCATTGAAACAGTGGGCATTCCCACCGATAAACGGCTGACTGTGTGCGTCTCAGCCCAAGTTGGCTGCGCGATGGGCTGCGACTTTTGCGCTACCGGAAAAGGCGGTTTCAAGCGCAACTTAGAAAAACACGAAATCGTCGATCAAGTCTTGACAGTACAGCAAGATTTCGGCCGCCGAGTCAGCCACATCGTATTTATGGGAATGGGCGAACCCCTGCTGAATTTCGATAATGTTGTAGCTGCTGTCAAGTGTTTGAATCAAGACGTAGGAATTGGACAGCGAAATATCACCATTTCCACAGTAGGAATTCGCAATCGCATCAGCCAACTAGCCGAACATCAACTGCAAGTTACCCTCGCCGTCAGCCTCCACGCTTCCAATCAAAGATTGCGCGAAGAGTTAATTCCTAGCGCCCGCCCTTATCCTTTGGGTGAGTTAATCGCAGAATGTCGGGAATATGTGCGATCGACGGGGCGCAGATTAAGTTTTGAATACGTGCTTTTAGCAGGTGTGAATGACTTGCCGGAACACGCAGCCGAGTTAGCAACTCACTTGCGCGGTTTTCAGTGTCACGTCAATTTGATTCCTTACAATCCGATTCAGGAAGCTGAATATAAGCGACCGACTCCCAATCGAATTAACAGTTTTGTATCGGTTTTGAAGGAAAAGAAAATTGCAGTTAGCGTGCGGTATTCTCGCGGCTTAGAAGCAGATGCAGCCTGCGGACAGTTGCGGGCATCGGAGGTTTAGGATTGGATTTTAACCGCTAAAATTTGTTGTAGGGTGCGTCATTATTTCGCGTTATTTTCTCGATAATTGAGAAACTAGGTTCTGACGCACCTCATATCAAATCCGGTAGCATCAAAATTATAAAATCGACTCAACATTTAACAGTCAATCACCGCGTCAGTTTTTCGATTGAGGGTCGTACCGCCAACAGCCAACAGTCAACAATCATGTATGAGTGCAACCGGAATTGAGCTGACGCAAATCTTGCACCATTCTCAAGAACAGGCTAGGATGGCCTGTTCCACAAAGAGTAGATTTTATTGTGGGGTTGGCCCTCCTAGCCCGCCTATAAAAATCCTATTGAGAATGGTGCAATATCTCAGATGCACCCTACTACTGTGCTTAAACTGTTCGGAAATCGTTAACACCAATTAGCGAAGCGTTGACTCCAATTAAAGAGGCGATCGCAATTCTATTTACTTTTATCAAAGTATTGTTATTACTCTGACTAATTTCCAATTGATTAAAAGTCAAACCGCGAGACAATCCTCACACATTTTCGCCTTTAATAAAATCGGAAATAATATCAAGTCCGAGATTACTTGCGATCGCAAACGTGTCATTACCAATCCCGCCAATCAAGCTGTCCTCTCCTAAATCTCCGAACAATAAATCCTTGCCAGTACAACCGAGGATAGTGTCGTTGTTTCCCACCCCATAAATTGTATCATTTCCAGCACCGCCATCTATCAAATCATTATTCTCATTGCCACCGAGTAAATCATTGCCAGCATCGCCGCACAGGGAGTCATTTCCTGATTGTCCGAAAATAGAATCATTGCCTTGACTTCCGACTATGACATCGTTATCTTGGTCGCCGATGAGGATATCGTTGCCTTTGCCCCCATCAATAAAGTTGGCGCCTTCATTGCCATAAATGAAGTAATTGCCACCTTCACCGTTAATCGAATCGTTCCCATTATTTCCGAAGATGATATCGTCGCCTCCACCGCCTAGTACCAGGTCGTTACCTTGGCCGCCAATCAGGAAGTCATTGCCACGCTTTCCGTTGAGGAAATTTTTGCCTTCATTGCCCTTGAAAATGTCTGGGGTGTTGCCACCAATTAGGTTGTCGTTACCTGCTTTGGCATCGAATATATTGGGACTGTTGCTGCCCAAATAACCGTCATTTTTGGAAGTACCAATTAGGATGCCAGAATGGCAGTTGATAATATTATCGACTGGATTTGGTCGATCGAGGTTTGGTCGTTCAATGCGATCGCCAATGCAGTTTGGATCGGGTGCGGGCGTACCTGTAGGCGTTGGTGTGGGAGTTGGTGTGGGAGTTGGTGTGGGAGTTGGCGTTGTATCTACGAGCGTCAAAATCGCCGTATTTTGATTTCCCAAACTAGCATTATTTGTGGCATTTGTAAAACTGAGATTGACAGTTTCATTCCCTTCTACTAAGGTGTCCTGAGTGATGGGAATAGTGAAAATTTTGCTAGTTTCGCCAGAGAGAAAGTTTAACGTACCCGACGTAGCAGTGTAATCACTTCCAGCGGTGGCGCTACCGTCAGCAGTACCGTAACTCACAGAGGCGGAGACATTGGTTCCACCTGTATGATTAACTGCAATTGTTTGGGTTGTGCCGTTTTCATTAACGCTGTAAGCAGCGCTACCGAAATTAAAGCTTCCCGGTGCTACTATCTAAAGTTTACGATCAGAATGCTATTCAAGCATTTGAGGACTCAGTTTTGGACAAAGGAGTTTATGAGCCACACAAATAAGCAAAATGTTGAAAAATTTCATTTGGACGCATTTAACTAATCTCTTTCGGTTCGTAGCAAGGCTGCTTAAGCGAAGAAGCAACATTATGGCAATCGCTACAGTTGTCGCTGTTGCCATCTTAGCCGGACACACAGCATCGGCTCAAGTCGGTCCCAGACCGCCTAATCCACTGGCTTCGCTTAAAACCGTAGCAGTCCCTGAGCCACCAAACTTAGGAGAATTCGTCAAAGACAAACCGGCTGCAATTGCCTTAGGAAAAGCCCTGTTCTGGGATTTGCAGGTGGGCAGCAACGGCAACCAGTCTTGCGCCAGTTGCCACTTTCACGCTGGAGTTGATAATCGTGCTAAGAACCAGCTCAGCCCTGGGCTGTTGCAGGTAAATGCCAGCGGTGGGCCAAATCCAGACACTACCTTTAATGCAGGTAAGGGTCCCAACTCTGTGCTGCAGCCAGCGGACTTTCCGTTCCACAAGCTGGC
The DNA here is from genome assembly GCF_036701875.1 of Microcoleus sp. MON1_C5. Classification (NCBI taxonomy): domain Bacteria; kingdom Bacillati; phylum Cyanobacteriota; class Cyanophyceae; order Oscillatoriales; family Microcoleaceae; genus Microcoleus; species Microcoleus sp. MON1_C5. The sequence goes on along the minus strand of NZ_JAUBRN010000001.1, from coordinate 136,824 downwards.
AGACCCGAACAATCGCTTGTCGCAAGTTCTAGGTGACACGAACGATGTTGCAGGATCTCAAGGGGTAAGTCTGGCAAAATTCATCGATATTGTCCCTGGTAGTGCGGTGGATAAGGTAGAGGTTCAGCCAGATCCAATTTTTAACGTCCAGGGCACTAACGTGCGTCAGGTAACTGAGCGCAACACGCCCAGCACAATTAACGCTGTGTATAACTTCCGCAACTTTTGGGACGGACGCGCCCAAAACGAATTTAATGGTGTGAATCCGTTTGGGTCAAGAGACCCAGGTGCCTTTGTCCTGAAAGCACCCACAAAGCAATCCCCTCTGCAGCAGGTGAAAATTAGCCTGAAGAATTCATCGCTGGCGTCGCAGGCAGTGGGCCCACCGCTAAGCTCTGTGGAAGAATCCGCAACGGGTCGGGTATTTCCTGATATCGGGCAGAAGTTCGATCGGATTAAAGTCAAAAAGCTGCCTAGAGAGACAGGTAAAAAGCTCAAACAGCTACGGCCGCTTGGCCAACAGCTTGTGCATCCCGAAGACAGCGTTCTGGGCACCTTGAGCCGTTGGCCCCAGCCCGGACTCAAAGATAAAAGTTACGAAAACATGATTGAGGATGCGTTTAAACCAGAGTGGTGGGACTCGAAGCAAATCATCAAGGTTGATGCTAGAGGAACTCGGTCTTTCAAGCAGCCGCAGGGAGCGTTGGCAACCGATGAGTTTACACTGATGGACTACAACTTCTCATTGTTTTTCGGATTAGCGATTCAACTGTACGAGTCCACCTTGATTTCTAACGATTCACCTTTCGATCGATTTATGGAGGGAAACAGCAACGCGCTGACTGTACAGCAAAAGCAAGGCAAGGATCTGTTTGAAGGTAGAGCGGGGTGTGTCTTCTGTCACGGTGGGGCTGAAACGACCAACGCCTCCGTCAAAAATGTGGAGAATCAACGGGTCAGACGGATGAGGGTGGGAAATGGTGGACAAGCTGTCTATGACAATGCCTTCTACAATATTGCCGTTCGACCGACTGGGGAAGACTTGGGCGTGGGCGCCAATGATCCTTTCGGCAATCCCCTTTCAGAATCGCGGCTAGCTGCGCGAGGACTCTTTCCGTCATTACTAAATGCAACTCCAAATATACCCGTCGGTGCAGATGAGCGCATTACAGCAGACGGTGCATTCAAAACGCCTGGATTGCGGAATATTGAGTTGACGGCTCCCTACTTCCACAACGGTGGGCAACTCACTTTGCGACAGGTCGTTGATTTCTACAATCGAGGCGGGGATTTTGCTGAGAACAACATTGACAATCTCGATATTGGCATCCGCAACCTCAACCTCAGCGAGGAAGAGAAAACGTCTTTGGTCCTATTCATGGAATCTCTGACCGACGATCGCGTTCGCTATGAGCGTGCCCCGTTCGATCATCCACAACTGTTTATTACGAATGGGCATCCCGGAGATCAGAACGCCGTGACCAATGATGGCACAGGGCAAGCGACCATAACACTGCTAGAGTTGCCTGCGGTGGGTCGGAACGGGACTACTGTTCCTCAACCAAACTTCTTGGGCGTCTCCCCGGAGCGATCGACGACAACGATTACTCCGCAATCTACTCCGCCATCATCAAGGAATCCACTTGAGGGAAGCATTACTGAGGAAGACTGTCCACCAGGCTCAACACCTAAGTTTGTCAGCGGAGGATTTATGTGTGTCACTAAGTAATGATTTCTTGCGGTATTGAACACCGCTTTAAAGGGGATTACCAGGCGATTTTCGCGGTTGAAGCCTGAGAAAACCCATGCAGCGCGATCGTGAGATCTATGGCAATCCCCTTTGAGTCGTGAACTTAACCGTTAAAATCCCCAACTTCTTAAAGAGGTTGGGGATTTTGTATTCATCGCTTGAGTGTGGAGCCCCAACGAGCTTTGCACGAGGCACAAAGAGCTTGCTCAACTTTTCCGTACATGATTGTCAATGGTGATGCAAGGGTTTTGAGGCATTAGATCGCTATTTTTTTTGCACTCCCCCACCTTTTTTCGGTCAGACAACCCAACGCCGCGTCTCCTTTTTCACCTTATTCAGCAAGCCGTATATAAAATCCTGACCTTTAACAAAATTCAAGATAATATCAAATCCTCGGCCATTTCCCCGACAAAAGTATCCTCGCCCAAACCTCGGACAAATTTCGACAATTTTTACCTAAAAATTGAGCGAAAACAATAAACTCTACAAGCGTTTAACAAGTATCCACCGCAACTCTAACGGCGGTGTTTGTTGCACAGAAAATAAATCGCGCCCGCTAGCCCAACTGACAAACCAAGGTGTCGGCGGCCACGCAGAGTCAGGCAAATGTTTTTGTTCGTATTCAATCACAGATTCATCAGAAATAATTTCTAACGGCAAACCCTCTATTGCTGCTTGCAATTCTTGTCTGGTAATCAGATAAGACCAACACAATTCAGACATTTGTTTTGCCATCTCGTCGGGTTCGTACCCATCTACTGCTAAGAAAGCACTGAATAAGATAAACCCGCCACTTAAAACAGCATCGGACATTTTGCCGAGGAAAAGACGAATTTGTTCGGGGTAGCGGAAATGAGAGAGAACTTCGGTAGCAATGGCTAATTTGTACCGATAAGTTTTCATCCTCAATAATGGATCTAAAACGTCGCCTTGGGTGACATTTATCGGCAAGTTTTCGGCGGTTGCTGCAACTGATAGTTTTTCGGCAAATATCGGTGTTAGTTCGATCGCATCCACGGAATGACCTAACCTTGCTAAAGGCAAACTATTGCGCCCTGGCCCCGCACCGACATCTAAAATAGGTGCTTTTCCCGGTTCACCTAATTCGGCGGCAATGGCGATGACTTTGGCATCGGGATGGCTGCCGAATAAAGGTTCGGGCCGAATATCCGGCCAGCTATGATATTTCTGGGCCATCGATTCGACTTGAATCTTGGTATTCAGAGTAATGCCCCCGGCTAAACCGCTTTGGGAATTAGCGGGAAAATATGAGACTATTAGATTAGCGTGGGGGGAATTTTTGAATCCTTCTGCTAAGGCGTTGGCGATTAATGTTCGCAAGTTTTCGGCTTGGGCAGCGTCGATGTTTTGTCCGAGAATGTTTAAGAAGTCTGACAGTAATTTAAGATAGTCATCTAGCATCGATGGCAAGCAAGGCAGATAGAATTCTCCCTTGAGGCCGATGCTCCTTTTGAGCCTTTCTTTGAGAATTAATTTCAGGCGATTCGAGTCTGTCAGCGGCGGGCCTGTTTCGGGTGATTCGCTGACAGGGAATTCCGGGGAAGATGCGGCACTGGTGAGGTTTTTAGTCACAATATTTTCGATTAGATTCGGCAATAAGTGCGATCGCACCGAGCATAATCTTGTGCTCTTGCACCTGAATTCTCGCGTGCAGTGTTTCTGCAGTATCATCAGGCAATACCGGCACCGCAGCCTGCATTAAAATCGGCCCGCTGTCTACTTCTAAACGGGCGATATGCACAGTACAGCCGGTGATTTTAACCTTGGCAGCTAGTGCTTGCTCGACGGCGCGAATTCCTGGGAAACTCGGCAGTAAGCTGGGGTGAATGTTAATAACGCGATCGGGAAAAGCATCAAACAAAACTGTGGTAACAATTCGCATCCAACCCGCCATCACGACCCATTCTACATCATATTCTTGAAAAGTTTTGACAATTTTTGTATCTAATTCTTCGCGGCTTTTGCAGTCGCGGTGATTGAGCAGAATCGAGGGAATGCCGTATTTTTCTGCTCTAGCTGCGGCTTTGGCTTCGGGGTTGTTGTAAATTAATACTGGGATTTTAGCGTTGAGTTGTTGATTTTGGATGGCTTGGGCAATTACCTCGAAGTTGCTGCCGCTTCCTGATGCTAAAACTCCTAATTTTAATGGAGGATGGGCCGGAGCTATCGAACTTTTGCCAATCTCAGGAGAAATCAGGCAGGCATTGGAATTAACAGATACTGGATTAGCGGTCATTCGATTTTAGATTTTAGATTTGAGATTTTGGATTGACCCCACGGATAAATTCGGGGGCTTGAGGATTTTAGATTTGAGATTTGGGATTGATTCCACGGATAAATCCGGGGGCTTGTACCATCTAGAAATTCTTGGTCATAAAGATAAAAACTATTCTCTCGTTTTTTACACTACAGGTAAAGGGTCATTCGATTTTAGATTTTAGATTTGAGATTTTGGATTGACCCCACGGATAAATCCGGGGGCTTGTACCATCTAGAAATTCTTGGTCATAAAGATAAAAACTATTTACTCGTATTCTACTATAGAGGTAAAGGGTAAGGTGTGCTTCGGCGCACTCTACATGGAGATATTGCGTAAGTCCTAAGTATATTATTTTTTTTCGCTGACCTACTGATTCACTCCTATTCTACAATATTGTCAAAAAACTCTTCCCTGAGAATCGAATAAAGTTTTAGATCCCAATATCTGTCTTTCACAAATAGGTGCTGTCGCAATACCCCTTCCAATTGCATCCCCACTTTTTCCATCACCCGAGCGGAAGCAATATTGTTAACTTCACATCGAGCCATAATTCGATTCAGCAACATCTCCCGAAAGCCGAATTCAATAACTGCATTGACAGCCTCGCTCATGTATCCTTCGCCCCAATAGCTTCTAGAGAGTGCGTAGCCAATTTCCGCGCGGCTGTGCGTCATACTCCATTCCACAAATCCGCAAGTCCCGATAAACTTTTGCTCGACTTTGTGGACAATTCCCCAATCTACAAGCTCTCGTCTTTTGTACATTTTTGTAAGTGACTTGAGAAAGTATTTAGTGTCTTCGAGCGAGGTGTGGGTTGACCACATTGTGTATTGTGATACTTCGGGGTTTGAGGCATACTCAAACATATCGCTCGCATCGTTTAAAGTAATTTTTCGGAGCAGGAGCCTTTCAGTTTCTATAGTGGGTAAATGAGCTAATATATCGAGAAGGTTCATTTTGAGATTGACCTATTTTGTGATACCATTTAAAACTAAAAGCTAAAATTTACAAGCCAATGGTTCGGATTAAATTTGGGCGTTTTAACTGGTTGGATAATGATGCGATCGCAGCTTGGACTTTCCTGGCCCCAGCTTTGCTATTTCTGGGTACTTTTTTGATTGGGCCGATCGCCTATTTATTTTACCTCAGCTTTACCAGCGGCAGCTTTACCCAGTCGGGAGTGCGTTGGATTGGCTTGAACAACTACTGGCGTCTAGTCACAAACCCGGATTTTGGGCAAATTCTCCAAAACACGCTCTATTTTACTACTGCAACAGTCATTCCCAGTTTAGTGATTCCATTGGGTTTAGCAGTTTTGCTAAATCGCTCGTTTGCTTGGCGAGGAGCTCTCCGCACCGCTTATTTTATTCCTTCGATTACCTCTTTAGTTGCAGTTGGCTTGGGCTGGCGGTGGTTGTTTCAAACCGAAGGCCCGGTGAATAATGCCCTAAATGCGATCGGCTTAAATCCAATTCCTTGGCTTAGCACCACAGTTTGGGCAATGCCAGTGATAATTCTGCTCAGTGTTTGGAAACAATTAGGCTTTAATATGGTAGTATTTTTAGCAGGATTGCAAGCAATTCCGGTAAATCGTTACGAAGCCGCAGAACTGGATGGAGCTAATGCTTGGCAGCAATTTTTGTACATCACTTTACCCGGTTTGCGGCCGACTTTAGTATTTGCTACTGTCACTACTGCTATTTTTACTCTGCGGAGTTTCGAGCAAGTTTACGTCATCACCGGCGGCGGCCCTTTAAACTCTACTAATTTGCTAGTTTATTATATTTACGAGCAAGCTTTTTCGCAATTTGATTTTGGCTATGCAGCCGCTGCGGCAACTTTCCTGATGGCTGTAGCTTTGCTATTAGTTTATTTACAACTAAAAGTTTGGGGCGAAGATGCTTGACATCACGTCCAGTAGCATCCTTCGTGTATGTGCGGGGCGGGTTTACCGAATTGTTTGTTGTAGGCAATTATGGTTGGTAAAACCCGCCCCAACGCGCCAATTATACAATTAACAATGCCCGATACCCGATGCCCAATGCCCAATTACCAATTCCCAATTTTATATTCCATGTGTTCTGCTGTTTGTTCAGCTTGTGCTGTTCCCAAAAGCTTGCCGACAACGTGCAAAGACATATCAATTCCCGCAGCAATTCCCCCAGAAGTGATGATTTTGCCGTTATCTACAAATCGCTGATTTTCGATAATAGTTGTGTTGGGAGCTAATTCTTTCAATAAATCCAATACTTGATGGTGTGTAGTTGCTTCCAAACCTTCCAACAAGCCAGCTTTTGCCAAAAGCAGCGAACCCGTACAGACAGAAAGCACTAATTCTGCTGTTCGCGCACAATCTTTTATCCAATTAATAACTGCTGAATTATCGATTAACTTTCTCGTACCTTGTCCTCCCGGTACAATTAAAATATCCGGTGGCGGACAATCGGAAAAGGTGCAGTCGGGATTTACACTCAAACCGTTGCGGGCGTTGACAGCACCGGGATGTTCGGCTACGGTAGAGACTGCAAAAGGTCGCTCGCCCTTATTTAATTCTGATGTCACCGAAAACACTTCAAAGGGGCCTGCAAAGTCCAGTACCTCAACATCATCGAACATTAAAATAGCTACGTTCCTAGTTGCCATAAGACATACTTCTGATAGAGACCAAAATATCGGCGATTTGTTATCGTAGAAGTGGTATAATTTAAATCCTTAAAGCTATGCCGAAAAAAATTCGCCATCGCGCCCTGAAACTCTGTGTTTTGTGTCTGGCTTGTGCCTTAGCAATTGCTGTTTCGCCAATTTTTACACCCGCTCAATCCACAACTCAATTAGAATTTCGCATTATTCAATTAGAACGTCAAATTTCTGAACTCAGAGGACAAATCTACAGTTTGCAGAATCAAGGTTCTAGAGTTAACCGGTCTCAGTCTCCTTCCGGTTCTGGTCGGACAAATGCTAGAATGCTGTCGGGAGACCCGCTGTTTGACAATTTAGCAACTTTGGCAATTGAAACTAAGCAAGATGTTATCAAAATTCAAGAGCGGTTGTCAAAGCTAGAATCGTCCAGAAATCGCTAGAGAAGTCATTAGTTAGAAGAAAGAGAGAAGAAGGAAGGCACGACACAGATTTTGACACGGATACAGGGATTAATTATTGAGCCAAAGTCGGAAGTCAGGAGTCAGGAGTCAGAAGGAAGAGGGAAAAAGTCAGTAGTCATTAGTTAGAAGAATGAAGTCATATTCTCGCCAACTCCAAACTCCAAACTGTCCCCCTCTCCATCTCTCCCATTCTCCGACGTTGAGGTCGAGAACAGCAGGGTCTGCTAAACGTTAACTTGCAGAACTATTCAATGATATGGAAATAAAAGCCTGCAACCACAAAATTGATTGCTAACAGCAAGAGAAACCAGCCTGCGCGAAAGGTGTAAGGGAATTTGCCCGTTTTCATCACGGAGTCGGATTTTAATTGGTTCTTCGCTATCTCTGGCATAGGTAAAGCTCCTAATTCATAATGTCACTCTATTTACAAATAGCAGAGAGCGTCGCACTTATGCACAATCCTCTAGAGTTATTTTTTGTAACAAGGAGTTTATACCGAGTTGAATTCAAATTAGTTTCAATCGCTCTCTCCGGCGTGGTAGGAACTGCGGACGAGAGGCCCCGATCGCACGCGCTCAAACCCCATCTCCCGGGCGATCGACCCGAAACGGTCAAATTCGGCTGGCGTCCAGTATTTACGCACTGGGAGGTGCTCTAGAGATGGTCTCATGTATTGACCGAGGGTGAGCCGATCGCACTTGGCATCCCGCAAATCGGTCATCGCTTCAACTATCTCGGCTTCGGTTTCCCCGTGTCCCAACATCAAACCAGATTTGGTGGGAATAGTTGGGTCATATTGCTTAACAATACGCAGAACATCGATCGAGCGATCGTACTTCGCCCCCCTCCGCACCGGCCCTTGCAATCGGCGCACCGTCTCAATATTGTGGTTGTAACAAGCCGGTTTAGCCTCCACCACCGTGCGAATCCGCTGTCGCTGCAACTCATCGAGCCCTGAATTCTCCTCTGAACTCCTCCCCATTCCCCCCCAAAAATCCGGCGTCAGTACCTCAACTTCAGTATCCGGGTTAAGAAGGCGGATTTGGGCGATCGTCCTGGCAAACCAACCCGCACCCCCATCCGGCAAATCATCTCTCGCCACCGAAGTCAGCACCGCATAGCGCAAACCCAACAACTGCACAGCCTCGGCCACCTTTTTCGGTTCCTCCGGGTCTAGCGGCATCGGAGAATGACCTTTATCTACTTGACAAAAAGCACAAGCGCGGGTGCAAGTCGGCCCCATCAACAAAAAAGTCGCCGTTTTTTGCGCGTAGCACTCGCCCCGGTTGGGACATCTCCCCTCCTCACAAATCGTGTGAATTTGCCGCTGTTTGATAATTTTTTGCACTTGGGAAAGTTCGCTAGCTTTGCCAACGGGTCTACGCAACCATTCCGGCATCGCCTCGATTTCACCCCGCATTGGGGCGGCAACTGCTTTAACAGTAGGAGTTTTAGGAGTTTGGGGCGACATAAAATTAAGTGGCGATTGAGTTAATTCCTTCGATCGTATCCGAAATCAAAGCCCCTGAACTTGTAGGAGTATCACCCGAAATCAGAATCGCGCCGAGGTGCAACAAAACTAAACTCGCCCAGAATTATGGGTAGAATTCTGTTAGGGATATACTGAAGGTTGCAAATCATCACTCATTCATTACTGAAGGAGTCAGTCGTGGCTGGTCAAAAAATCTTGGTAATCGATGACAGTAAAGTCATCCGCGTCCGAGTCCGAGAGATGTTGCCTCAGGGTAACTTTGAAGTTCTAGAAGCAAAAGACGGCGAAGAGGGACTCAAACTGATCCGTCAAGCCCGGCCAAATCTAATTATGTTAGATTTCCTACTGCCCAAAGTCAGCGGTTGGGAAGTGTATCAAAAAGTGCAAGCCCATCCTGAGCTTTCTAAAATACCTTTGGTGATCATGTCGGGCCGCGAAGAAGAGGTGATGGAAAAAATTCCGAAACCCTTTGAGAAGCATTTTTTTGCATTCATCGCCAAACCGTTTGAGAAGAAGCAGCTAACCGAGGCGATCAAATCGGCGATGGTACTGGCCAAAAAGAAACCAGTGCCGGAAGCCCCAGCAGCCGCCGCTGCACCCAGCTCTGGAGCGGACGCCGCCGAAATTCAGGCGATGACTGCGAAAATGGCGAAAATGCAAGCGGAAATTGATGCACTCAAAAAACAAATGAGTCAGGTGATTACGATCATCAAGCAGAAATTGAAATAATTCTGCTGTTTTTTGAAGGCACTTATGTAGAAGGAAACTTCCACACCGTGCAACTTTCAGTTGAGTCTCAAGGGCGGCGATTTTATCCGCATTTTTTTGCCCAATTGTTTGAGCGAGTGCGATCGCAAATAGCCTGCAACTGGTTTCTCAAAATCCCAGTGAGAAAATCAATTAAAAGTTAAAAATAAAACAAGGGAGGAAATTAATTATTAATTAATATTAGGATTTTTAATTCCCGCTCGTTCCACACTCAATTATTAACTCCTCAGTCTCATTTTTTTGGTTAATGACTAACGACTATTCCGATTTTTTGCCTCAACTGCGTGCCTCAACAGAGCAATTATTGAAAAGATTAGACTGCTTCGATCGAGCGCAGGTATTAGCGATCGGAGATTTGACCTTGGACGAGTTTCTTACCGGACAAGTAGAGCGAATTTCCCGCGAAGCACCTGTGTTGATTTTGCGCTACGAAAATACTCAGCAAGTACCCGGAGGTGGCGCAAATGCTGTCTATAATTTAGCCAAACTGGGAGGCAAAGTAAAAGTTGCTGGTTTGGTGGGAAAAGACGACCAGGGAAAGGCTTTGTGCGGTATTTTTGAGGCGGCGGGAATTGATACGGGTGGGATTTTAATCGATTCGCAGCGTCCCACGGTCACCAAAACTCGAATTTCCGGACACGCGCGGCAGTCAGTGACTCAGCAAATTGTCCGAGTCGATCGCAAATCGGACGAGTTGCCGGATTTAGATTTGCAGTTGCAACTGGCAGACTACATCCGGCAGCAAATACCGACAGTAGATGCAGTGGTTTGTTCCGACTACGGCGACGGAGTTTTGACGAATTTGGCGATCGAATCGGCAGTGGTTCCCGGCAAAACAATAGTAGACGCTCAAACAAATTTGCAGCGATATTCTGGAGCAATGTTATTTACTCCGAACTTGCCCGAAGCCGAGCAAGCCGTCGGATATGCTATCAAAAACCCTCAAACTTTAATGCAAGCAGGACGCGATTTGTTGAACTTAACTCAAGCTCAAAAAATCCTGATTACTCGCGGCGAAGAAGGGATGACTTTGTTTGAAAGGGCGAACGGCGAAGAAATCAAAAATTCACCCCCTCCAACATCCATTTGTGAAAAGGGGGAATTTGCCATTCAAAGTTGGGACATTCCCCCTTTTAACAAGACTGATGTATTCGACGTAACCGGTGCTGGAGATACAGTTGTAGCAGCAATGACTTTAGCTTTGTGCGTCGGTGCATCTGGTTGGGAAGCGGCAGTTTTGGGCAATTTGGCGGCTAGTATTGTCGTGCGTCAGTTCGGTACGGCAACGACGACAGCAGACGAAATGAAAGAAGCTTTGAAAACGATGATTGCACTATAGGGGCGGCTAAGCTGTATAGCATTTAAATTGCATATTTCGGACGTTGATTAGAGCAGCGGGTCACAATAGTTTTATTACTGGTTCCCAGCCCAAGCCTGGGAACCAGTTATTGTTGAGGGCGACGCACCCTACTCACTTACTCTTTTTCAAAATTTGTCCCTTGTCATCAATTGTCAAACCGCTATTGGGAAAATCGCTCTTTGTCAAACGGTCAATTAACCCCACAGTCCTAAAATTGTTATCAACAGCCGGCACACCTCGCCCGTCAAGTTGGATGGGGATAATCTTACCAGAAACAAAATCCCCTTGCGGAGTCATTTTCACATCCAAAATTAGAGATTTACCGAGTGCTCCTGCTGAGGACAAAGTGCGATAACCCAAAAAATTGCCCAGCGAATAAGCAACCAATTTCCCTTTATAAAGTTCCATAGCTCTGGGAACGTGCGGGCCATGTCCCAAAATCAAATCTGCTCCCGCATCAATCATCGTCCGCGAAAACAAAACCATATTTCCCCGGTTTTCTCCGTAAAAGAACTCAGTTTTATTTCTCACATTCAGAGCTCCCGTTCCTTCAGAGCCAGCATGAACTGATATCACTACAATATCAGCTTTTTCCTTAGCTTTTTTGACAACTTCGGCTCCTGCTTTCAGTTCCAGCAAAGAATTGTGAACGTCGCCGTAGTTGCTGAAACCGATAAATGCAAAATTCACACCCTTGACATTTTTATAAACAATTTGATCTCTTTTGCCAACAGCCTTCATGCCATTGCTGTCGATGTTTTTAATGGTGTCATTAAATCCCTGCTCGTGAAAATCGTAAGAGTGATTGTTGGCAATACTCAAAATATCAAAACCAACATCTTTGAAGATTTTGGCATAACTCGGAGGCGTCCGAAAGGCAATCAGCATTCGTCCGCCGCCTGCTTTGGAACTGTAAGGATAATCGGTCATCGTGCTTTCAAAATTGCCAAACAGAATATCAGCTCCTTTGAGGTACGGTTTTACCGACTCTAATAACATCTCTTTTTTTGCCGGCAGTTTGTTGTAGGGATAATTTGTACCGGGAACCATGTCGCCAACTGCTTTGATGCTGACAGTTGCGGGCACAGTGGCAGGTTTTTTGGCAGCCGGGGAGGGCGATTTTGGATCTGGAAGGGGTTTGGCTGCGGCTGCTGGTGCTGGTGTCGAGATCACTTCTTGTACCGCAGGCTTGGACGTTAGAGGGTTATTAGTAGCGGTGGTTGAGGATTTGTAAAGTTGAGAAGCCAGCACAAAGCCGGATATCGGCACGAGAATTAGACTCAGAGCACCGAGTGACAGCCCAGATTTTTTAGTTTTAGTGCGGGCTAACTCTGGCTGGGGTGATTGCTTTTGCTGCCTTTGATTTGGGGGTTTTGGGGTGGGGATTTTAGGGGGTTGGGGCGGAGATTTTTCTGGTGTTGGAGGGGGCGCAGTTGTGACATTTTGAGGTTCTTCTAGCTTGGGCAAAGTTACAGGAATGGGAGAAGCGGGTAGACTCGCGGCTACTGCTGCACTCGCAGCTACTGCGGCATTCACGGCAACTAATGGACTCACGGGTTCGGAAGTCAAGCGTTTTTTTAATTCTACCGTCTGAGTCCAAGCGGGTAATTGCTGGCCGCCCTGCCGCCCGTAAACTGTCACTGAGTAAAGGTTATTTGGTTGCAGCCGCTGCAACCCTTTGACTGCGACTCGGAGACAGGCTTCTTCTGCGGGCAATTGTTCTGCTTCCAGCAGCAGGTGCAGGGTGTCATTTTCCCGGCTGGCTTTAGCCGTGACGCCGAAGCTTTGGAGTGCTTGGCCGATCAGAAATGCGATCGCCCTAGCATCGCCTTCTTTTGCTAAATTTAAAATATCTTGTTGGCTCACAAACGCCTCTACTCTCACACTAGAAATTTAGCTCGATCTTATATCAAATTTGGCGGCACAGCATTAAATACCGATTGATTTAACTTAAATAAGTGGGTAGAAATAAACAAAACGTTGGCATAGGACGCCTGCGTGAAAGGGTCTACTCGCTGTCACTATAGCTCCTAACTAAATCCGACCCTACTTTTACAAGATAGTATGATTTTTGGCGCTGGCTAGCTGAATACAATATTTCCTAACGGTTATCTTAGCCGATCGCCCAAACACTTCTATCCGGCATAATTGCCCCCTTCAAATTAACATCTGTCAAATCAGCGCTCTCTTTCTTACAGCATTTTTGGTAAATAAAACTGGTTTACGATCTCCAGAGTGCGTCCTTGAATGTACTGAAAATATGCGGTTTAGTAGCGAAGAATTAACGAAAAAACCAGGTTTCTCGTTTCCAGTGCCAATCCCCCTGTCCCACTTCCGCCCAAATTCAGACAAAAACGATCGACCCGCAGGCTCGGAAGCTTGTTAAACTCTTGGTCATACCACGCTATTAGTGAGAAATCGACGGCGAGCCACAATCGTCTGCTAGTGCCCCTGCAGTGCTGCGCTGCGGGGCCTGCACTGCACACTGCACGTAGGTGAGATTAGCTGCAATCAACTTTCGGGATGCCGCTGCTAAAGTCGCGGCCGCCGATGTAGTTGTTCGTTTTAAACTAATTAAACTAATGATTTAAAGGAGTTGCACGTCAATGACACAATTGTGGTTATGAGAGCTGGCTCGGTGCCCTCTCAAACCAGGGTTTTTCGTTAGTCTGGTGCTATTAGTGAGTTAGTTAAGTCCATAGCAGCTAGGATCGAGCTAACTCAAGGTTAAACTAAAGCTCGTCATGCGGCGTTGCCTCTCAAAACCCGGATTGAGTCTTATGGCGCATTACCGCTCCTCTGTATGTTTGTTCACCTGCATTGCCTGTCTGGGCGCTGCGTTCAGTCCAAGTGCGGACGGAAAGCACCAGGCTCTCAATGCTTCCTACCGGGCTGTTTCCCCAGAAATTGCTCAGGCGAACTCTCCCCCGGGCGATCGCCAGGATTCCAAGCCTTCAAAACCGTCTCCAGCGCCCGATAAAAACAAATCTCAGCCGTCCAAAACGTCCAAATCTAATTCTAAGATCCCGAAATCAGTATCCAATTTGATCGTCATTTTGTCTCGTCAGCGGGGGTTCTTAATGTTGGGTTTGGCAGCAGTTGTCGTCACGGCAGCGGCAGTATTTATCATGCTCAAATTAGTTAGCAGTGACGAGTCAAATTATTCTAAGCGAAGACGGGGAAGATTTGAGCGCCACAACCAAAGAAACTCTCAATTTACTAATTCCGATTCTCCTACAAACTCGCACGCAATTACACAGCAAGAAGCTTCTTTTGGGCTATCAAAACCGCTGTCAGCCTTGCCCTTCCCTTTGGATTTGCCAAAAGACAACAGTCTCGACAGCGATCGGCCTTTTATCCTGGAATCCGGGGAATCAGAATCCGACGATGCAGCATTCGAGGGCGATGGAATTAATTCCGACACCTCGCCCTTGGAACATCACAGCAATGGGTACAGCAACACAGGTTTCAACATTCCCGAAACAACTAATCAAGGCGATTCCCTAGCGAGCCCCAAGAAAGATATTGCCCTTCCCGAAACGGATGGTAGACCTAAAGTTGATATTATTGAAGCACTGATTGAAGATTTGCAGCACCTAAATCCGGCAAAGAGGGGCAAAGCAATTTGGGAACTCGGCCAGCGGGGAGATTCCAGAGCAGTTGAGCCGTTGCTCGATTTGCTAGCAAATTCCGACTCCAAGCAGTACAGTTTAATTTTGGCAAGTCTCTCGGAAATTGGCATTCGCACGCTCAAACCCATGAATAATGCGTGGTCAATTTCGCTGCAAAATGAAAATCCCGAAGTGCGTAAAAATGCAATTCGCGACTTGACGCGAATTTACGAATTGGTGAATCAAATCAGTTACTTGTTGCACCGTGCGACGGACGATCCAGATCCCGAAGTTCAGGAAGTTGCTCGCTGGGCAATCAATCAGTTGAATCGCCTCCGTCCGCGTTCTGGGAGGGATTAATAAATGTAGCAATTTTAAAATTATTTTAAAATTGAGATTTGAGATGGGAGAATTTATAATTTAGATTATGTTAAAATTAGTGAATGCTGACTAATGATTAAGGATTAATGACTAATAACCCTTTAAAACTATTGTTCCTGTCAACTTCGGTCGGTCAACTAGGTTCGGGGTTGGGTGGCGGTGTCGAACTTACAGTCCTTAACATTGCTAAAGAATTGCAGAGTCGGGGTCATAAAATAGCAGTTGTAGCGCCGATAGGTTCAGTCTTAGAATCAATTCCAGTAATCGAAATAACGGGCGATTTGCAAGTAACCGCCCAAACACAAGATTACAACGATCCTATTGTGATGCCCGCAGATTCTGTGCTGGCGAATATGTGGGAATATGCTCGCCAAGTTCAGGATGAATGGCATGTCATTGTTAACTTTGCCTACGATTGGCTGCCGTTTTATTTGACACCATTTTTTAGGACTCCGATCGCACATTTGATCAGCATGGGCTCCCTTTCCGCCGCCCTCGATCGCATTGCCGGACAAACCGCCCTCCAGTTTCCTGGTACGATCGGAGTTCACACCGCTTCTCAAGCCAAAACATTCGCCTTTGCCGATGAATGTCAGTTGTTGGGAAATGGCATAGATTTATCCCTGTACGAATTTTGCAACAAACCGCAGTCTAAATTAGCTTGGCTAGGCCGCATCGCCCCGGAGAAAGGCTTAGAAGATGCAGTAGCAGCAGCGAAAATTACAGGCATTCCCCTGAAAATTATGGGCAAAATGCAAGATGAGGATTATTGGCAAAAAATTTGTGCAGATTACCCGGATGCTCCGGTAGAATATTTAGGGTTTCTGACAACAACCCAAATGCAAGAGCAAGTCCGTCAGTGCCGAGCATTGTTGATGACACCACGTTGGGTGGAAGCTTTCGGAAATGTCGCGATCGAGGCTTTAGCGTGCGGTGTGCCCGTGATTGCTTACGAGCGCGGGGGGCCGGCCGAAATTGTTAGAGACGGACTGACGGGCTTTTTAGTGGAGCCTGATAGTGTAAATGGCTTGGTAGGTGCGATCGCCCACTTAGACCAAATTGACCGCAGCGCTTGCAGGCGACAAGCAGAGGTAGAATATTCTTTAGCAGCTTTGGGCGATCGTTGTGAACACTGGTTCAAATCTATCACTGCTAGTAGGGTGTGTAAGTAATAATACTGGCACATTTTTAGAAAGATTCGCTGACTGATGCACCTTACAAGTTTATTGAACAGCGATTCACATCTATTCTAAAATTGAGTTAAATAAACTCTTAATCGACCACAAAAAAAGCAAACTGAAAAAACTATGGCAACCGAACGTTTAGTGCTTTTATCCAGTAGAGAAATCGAAAAAATGCGCCAAGCAGGCCGTTTAGCGGCCGAACTTCTGCTACATCTCGAACCGATGGTAAAACCCGGAGTTAGCACTCTGGAAATTAACGACGAAGCCGAACGCTGGACTTTGGCACACGGAGCAAAAAGCGCTCCGCTAGGCTATAAAGGATTTCCCAAATCTCTGTGTGCTAGCGTCAATGAAGTAGTGTGTCACGGCATCCCCAATGCGAAACAAATTCTGAAAGAAGGTGACATTATTAATATTGATGTAACACCTTTAGTTGATGGTTATCATGGCGATACTTCCAAAACTTTTTTTGTGGGCCAACCTTCACCTGTAGCGAAAAAGTTAGTTGAAGTAACCGAGGAATGTTTAAGAAGAGGAATTGCGGAAGTCAAACCGGGTGCTCGTACCGGCGACATCGGTGCCGCGATTCAAGAATATGCTGAAGCACAGGGCTTTTCGGTAGTGCGAAATTTTGCGGGGCACGGGATTCACCGAGTCTTTCACACTGAACCGGAAATTCTGCATTACGGCAAGCGGGGTACAGGAAAAAAGCTCAGACAAGGCATGGTTTTTACGATCGAGCCGATGATTAATGAGGGTACTTGGGAAGTAGAAATTCTCGCCGATGGTTGGACTTCTATCACCAAGGATGGAAAGCTTTCGGCTCAATTCGAGCACACTCTGGCTGTGACTGATTCTGGGGTAGAAATTCTGACTTTACCGTAGTTAATGATTCACAAACAATCTGAAAAACTCACTCCTAAATCAATAATCAACCATATCCCGTAGGGGCGGGTTTCACAGACAATATCTAACGATTATCGCCAATCTAGATAAACCCGCCCCGCCACAACCGATAACCTATATCAACCTGAAATTTTTTGCCTCGAATCCGAAAATGTAGGTTTGTATTTATGGATGGGTGGGGGCGGGTTTTCGAGATTGTCTGTTTCAGTCAGAAATTGTCTGTAAAAGTCGCCTCTACAGAATTACGATCGATTAACCAAACAAGATATAACAAATAACAAATAACTCATAACTAATAACTAATGACTGACATAAAATTTCTGCAACCGGGAGATTTGCTGCGCGTAATTGCTCCCAGCGGCCCTCTGCGAGAATTAAGTACCTTTGAACGCGGTGTAGAAATTTGGAAATCCCGCGGCTATCGAATTGAATTAACACCGGGTTTTGACGATCGCTGGGGCTATTTGGCCGGTTCCGACGAAAACCGCGTCCGACAGTTGGCAGATGCCCTCAATGACCCGGATTGTCGAGGTATTCTCTGTGTTCGAGGCGGTTTCGGCAGCACTCGACTTTTGGAAAAAGGAAATGTGGGAAAGGCGGAAAATTCCCAATTTCCCACTCCCGATTCCCATTCGCCGAAATGGTTAATCGGCTTTTCCGACATTACTGCTTTGCTGTGGAATCAGGCTAAATTGGGTGTTTGGGGTGTTCACGGGCCGATGCTGACAACTTTGGCTGCGGAACCGGATTGGTCTGTCGATCGACTTTTTGACTGCATAGAAGGTCGTCCCTTACAATCTTTGCAAGGTAAAGGATGGGGCAGCGGAAAAGCCACGGGGCGGCTGTTTCCTGCGAATCTGACGGTTGCTTCTCATATGCTCGGAACCCCGTATCAACCGGATTTGACCGGGGTTATTCTCGCCTTTGAGGATGTTTCCGAGGCTCCTTACAGGGTCGATCGAATGCTGACTTTGTGGCGGATGGCGGGGGCTTTCGCTGGGGTGCGGGGCATTGCTTTGGGGCGCTTCAGCCGCTGCGAGATTGATCCAAGTATTCCCAGTTTTAGCATTGAAGAGGTTTTGCGCGATCGGCTCGGGGATTTGAATATTCCCATTGTCTCGGATTTGCCCTTCGGCCACGAGGGGGTTAACGCTGCTTTACCTATGGGAATCATGGCTTGTCTCGACGCTGAATCGGGATTGCTGATTTGCGGCGATAAATCGCAACTTTAGATTAGAGATCAACGTCTATAACTTTAACTTGAGATTTTCCACCAGCTAAATAGCGGGGTTGGGTGAGGTTGACACGGTTGGCAGAAATTACATTTAAAATGGATTGTGTATGCAAATGTCGGCGCCAACAAAGCAAAAAGATTTTAAATTTTTCCAGAGGTTGATATGAGAACGCACAACTTGTTAAACAGTATTGCGGCCACTGTGCTAGTTGCAGGATTGGCACTCACTGGCATTTCGTCTAGTGCAGTTGGCGAACAGATACAGAATAACGATCGCATAGATGGAGTAATTCGCCGCACTTCCCCGATTTACCGTTTCCGGAATATGTGGGTTCCGGGCTCTCCGACGGAAGAATTGCGCGGCCAAGAATACACCTTCAGCGCTCGGGAAGGCGACAACATTGAAGTGTTTTTAGACACAGATACAAGGAGCGGTTTTGCTCCCGTCATGGTGCTTTTTTACGGGAACAACAAACAAGTCGCTTTTACCCAAGAGCGTTCTTTTAATTATCAAATTCCTCGTAGCGGCGATTATAAACTGTTAGTGTTAGCAAAAGATGCTGCCAGAGGCGGTAGCTACACGCTGGAAGTGGCGGGAATTGATGGGGGCGACAGACGAGCTCGCAATTCGCGGGACGATTGGTACACCAGGCGAGATGACGGTCGATATGACGGTCAATATGACAGAGCACAGCTTCTGCAAGATGATTTTGGCTTGCGGTCTGTTGATTGTCGCGAGAGACGTTCTATGGTGAGAGTCAGGTTTGACGATGCTAATCAAGACTCGACTTACTGCGCTGTCCCGACTAGAAACTTCCCGGCGGGAGATTATTATTACAATTCGCGGACTAGAGATTTAGACTCGGCGAGGCGGAATGATAGTAGATTCGATGCGGGCCGAGATCAATGTCGGGTAGTGGTGGGCGGAATCTGCGTGACGAGGTAAGTAGGTCAAACTGTAGCGCGGAATCAGAAACCCGGTTTCTACGAAGAAACCGGGTTTCTGAGCCTATACACAGGACTTATACAGTCCTTTATATACGAGTCGATCTCTGGCTATCGCCTCACTTTCTTTGGCAATGACAAAATACACATTTGTACACACAACGATTTTGTCAAAAAGGACGATCGCACAGTGGTAAGCTACCAAAGGCATTGAAATATCTAAGGTAGAGAAAAGTTAAAATGTCGGCATTAAATGAAGTTCCCTTGTTGTTGCGGGCAGCCCGCGGCGAAACCCTAGACCGCCCGCCCGTGTGGATGATGCGTCAAGCCGGCCGCTACATGAAGGCTTATCGAGATTTGCGAGAAAAGTATCCCTCGTTTCGCGAACGTTCCGAAATTCCCGAAGTTGCGATCGAAGTTTCCCTTCAGCCGTGGCGCGCGTTTCAACCCGACGGCGTTATTCTGTTTTCCGATATTGTCACCCCCATGCCCGGTTTGGGCATCGACATGGACATCGCCGAAGGTAAAGGCCCGATTATCCACGCACCCATCCGCACTCAGCAGCAAATCGACGACCTGCAACCGCTGAACCCGGAAGAAAGCTTGCCGTTTATCAAAACAATCCTGAAATCCCTGCGCGAGGAAGTCGGCAACAAATCCACCGTGCTCGGTTTTGTGGGCGCGCCGTGGACGCTGGCGGCCTATGCGGTTGAGGGTAAAGGTTCTAAGGATTATGCCATCATCAAAAACATGGCATTTTCCGATCCAACTTTACTACATCAGTTGCTGTCGAAATTCGCCGATGCGATCGCCGTTTACGTGCGCTATCAAATCGACTGTGGCGCGCAAGTAGTGCAAATGTTCGACTCCTGGGCCGGCCAACTCTCCCCGCAGGACTACGACACCTTCGCTTTACCTTACCAGAAGCAAGTATTCGAGCAAGTCAAAAAAACCCATCCCGACACCCCGCTAATTCTGTTAGTCACTGGAAGTGCCGGCATCCTCGAACGTATGGCAACATCCGGCGCGGATATCGTCAGCGTCGATTGGACTGTTGACATGGCCGACGCGCGCCGACGTTTGGGCCCGAATATGAACGTTCAAGGAAATCTCGATCCGGGCGTGTTGTTTGGTTCTCAACCGTTTATTCGCGATCGAATTCTTGATACAATTCGCAAAGCCGGTCATCGCGGACACATCCTCAATTTGGGACACGGCGTATTACCGGGAACTCCCGAAGATAACGTGCGTTTCTTCTTTGAAACCGCAAAACAAGCCGACAAATTGCTTGCAGTTGCTGCTTAATTTGATTTCGATTGTAGAATCCGATCAAATCCGGTTAATTGCACCTGATATTGGTGGGGATACGGCAATGGCGTATCCCTACCGTGGAAAAAGATTATATAATCGGAGCGAATCCGGTTAATTGCACCTGATAGTTGTAGGACACTCCAAGAGTCCATTAGTGTCAACTTAACGTAAAACCGACCGTCTCTGTTGTTTGTATCAAAGTCTAGATCCCCCCTAACCCCCCTTAATAAGGGGGGGACATGAAGCACTCAAAGTCCCTTCTTAAGGGGGATTTAGGGGGATCTGGACTCGAATAAAAGGGATATTCCTCATCGACTTTAGGTTTAAGTTGACACTAATAGGCCATCCCGTTTCCCTACCGTCAAAAAAGCGTCAAATCCTCCCTCTTCCCCTGCGGCAAAATGAACTCCAAAAAAATTTTTGTGACGGGTGCAAGTGGCTGTATCGGTCACTACATGGCCGAAACTTTGATTCAAGAAACAAATCACGAACTTTACCTCTTAGTTCGCAACCCCGAAAAATTAAAATTTGATTGGAAAGCCCGCCCCGGCATCCATATAATACAAGGCGATATGCGAGATATCGATCGACACGCCGAACTTCTGCAAACAATTAATGTCGCAATTTTAGCTGCCACTGCTTGGGGAGGAACTCAAGAAGTGTTTGACGTTAACGTCACCAAAACTCTCCGCCTAATTCAACTACTTTCGCCACAGACTTGCCAGCAAGTAATTTATTTTTCAACTGCCAGTATTCTCGGTAGAGACAACAATTTGCTCAAAGAAGCCGGGGAACTGGGGACAGATTATATTAGCTCAAAGTACAAGTGTATGGTGCATTTGTCAGCCTTGACAAATGTGCCTCCGATTACGGCACTTTATCCGACATTAGTATTGGGAGGAGACGCAGAAAAACCCGTCTCTCACTTGTCATCGGGCTTGCCACTTGTCGCAAAATGGATTGGTTTGATTCGCTGGTTTAAGGCAGATGGCAGTTTTCACTTCATCCACGGCGCAGATATTGCTAAAGTAGTTAATTATTTAGTTGAACATCCGCCGGCTTCCGAGGAACCGCGACATTTTGTGCTAGGAAATCCGGCGATTACAGCTAACGAAGTGGTAGAACAAGCTTGCCAGTATTTGAATAAAAAGATATTTTTTCGGATTACTCTGTCACCTTGGCTGGCCGATTTCTTTATTTGGCTGTTCCGAATTCAGGTGGCTGCTTGGGATAGATTTTGCATCAGCTACCGCCATTTTACCTATCAAAATCTTGTGAATCCTGAAAGCATAGGAATGCCGAGTTACTGCGGCACAGTTGCCGATATGTTAAGAACTAGCGGGATTCCCGGCAAAGATTTAAATTAGGGGAGAAGGAAGAGGGAAGAAGGAATGTGGACCAAACGAGTAATGTAGGGTGATCCGTGCACACCAAATGACTAATTTACTGTTTCAAGTTCTTTTTTGCCTTAATCCCATGCTTTTTAAATGCGATTATCGTCAATTAAGGGTCAAATACGATAAGATATCAGCATTTGCAAACTTTAACAGGGAACTGCAAGCTAAAAATTGCGCTCATTGTGTGTGGCTTAGGGGGTGTCACCCCTCGCCAGATATTCGATCGAGTGCAAGATCGTAATTTTAGCCTTAACATTAAGTCTTGAGAGTCGATCGAACTCTCAAACACGCCAGCCCGATCGCAAGTTGTTTACTGATGTGAGGTTTAACATATAATGCGAGTTCTTCTAGTTTACCCGCTGTTTCCGAAAACATTTTGGTCTTACGAGAAAATTTTAGAATTAGTCGATCGTAAAGTGCTGCTGCCACCGCTGGGTTTGGTAACGGTAGCAGCTATTTTACCCCAAGAATGGGAATTTAAGTTAGTCGATCGCAACATCAGACAAATCACCGAAGCAGAATGGGAATGGGCAGAGCTCGTTATTCTGTCCGCAATGATTGTCCAAAAAGAAGATTTGCTAGACATCATTCGCGAAGCAAAACGGCGCGGTAAATCCGTAGCTTGCGGCGGCCCCTACCCGACTTCCGTACCCGAAGAACCTCAAGCAGCGGGCATAGATTACCTGATTCTCGACGAAGGCGAAATCACCTTGCCGATGTTCGTCGAAGCAATAGCGCGCGGCGAAAAAAGCGGAATTTATCGATCGGACGGCGTAAAACCCGATGTTACCACAACTCCAATCCCCCGCTTCGATTTGCTGGAATTAGACGCCTACGATTCGATGTCGATTCAATTTTCCCGAGGTTGTCCCTTCCAGTGCGAATTCTGCGACATCATCGTCCTCTACGGCCGCAAACCCCGCACCAAAAACCCCCAACAATTGATAGCAGAATTAGACTATCTCTACAACTTGGGCTGGCGGCGCGGCGTGTTCATGGTAGACGACAACTTTATCGGCAACAAACGCAGCGTCAAACTGTTGCTAAAAGACTTAAAAGTCTGGCAAGAAGAACACAAATTCCCGTTTACTTTCAACACAGAAGCCTCCATCGATTTAGCCCAAGACCAAGAATTGATGGATATGATGGTTGCTTGCAATTTCAATGCAGTATTTCTAGGGATTGAAACTCCCGACGAAGAAAGCCTGCAAATGACGAAAAAATTCCAAAATACCCGCAATTCTTTGATAGAATCGGTAGAGTTAATTGCCAAATCCGGTTTGCGAGTAATGGCCGGATTCATCATCGGATTTGACGGGGAAAAACCCGGTGCCGGCCAGCGGATTGTCCAGTTTGCCGAAGCAGCCGCCATTCCGAGCACAACCTTTGGAATGCTGCAAGCTTTGCCACACACTGCGTTGTCCCACAGACTAGCAAAAGAAGGGCGGTTGCGCGACAAATCTGGCAACCTCAATCAGACTACTTTGATGAACTTTATCCCGACGCGGCCTCTCGAAGATATTGCCCGGGAATATGTCGAAGCATTCTGCGAAGTGTACGATGCTGAGAAATATTTAGACCGGACTTATCGCCATTTCTTAATGTTGGGTGCACCTACAGCAAATATACCTGCAAGAATTCCCAGTTGGATCGATTTGCGAGCACTGCTAACTGTGGTGTGGCGGCAGGGAGTCAAGCGCAAAACTCGCTGGAAGTTTTGGCATCATTTGTTCAGCATTCTCAAGCGCAATCCTGCGGTTTGGGATCATTATTTAACAGTGTGTGCTCACAACGAGCATTTCCTGGAATACCGCCAGATTGTGCGGGATGAAATTGAAGCTCAATTGGCTGACTTTTTGGCTAATGAGTCTCAAACTGTATATCAAGAACCTGTGGCTGTTGAGGAAAAGCAAGTGCAAGCTGTTTAGGGTTGGAGAATTCAACCGAATAGCCAGATACCCTACTTCTTAAACAAGTCTGGTATCTGGCTATTCTCTTCTGTTAGGTGGAGTTACTTATAAAATTTTTGCCTTCTTCATGACCAAACCCGCTGAATTGGATAAGCCTCAAAAGCCTCATCGCGACTAATCAAAACCAGCGAATGATTCATCGTCTGTGCTACCAGAATGCGATCGAAGGGATCTCGATGATGCAGAGGAAGACCTGCGTAAATCTCAGTGTCTTCAAATGTAATTGGTAGAATTTGAGCGTTAATGTATTGCAATTCCTTCGGCAGCTCTTGAAATGGCCGATTCAGTTGAAGCTTACCGACATTGATTTTAATAGAGATTTCCCAAAGGCTGGCAATACTAAAATACAAACCTGTTTTAGTATCGATCGCTTCTTTTGCTTTACTACCTAGATTGGAATCGCCCAGCAAATACCACAGAAAGGCATGAGTATCTAAAAGGGATTCCATGTTACATATATTCCTTTAAATCTTCCAGCGGTGCCTCGAAATCATCAGACATAACGATCTGACCTGCCCAACTACCATAACCATGAGGTTGTTCAAGTTGTTCTTGAGATGATTCAGTTTTTGCGTGTTTTTCAAGTAAATATTTTGCATAATGCAATATCTCTTGTTTGAGAGATTCTGGCATCTTGACGACAGTTTGAAAAATCTCTATATCGAGAGTCATGATTTATGTGAAATTTTTACTATGTCATATTCACCAATTATACGGTAATTGCAGTCAAAGGGTATTTAGAATGGTTATCTCGTTTAATCTCGTTTCCAAGCAGAGCCTGGAAATGTCATATCCTGCGGCTCTACCGCCTCTTGAGAGCAGGCGAGAGAGCCTCCCGAGGCATTCCCAGTTTCTGACTGAAAACTTGAAATACTACTATTGGCGGCAGCAGTTATTTCGGCAGATAGAGGCGCGATCGCCCGCAGTTATGAAAATCTAATTACAAGATAAAAAATATCAAAATAGCGATCGCCCTCAACCCGCCATGCTAGGAACCAATCAACTCAGAACAGCCGCTCTCTTAGGACTTCTAAGCGGCCTTCTCGTTTTAGGAAGTTATTATTTAATCGGCAACGAGCAAGGACTTTACATCGGTTTAGCGCTAGCAGCGTTCTCAAGTTTTAGCTCTTGGTACTATTCCGACACCGCCGCGTTAATGGCTTACCGTGCTCAGCCGATCGCCCGCAGCGAAGCACCAGAAATCTACGATATGGTAGCATCGCTCAGCGAAAAAGCCCAAATTCCGGTGCCGAAAATATTTCTAGTTCCCACTCAATCTCCCAACGCATTCGCTACAGGAAGAGACCCGGAACACGCGACAATAGCAGTTACTGAAGGCATCATAAAGCTGCTTTCTCGCGAAGAATTAGAAGGCGTTTTAGCCCACGAACTCACGCACATCCGCAACCGCGATACCCTCACTCAAGCAGTTGCAGGCACAATTGCCGGCGCGATTACATTTGTCGGGCGAATTCTGACTTTTGGAGCGCTTTACGGCCCGGTAACGCGGGATAGCAGACAAGGCGCGAATCCGTTTGGTTTGCTGTTTTTAATCATTTTAGCACCGCTATCAGCAACCGTAATTCAAATGGCGATTTCTCGGACGAGGGAATTTGCAGCCGACAGCGGTGCGGTGGAAATTACCAATAACCCGATCGGCTTAGCAAACGCCCTGCAAAAGTTGGAGAAACTGGGTCATGAAATTCCCATGCACGGCAATCCTGCGATGTCGCCGCTGCTGATTGTGAATCCTTTTTCGACTAAAGGTTTGCAGTCACTTTTCCGCACTCACCCGCCGACAGAGGATCGCATTCAACGGCTATTGGAAATCGCGCAGCAGCAGCAGCAAGGTACTCCAGTTATGGCCTACGTGCCCGGAATTTGATCGCTCGAAAATGCAGCAACAATATTTAGAAACCCCGGTGTTTGAAGCAGCCGGGTTTCTGTTTGTTTATAACGATCGCTTTATGGAGGGACTAATTCTTCGAGAGGTAGAGGCAGATCGCTTTCTCCGTAAATATCGCACAGTTTTGGAGTTACTGTGAGGGGTGATGGCTCCATTGAAAAAATTTACCCCACGCAGCAATTCATCAGGCTTGTTCTTTAAGTCCGGTGATGCTAGTAGTGGTTTATAAACTTCACCTTCATAGGGCTTCCAAACATATCCCAGACTGAACGATTGAAAAACCGAAGATGCTCCCGTTGCTTGCCAAACAGCTTCAGCTAAAACCAATCCAGGAAAAGCCAAGCCAGGCTCTTCAATCAATTCGCTGTAGGTTCTAAACTCATCTACTTCCATACCAACTAAAGCATACCGAAACGGTGGAGCAAACCGCAAACGCAGATACAGAAATCTACCTATTTCCGTCATTAAATAAGCACTTTCTGGAGTGTTAATTCCAATCTCACTGATGCCACTTGGACAAACTCGACACCACCAATTTTCTTCTATATCCTGAAAAATTTCTGCCCGACATTGGGAAACTCTACCGTTTGAGAGCACCCAGAAACTTTTATTGAAATATTGAGCAAATTGCTGTGCTTCAGATTGCTTTGTGCCACATTCAGCCGATAAGCTAAACACCCATGCCATTGCTGTTCTCCCGTTGACTAAATTAAACTCTCAAACTTTCTCCCATTCGTTCTGTGTCTGGGCCAGGGCTGCTTCATATTTCTCTAAAAGCATTGTAGCGCTTGGCAAAATACTGACATGAGTTGGACTATCTTGCACAGCTTCAATATCTCCGAGGATCTTGCTGTCGTCAATCTGCCAAAGAGGATCTTTTCCTGTTCCGCCAAATTTTGGGGGTTTGCGGAATGGTGGTAAGCCCTCGATAGAGAGGGAGACAGACATTCCTTTTGTGTTTCTAATGGCTACAGTGACAGACTCCTCTGAAGACTTGCGCTCTGTTTCTGGTAGTAAATAACCTTGTTCATCCAACCAGTCTTTGGGCACTTGCTCAACATCAATGTCAATACTGGGTCTGACTCCCAGTAGCCTCGCGTTGCGTCCCCTTTTGGGTTTACCGTTCTCTTCTGCCATGCCTCGATAATAGAGTCTTGCCATTAGCCTTTTATCAGCCCAACTCGATCGCCCGACCAATCATAATGTAATTCCTGTATTGGTTGGATGCGATCGCTCTTTGTTTTTGCAGCTAATTCGTGAGATGTCACTGCTCATTTATTTTGATTTGAGTATCAGGGAGAGCGCCCTGTGATTGCTCTGGCTGGATACCCAGTGCTTTTTGTGGTGGTTTGCCAAACCCGATCGATTGAATGAGGAAACGATCGCACACATTGCTTAACTTCATGAACCTGGAAAATGCTGTAACCTTCACGATCCCTTTGTTTCCTGGCTAATAGGGAAAAAGTCTTTGTACAATGGCGCACAGCCTTCCCTGGACTCGTCAGGTACAACCGCTTCGTGGAGTGAATTCCCTCAACCTTGATACCATTGAGCGTCTATATGCACATTTGTTTCAGACAATGTACGGGACTATCTGTCATTGATTCCACCAAGGCTCTGATCTGGTACAATCGGCCTAGACAGTGAAAATAGAGATTCAAGCTACATCTAAAAGCAATTCAAAACTATAACATCAGTTAAAAACACTCAAAATGCTTGGACTCCAAGAAATTTTAGTCAGCTATGTACCCAAGAGTCTAGTGCAACGCATCGCAGTCAACTCAGAAATCTTACAAACACCCCTGCAAGAACACTTAAAAGCGGCAGTTTTGTTTACCGATATCTCTGGATTCACAGCCCTCACCGAACGCCTAGCCGAACGCGGGCCTGATGGTGCAGAAGAACTAACCAAGCATCTGAACGCCTATTTTGGACAACTGATTGAACTGATTAGCGATCGCGGCGGCGATATTATTAAGTTTGCTGGCGATGCCATGTTGGCAATTTGGCCTGCCACGGACGAGTCACTGGCGACAGCAACTTACCGCGCTGCTGAGTGTAGCTTGGCAATTCTGGAAAAACTCAGCCATTACGTTGCTGGAGACGTGCGCCTTACCCTACATATCGGTATTGCAGCAGGGGATTTGATGAGTCTGCACGTTGGTGGGGTAAACGAATTTTGGCAATATTTAGTAGCCGGTCAACCTCTGGCTCAAATGGCGCTAGCTGAAGTACAGGCTCAATCTGGCGAAGCCTGTATTTCTCCTGAAGGTTGGGCGCTGATTCAACACTACTGCGAAGGTACTCCCCTAGAGTCGGGAGTTGTGAGATTGAATCAGGTGAAAAAGAAGTCAGAGGAGCTATTTGGGAGCTATTTGGCATCAGGAAAAGAGGATTTACTAACACCTAAGCCGGTTTGCGATTCCTCTTCCCAATTTCCCATTCCCCAATCCCAATTCTCCAATCCCAATTCCCCAATCTTAATGCCAGAAATGGTAAAAATCTTGCGGAGTTATATATCTCCGGGCATTCTAGTGCGACTGGAGGCTGGACAAAGCCAGTGGCTGTCGGAACTTCGCCGAGTCACTGTATTGTTTATCGGACTACCACCAGTAAAAGACTTGACTCAAGAGGCTTTAAAACTGATTCAGTCATGTACGCAGACTATCCAGAGTCTCTTGTTTCAGTATGAAGGGACTCTGCGAAATGTGATGATGGATGATAAGGGTCTGCTGGCGATCGCAGCTTTTGGTTTGCCGCCCATCTCCCACGAAGATGATACTGTACGGGGTGTCCAGGCAGCAAAAGCTATACAAGCGAGATTGCGGATCTTGGGGTTTGAGGCCAAGATTGGTGTCACCACAGGTCGAGTTTACTGCGGGACAGTGGGCAGCGAATGGCGACGAGAATATACAGTATTGGGAGACGTGGTGAACCTCTCGGCGCGATTGATGCAAGCTGCAAATAACGAGATTTTATGTGATGAGACGACTTATCATGAAGCCGCAAAGAGTTTGCAGTTTGAATCTTTAGAACCAATTCGAGTGAAAGGAAAAGCCCAGCCCATCCCAATTTATCGTCCCACGGGCCAGTTGCTCGCTGCTAAATCTAGTCGTAAAACTTTAGAATACCAGAGTCAAATGGTCGGTCGTGTTAAAGAGCGATCGCAAATGGCATTGCAACTACAAGTTTTTGTAGAAAACAATATTAGTGGAGTTTTAATTATCTCCGGCGAACCGGGCATCGGTAAATCCAGATTGGTAGAAAATTTTATCGCAGCAGCGCAGGGGCAAGAACTAGGGATTTTATTGGGAAATGCGGATGCGATTGAAAAATATACTCCTTATTATGTTTGGCGCCAAGTCTTCAGTCAGGTGTTCAATTTAGACTTAGAAGACAAAAGCTATCTGGAAATTCAACAGCGAACAACAAGCAGTCAGCGCGAGGCGAGCGATCGAGAACAGGAAACAGGGAAAAAACAACACTCAGCCCATAACCATCAAAAAGTTTTAGATTTTCTGACCGAAAAACCGGAAATTTTAGAGTTAGTGCCACTGCTTAATGTCGTGGTACCTTTAGATTTCCCTGAAACTGAACTAACGGCATCTCTCAGCGGCAAAGAACGTGCTGAGAAAACGCACAATTTTTTAGTTGAAGTTTTACAAATTGCTTCTCGAAAATTACCAAAACTATTGGTATTAGAGGACGCACACTGGCTGGATTCTGCTTCTTGGACACTCGCATTCCAAGTCAGCAAGCAAGTTCAACACTTACTATTAGTGATATCCACGCGCCCCCTGACTGAAAAACCACCAGATGACTATCTGAAATTACTCCAATCTCCGCACACCCAGCATTTACAATTGCAGGTAATGGATGAGTCAGATACACTGCAACTCGTGTGTCAGCGTTTGAATGTAAAGAACCTACCACCATCAGTCACCAATTTAATTGCTCAAAAAGCACAGGGAAATCCTTTTTTTAGCGAAGAAATCGCTTATGCGCTGCGCGATGCAGGTTTAATTGTGATTCGAGACGGTGAGTGTAACCTCCCACCCGGCCTATCCGATTTAGACAGTTTGAATTTGCCCAATACGGTTCAGGGTGTGATTACGAGTCGCATCGATCGCCTTTCTCCTTCCCTGCAACTTACCCTAAAAGTAGCGAGTGCGATCGGACGCGCATTTGCCTTTCAAATATTGCAAGAAGTTCACCCCATCGAAGCCGATAAAGAGGAATTAACAGAGTATCTCAAACAACTGGCTGTCTTCGACCTGACACCGCTGATGACACCAGAGCCAGAATTAGCTTACATTTTCAAACATATCATCACTCAAGAAGTATGTTACAACCTCATGTTGTTTGCCCAGCGACGCTCGTTACATCAACTGGTGGCCCAGTGGTATGAGCAAAATTATGGTAGCAAGATGCCAGAATATTACGAGATTCTCGCCTATCATTACCAGCAGGCAGAAATTTGGGAAAAAGCGCTAGATTATCTGCTTAAAGCTGGACAAAAAGCACAGCAAGCTTATGTTAATTCGGAAGCGCTATCTCATTATCAGCGCGCCTTAACTGTTTGCGAACAACTGGGAAATTCTGTAGATAGCAATACTTTAATTTCGATTTATGCCGGGGTGGGACAGATCCATTTTCTGCTGAGCGAGTTCCAGCCTTCAATTGCCGCTTATAAAAAAATGTTGGAAGTATCTCGTCGTCGAGGTGACAGACAGAAGGAAGCAGAAGCACTTTACAACATCGGGTATGGTTTTTTATGGGCGCATGACTTCGAGTCGGCCCTCGAATATGCCCAACAAGCTTATAACCTGGCATTACAAATCGGCGACAAAAGTATGCTAGCAGCCAGCCAATATGTCATGGGCTTTATATATGCCGTGACGGCCAAGCTTGATGAATCTTTTGGGTGTCTTTCTCAAGGGATAAAGCTGAGTCAGGATACGGGCAATAAAACTCAGGAAGGCTTCAATACTTTTATGCTGGGTTTGGTCTATAACTGGAAAGGAGAATACGAACCAGCACACCAATGGGGCGATCGCGGAGTCGCAATTGGCAGAGATTACAATATCCTACTCGTCTCGATAATGAACTTGTGGGAGAGAGGAATTACTCGCTGCGGTAAAGGTGAATATGAAGGAGCGTTTTCTGATTTGGAAACGCTACTGAAATTAAGCGATCGCCTCGGTGACAAAGTTTGGAAAAGTCGCAGCATTAATACTTTGGGTTGGCTGTACAGCGAACTTTATAACCTAGAACCTGCAATTGCATACAATCATGATGGGTTACAATATGCTGAGAATCTAGGCGACCCAGAAATTATTCGCAATGCCGCTATAAACTTGGGAGATTGCTATCTGCTGAAAGGAGATTTAATCACAGCCGGATCTTTTTTAGAGATGGTTTACCGAGATTCCCAAGAATACGGGAAGTGGGGAGAAGAATGGATGAAGTGGCGCTACTTGCAGCGCTGCTGTCACAGCTTGGGCGAATTGCGACTGGTACAGGGAGATGCAGAATCAGCGTTGAGCCTCGCCCAGGAGTGCCTACAGCTAGCGGAACCGACAAAAAGCCGCAAAAATATCGTCAAAGGGTGGCGGTTAATGGGTCAAGCCTTCCTTGCCCAAGGTCAGATTGAACGATCGCAGGAATTTTTAGAAAAAGCGATCGCGCTTGCCGAAGAGCTAGGTAATCCTCCCCAACTTTGGACAACTTATACAGCTATGGGAGATTTACACTCTCAATGCGGACAAACTGAGAAAGCAGTCACAGCTTATCGCCAAGCTTTGCAAGTGATCGAGGAGACAGCATTTCGATTGCAATCCAAGCAAATCAAACAAACTTTTCTCACCGCCGAACCCGTGGTGGCGATTCGGCAGAAACTCGAAAAAATTGAACTTATAAAGGTATAGTTATTTCAAATAAAAATGAGACACTAAGTTGCACAATAAGCGCGAATAATCTCATCAAGAGATGTGGCCGAATGCGAATACATTATAGCTCTCTTTAATGCACTAAAATCATGCTCAATATCATTTAAGTCAGGAGAGTATTTTGGCAAAAAAAGTATCTGATGGCCTGCTGACTCCACCAGGAGTCTAATTGCTGTCTTACGATGAATCGGTGCATTATCCATGATTAATATTGATGGTATTGTTAAAGATGGCAATAAATATAAAGCTAACCACCCTTCAAAACTTTCTGCATTCAAGCTCCCTGTAAAGACCATAGGTGCAATCAAGTCCTTGTTTCCTTTTCTTCTGCCTGTTACTAAATTTTCTCTTTTTCCGCGTTTTCCTTGTCTATCCCCATATACTTTTTTTCCTTTTTTTGACCACGCATAAACACAAGCATGAAACTCTTCAAACCCTGATTCATCAATAAATACAAGGCTTTTACTACCATGAACCTTAATTAAATTTCTCAGTGTTTGGTAGTATTTTATTCTTTCTTCTCTATTCCTTTCTCTATAACGAAATTATTTTTTTTCTCGTAATTTTCATTTTCTTTAAGGCATAGCATATGGCACTCGCTCTCACCCCGAATTTCCTTGCTCTTTCTATTAATCTTGCTTCGGGATTTTCTTCTACATCTTTTCTGAGCGCTTCGGAGTCTATTTTTCGCTCACGGTGTTCTACCTTGATTGCTCGAAGGTCTTCCCTCCCTAGCCATCTGTATATTGTTGCTCTTCCTACTTTAAACAGGGCGGCGGCTTTGGTTATACCCCCTCCATTTTCCACATAATCCACTACTCTTTTTCTCAAATCTAGACTGTATGCCATTTTTCGGCTCCGAGTTAACAATTTTTCTTGATTTTACATCATCTTGCATTTGTCTCACATTTATTTGAAATGACTATAAATTAAAAATCATCCATCTAGAGGTTCAATGTATCTATCTGGCAACTATTGCAACGGGGCTGCGTTACATCCAGAGTGCATTCTATTCTCTAACGACTTGGCGCAAGCAGTTGTAAACCCGGAGTTTGTCAGCAAAAAGTTTTACGACCACGAAGGAATTACAGGACGCCATCCTGCTCCAGCTTATATCCGCGAAGTGCTTGGCTTATGAGTAGGTCGATTTCAACCCACAATTTGTTTAAGTCCCGTTAGGTGGGCGCGAACGACTGAGAAACCAGCCCTACTCGCTTAATTTGAAATTAAAAAACGCAGATGATTTCAAATCATCTGCGTTCATCTGCGGTTTAATTAAACCCTATTAACCTCAAGCCGCAACCTTATCTAAAGGCCGCACTTGACGGAGGAATTCGCGAAGTGAATCACCTTCCACCACCTCAGTTTCCAACAGTTTCTGCGTAATTGTTTCCAACAATTCTCGGTTTGCTTTCAGAATATCCAAAGCTTGCTGATGTGCAGTTTCGACAATTTCCTTCACTTCTTGGTCGATCGCCTCAGCAGTCTGAGCACTTACCGCACGGCGGGCATTTCCCATACCGTCATTGAGGAACATTGATTGTTGACCTCGATCGTAAGCTAGAGGCCCCAAAACCTTACTCATCCCGTAAGTTGTCACCATCCGTTCAGCTAAATCAGTCGCCCTTTGCAAGTCGTTGGAAGCGCCAGTAGTAATGCTACCAAACACGACTTCCTCAGCCGATCGCCCGCCCAACAAAGTCGCAATTTGACCCCGCAATTCCGACTCATCTAACAAGAAACGGTCTTCAGTCGGTAGCTGCAAAGTATAACCCAAAGCAGCCATACCGCGAGGGACGATCGAGATTTTGGCAACTTCGCCATTACCAGTCATCAAAGCACCTACCATTGCGTGGCCGACTTCGTGATAAGCAACGATGGTTTTCTCTTTTTCATTGAGCACGCGGCTTTTCTTTTCCAAGCCAGCTACAATTCGTTCGATCGCCTCTGCAAAGTCTTCCTGCGCTACAGTTAGGCGTTTGTTGCGCGCCGCCAACAAAGCAGCTTCATTCACCAAATTTGCCAAATCTGCGCCGGAAAAACCGGGAGTGCGAGTGGCGATCGCCTTCAAATTAATATCCGGGCCCAACTTCACTTTTTGAGCGTGAATGTTCAAAATTTCTTCGCGACCCGATAAATCCGGGCGATCGACTAGAACTTGGCGATCGAAACGACCAGGGCGCAACAAAGCAGCATCCAAACTTTCCGGGCGGTTAGTTGCAGCAAGCACAATTACCGTAGTATTGCCCGCAGCAAAACCATCCATTTCAGTTAACAGTTGATTGAGAGTTTGTTCGCGTTCGTCATTCCCGCCGAAGCTAGCGTTACTGCTACGAGATTTGCCGATCGCGTCCAATTCATCAATGAAAATAATACAAGGAGCCTGTTTTTTAGCCTGCTCGAATAAATCTCTAACTCTTGCAGAACCAACACCTACAAACAGTTCCACAAACTCCGAACCCGAGATGCTAAAGAACGGCACGCCAGCTTCACCAGCCACTGCTTTAGCTAACAGCGTTTTGCCAGTTCCCGGAGGCCCGACTAACAGCACACCTTTCGGAATTCGCGCGCCAATTGCCGTAAATCTGTCAGGAGTTTTCAGGAATTCAACAACTTCGACTAATTCAGTTTTAGCCTCTTCTACTCCAGCCACATCAGCAAAAGTAATTTTCGCCGATTCGCCTTCTACATAGACCTTAGCTTTGCTTTTTCCGAGCGAGAGCGCACCCTGAGGCCCGCCACCCTGTCTGTTCATGAAAAATTGAAAAATCGCCACAAAAATCAGCGGCGGAACCACCCAGCTTAAAACACTGCCGATCCAGCCATTTTTGGCAGGGGGAGTTGCCGCAAATTCAACGCCTTTTTCTTGCAAAAGTTTAGGAAGTTCCAGGTCAAAAATCGGCGTAGTTGACAGCACTTGACCGGGTTGGTCTCCTTCGCCTTTTAGTTGGTAGCGAATTTCATTTTGGCCTACCGAAGCTCGGACTACATCTTGTTCTTGAACCTGATGGACGAACAAGCTGTAAGGCACTTGGGGAATTTGGGGGCCGAACAAATTCGGTAAAAAGATGTTTGCCAACAGGAACAAACTTGAGAGCAATAACAAGACATTGCTAATTTGTCGAAAACGAGGTGGTTGGGGCTGGTCTTTAATGGCCATTGATAGCTGTCATCCTTTGATTTAAAGCAGTTTTATTCATCTATTTTCTCATCAACTAGGCAGACAATGTTAAGCGGATTTCCTCACTTTATCGGGTGGGTTAACCCGCTAGCACGGATTTGCTATTATTAACAATGCTTTTTTTAATGAACCGCGAAGATGCTACGGACACGAAGGAAGATAAGAGCGTTATAGTATGTAGGGTGCGCCGAAGATCACCGAATATTTATGCCGCTTCTGGGTTTAATTGAATCATTTCCCAAGTAGTATAAGTGCCGATCGCACCCCAAATCACGTAAGGCAAAAGTAACAAAGCCGCAGTTTGAGAAATCGGCAAAACAGCCAACGTCAACACAGCTCCCACAATCTCGCCAGCCCCTCCCAAAATTGTCCCTACTTTGAGACTTTTGGCTCTGAGAGTAGCAGGAATATAAGCAACTGTGACAATTTCTAAAAGCAAGTACAAAGCCATCAGCAGCCAAGTTTTAAGGCTCCCTGGCTCCTGTTCCCACACGAAAGTAGCGCTGCCGGCCCCGCAAGCAAAAATCACCGTCCAAATTAACGGAATAGCAGGCTCAAAAAACATCCAATCCGGTCTTTGAAGTTTGACGGCCCAGTTAATATCCCGCAGTTTAAAAGACAGAGTGCCGAAGGCGACTGAGAAAGTCACGCCGCCGATAATCATCCAAGATTCGATCATGGTTTTCAACTTTCAAATTGCTCGATCGCTCATTAACTTGATCGTGTCAAATCCAAGCCGAACTTAGATCCGCCTTTAGTAATAACTTTTGTAAAGCCCGATGCAATTATCGCTAACCGCCAGACAAATTCTTAGCAAACTCTTCACGTCCCGACACCAAATTAGCTGGAATTCCGTTCGGGTAATTTTGCGCGATTAAAGCTTGCAACTTTTCAACTCGGTTTTCAGGGTTGGGGTGAGAACTCAAAAACTCCGGTGGCGCTTCGCCCTTCCTAGCGGCACCGAGAATTTGCATCACCTCAACAATAGCTCTAGGATCGTAACCCGCCTCCGTCATAAACCGAAAACCGAGCCGATCGCTCTCAAGTTCATCAGACCTACCGTACCGCAAACCGACCACTTGATTGACAGCTTGAGCAATTAATGCTGCCTGCTGGCCGCCCCCGCGCTCGTCGCTAGTAGCCACCCCAACCGCCGTTACCAAAGCCCTGCCCAACTGCTGTTTTGCCAAGTGTTCCGCACCGTGCCGGCCCACCACGTGACCGGCCTCGTGCCCCAGTACAGCAGCCAACTGAGCCTCCGAATTCAGGCGCTGCAGAAGTGCGGCGGTAATGAAAACTTGTCCCCCCGGTAAAGCAAAAGCATTGACAGTTTGGGGGTCTCGCAGCAGGTGGAATTCAAACGGATAACCCGCTTGTTTCGCCGCCGAACTGTTGACAACTCGTTCGCCGACTCGATCGATATACTGCTGAATACTCTCGCTGGGATAAAGCCCCCCGTGCTTGGCGGCCATTTGATCTCGCGCCTGCAATCCCAAAACTATCTCTTGGCGGGGAGAAAGCTGCACCCGCTGTCTCTCTCCAGTTACCGGATTTTGTACGTCGTTTGTAAAATAGGTAATTGCCCCAAAAAATGCCATTAACAGCCCGATCGCGGCCCTGAATAAAAATTTTGTCACAGACTTTTACCTAAAAAGTTTCGCGATTAGAATACTAGGGTGACAGCTACCTCCACATCTGTCTGAAGTATCAAGAATGGAAAGTTGTTAGAGTTTTTTGAGATAATTTGCCAACAAGGCTTTTTTTAACGAACCGCGAAGGCGCGAAGGGCACGAAGGAAGAGAAGAAGAGAAGAAGATAATAGAAGAAGGTTATAGTTATTAAATCGGTTAAATCTGTTGAATCAATTACACAATCCGTTGCCGAACTTCCTTCGCAATATGTTTCAAGCTACCCGCCGCCGCCTCGCTATTTGGTACACTGCCGTTACTGCTGTATTGTTACTGGTATTCGCCACAGGTTTCTATTTCTACGTCCGCAATACTTTGATCGATCGCATTGATGACACCCTCAATCATGTTGTCGAAGTAATAGAGCGAACTCTCGTTATCGAACCGCTAAGTTTCCCTACTATCAAAGATAAAAATAAGTGGCAAGTTAATATTCAAGCCAGTTTTCCAGATAGCACCGATGCAGTAGAAGACGACCACATTGATTTAGAATGGTTCAGTCCTACGGGCGAATTGCTGTGGTCTACATTATTGGAACCGTTGAATATTCCCATTCACGCTAACCGCACCGGCGAAACAGTTTGGATAATTAATAATAAGTTGCAGTCGGAGCAAAACTACTCCCTCAGACAAGTAACGCAGCGAGTACAAATCGGACGCCAAGTTCTAGGATATTTGCGAGTCAGCCATCCTTGGTTTGAAGTGACAAAACCCATCCGCCAATTAATTCTCGATTTGATTTTGGGCGCGAGTTTAACTCTAATTTGCGTTGCAGCTATTGGCTGGCTGCTGTCGGGATTGGCTATGAAACCTGTGCGGGAATCTTATCAGCGTCTCAAACAGTTTACCGCTGATGCTTCTCACGAACTCCGAAATCCGATCGCCACTATTCAAACTAACGTCCAAGTAGCTTTAGCGGAACCGGATATCGAACCGCAGCAGCATCAACAGCTACAAGTTATCGAACGCCTAACGCGCCGTTTGGGGCGCTTGGTTGATGATTTGCTGTTTTTAGCCAGACAAGATAGCGGTATCGTGCAGCAGCAGTGGATTGAGGTTCCTCTCGATGCTTTGCTGATGGAGGTAATTGAAGAACAACAGGCGATCGCCACTACCCAAAATCTCTCTCTTTCTTTGGAAATTGTCGATCTGCCCAACGCTGAGGACAACTTTACACTGTTGGGAGACTGGGATCAATTAGCCCGACTGTTTACCAATCTCGTCAGCAACGCCGTGCAGTACACCCCCTCTGGCGGTCAAATTCAAGTAGAATTGCAGCTTGCAGCTAAAAACAAAAGAAATTCGGCGATGTTAAATCCTGCGCTGCAAATAAAAGTAACAGACACCGGCATCGGAATTTCCGCAGAAGCCCTGCCGCATTTGTTTGATCGATTCTACCGCGCAGATCCCGCCCGCACCCACCGCAGCGCCGCCGGTTCCGGCTTAGGATTAGCCATCGCCAAAGCAATTGTCGAAAATCACCGCGGCCAAATCCGCATTGACAGCCAAGTCGATCGAGGTACCGCCGTTACCGTCACCCTCCCCGCCCACAAATCAGAAGCATCTC
This sequence comes from Microcoleus sp. MON1_C5, assembly GCF_036701875.1. Taxonomy (NCBI): domain Bacteria; kingdom Bacillati; phylum Cyanobacteriota; class Cyanophyceae; order Oscillatoriales; family Microcoleaceae; genus Microcoleus; species Microcoleus sp. MON1_C5. The sequence continues at coordinate 98,843 of NZ_JAUBRN010000001.1, read as the reverse complement.
GCCCCTAAAACTTTCCCTCCTCCTCTGCGCCCTCTGCGCCCTCTGCGGTTAAAAAAAAATCTACCCCTCAAGCCTGGTTCTTCTTACCTCTGCCCCAAACCCAGCTATTAAAATTCAATTCACGCATAGATTAACATGAACTTTGTTGGAAAACCTCGATCGAACTTGTGAGGAGTTATTTATGTTTCGCCACAATCTACCGTTAAAAAAAATCAGCTTGCTAGCAGCCACCTGCGGAGGTTTACTCGTTAGTCTCGCAACACTTTCCCACGCCGGCGGCCCACCGCCCCAACAAGGAAAACCCGTTTCCCAACCCGCAGAGACTCCCTCAGAGACTCCCGCAGCCACTGAAGAACCCGTCAGCGAACCAACTCCGGCTGCAAGTCCGGGCCTCAGCGGGATGCCATCTACACCCACAGATGCGCCTCCCCGCTTTCCCCTGCCCAGTGCGCGAGTTACGCCTGCCGAAGGCGGGATAGTAATTAAACTGGTGAATACCACCAATGCTGTCATCAATTATCAAATCGTAGGCGTTACCCAGCCGCGCACTCTGGGCGAACAATCGGAAATTTTGCTTCAAACCCTCCCAGTGCCAATCACTCTCACTTACCAGCGCCCAGACGGCGGATTGGTGCTGGTTCGCCCCCAAGCAACCGCGATGCCGGGAATGTTGCAAGTCAGTTTCGGCGCGACAACTGAGGTGGCCGCTGATACAAAATCCCTGGAAATTCAGGAAGATGGGAGAGTATTTGTGAATTAGGTTAATTGGTTGACGGTGGACTGTTACCATTCGTGTCAACTTAAGACTAAAATCCCTAATAAATATCGTTTATAGTTGAGTTTCGCTCCCCCCTAACCCCCCTTATTAAGGGGGGGACAATAGTATTCTCACGTCCCCTCTAACTCCTATTAATAAAGGGGGAAGAGCATTCTAATTCCCCCTTCTTAAGGGGGATTTAGGGGGATAGAAACTTCGATACCAACGAGATATACACAGGGTTTTAGTATTATGTTGACACCGATGGGCTGTTAGTAATTCCCAATTTCCAATTCCAAATTCCCAGTCAACCGTCAATCGCCGAGTAACAACGGAGGTAACTTAGTAAAAGGTAAATCCTCGTTGATTGCATCAATTTCTTCCTGTTCTCTTTCGTTGATTTGACCGATATAAGACTTGAGAATTTGGGCCAGACGGTTGTTATAAAATCGGTGCAAACTATAATTTGGCGTAGCTGGAAAGCCGCGCCGTTTTTTGTGCCGCCCGCCGGCACCGGGATCGAAGCTTTGGATGCCCCGATCGATCGCCCATTCGATCGGCGTATAGTAACAAGCATCGAAGTGCAAGCAGTCTATTTCCTGCAAACTGCCCCAATAACGCCCGTACAGTCGATCGCCCTTATACAAACAAAAAGACATACCCACCGGCTGTCTCTCATCTTCCTTGTCGTAGGCGGCTACAAATAAAACTCGATCGCGATAATTGTGGTGCAACTGTTCAAAAAATCGCTTAGTCAGATACTTGCTTCCCCACCAACCAAATTTGTCGCAAGTATTCTCATAAAAAGCATACATTTGACCAAACATGGCTTGGGGAATTTCATCGCCCGTCAGCGTTTTTACCAACAACCCAGCTTGATCGACTGCTTTGCGTTCGCGTTTGATATTGCGGCGCTGGTTGGCATTAAATGCGCCTAAATAATTGTCAAAATTTTCATAGCCTTGATTTTGCCAAATATAGCTGTGGTGCAGCCAACTGCTGAAACCGTGGCGTTCCATTCTTTCGCGCCATTCGGGATCGACATAAAGGAAATTGCAACCGGAGATATTGTGGCGATCGCAAAAATGGTCGATCGCGCTTACCATTACTCCAGTTAACTCGTCTTCATCTTCTCCCTCGGCAATCAAAAACCGATAGCCTTCAGCCGGAGTAAACGGCGTCATTCCCATCAATTTGGGATAATAGTGAACACCCAAACGTTGGGCTAAATCCGCCCACTGATTATCGAATACAAATTCCCCGTAACTGTGACTTTTGACATAAAGTGGCGCGCAAGCAATCAACTGTTTGTCTCGCCAGACTGTTAAGTGATGCGGTAGCCAACCGGTTTTACCTGTTGCACTGCCCGAGATTTCGAGATTGTTCAGCCAATCCCATTCCAGAAAAGGAGTTTTTAGTGGCATCGCCAAGGCATCCCACGACGCTTGCGGGATTTCGCCTATTTTGCTAATCCAGGCTACAGAATATTCAGGTTTTGGCTGTTTCAGCATAGGGAGATTTGAGCGTAGAGCGATCGAACTTCATTTAAGTTAATACAATTATTCGATCGCTGGGAAAGCTGAATGGCAACTGGTGTCAACTGAACCTTGAAACCTCACAAATCTCGCTTTTGTCCGAAACCCGATCCCCCTAAATCCCCCTTAAGAAGGGGGACTTTGAGCGGAAGGGGACTTTGAGTGCCTCCGGTTCCCCCCTTGTTAAGGGGGGCTAGGGGGGATCGGAGGGCTTAATCGTCAAACCCTAGTCTCGGAGTACGTTTGAGCTTCAGTTCGATCGACCCGATAATGCAAAAATACCTCTTGTCCCACCTGTTTAACCGCCAAAAGCTGCAATTTCGGCGCTACATCCGCCAAAAAACCCTCTCCCTCAACAGCCGTCGGTGCATCCGCGCCGCCCAAAATTAACGGGCACACCGTCAGCCAAAGTTCGTCTACCAAGCCTGCAGCCAGCACAGAGGCTACCAGTTTTCCCCCGCCCAGAATCGCCAAGCGTTTGATACCGAAGCTTGCTAGCTGTTGAAACGCATCAATCCAATCAATTTCTCCACCTGCGGTTTTTGCATAGATAATTCGATCGAATTGAGATGTTGCACCATTCTCAATAAGCCTTTTATGAACAGGCAAGATGCCTGTTCCACAAGAAAATTCATCTTTTGTGGAACGGGCATCTTGCCCGTTCTTGAGAATGGTGCCAGATGTGCGATCGAACTTAGTGTCTTTTGTCGGGTACGGAGACGGCATTGCCGTTTCCCTACTGTCTTGCCCTGTCAGCAGCCAGCGAGGCACCGGTTGCTGGAAAAATCGCAAGTTTGGGTCAAATTGGGACGATCGCGAACACACAATTTGCATCGGTTGTGGGGGCTTCCCTTGCAGTTGCCTCTGTTTGACCAATTCCGGCGAAATCACTCTCATCGTCGTCCCATAAGCCTGTAACGTGCCGTTGCCGAACAAAACGGCGTCGCTTGCTGCTACTTGCTGTTCGAGGTGGGCTTTGTCGTTGGCAGAACCGAATCTCGCGGGCGATCGTACTGCATCTGCAATTTTACCGTCTGCGCTGATCGCGAGTATTACTGTGGCGTGAGGTTCAGTCATGACTTATCAGAATTTCGCAGAACATTTAAATGTAGCAATTCACAACTATTTGTAAAGTTTGTTTTCAACTCGATCGTACTGGTTTTATTTGACGGATAATGTGGGTTTATTTATTTTGCAACCGCAGCGACCGCCCTACCAAAGTATTTACTTTTCTTTACAAACTGCAGACAAAAAACGGCGCGGGAAGTAAAAAATCCGTTGCAGACTTTAAATGCGCCGCGCGATCGACTAGAGTAAAAAAAATGGCTTGATCCGTTTATTCATCGCAAAGGAAAAAAAGCTCATGGTTCAACGCGGTTCTACAGTCCGGATTCTCCGCAAAGAATCCTACTGGTATCAAGAAGTGGGCACCGTTGCTACGGTAGACCAAAGCGGCATTAAATACCCAGTTATCGTTCGCTTTAACAGCGTAAATTATGCAGGCGTCAACACCAACAACTACGCCCAAAGCGAATTAGTGGAAGTGGCACCACCCACAGCAAAATCGAAAACAGGGACTCCAGTAGCTTCCGGCGGCAAACAAACCACGCTCGACGAGAGAACTCGGCAAACCGGCCAGGGTACCCCCTCGCAGCAGCCGAAAACTTCTACGGACAGCAAACCGGGCTCCGAAACGCCGGGCACGGTCCAAGGTTCGCCTCAAGGTCAAGGAACAGAACAACGCTAATTGTGCCAGAACTGCCAGAAGTTGAAACTATTTGCCGGGGTTTGAATCAAGCGACCCTCGATCGAGAAATGTTGGGCGGGGACGTGTTGTTAAACAGCACGATCGCCCGCTCAATATCTGCGACCGATTTTTTGACAAAACTCAAAGGAAAGTCGATCGCCCGCTGGTACAGACGCGGCAAATACCTCCTGGCAGAACTATCTCAATTCCCAGAAGGAGAAAGAGAGAAAGGGAAAGGGGAAGAATTTAGGGCTCAAACTCCAAGCTCTTCCCCTCTTGCTTCTTCCTTCCTCCTTCCTTCAAAAGCCGGCTGGTTGGGCGTTCACCTGCGGATGACCGGGCAACTGCTGTGGGTGAACAGATCCGAACCCCTGCAAAAACACGCGCGAGTGCGGCTATTCTTTGAAGGAAACCAAGAATTGCGGTTTGTAGACCAGCGCACCTTCGGGCAAATGTGGTACGTGCCTGCAGAAACCGAGGTTTCGAGCACTGTCATAGGTCTGAAACTATTAGGCCCCGAACCGTTTTCCGAGGAGTTTACAACAGAATATTTGGCCCGCAAGCTGCACCGGCGGGCGCGACCAATTAAAACAGCTTTGCTAGACCAAGCACTGATAGCTGGTTTGGGCAATATTTACGCAGACGAAACTTTGTTTTTGTCGGGAGTGATGCCCACAACTCTGTGCGCGGATTTGACCGCAGAGCAAATTGGGCGCATCCATACAGCTATTATTCAAGTTTTACAGAAGGCGATCGAATCCGGCGGCACGACTTTTAGCAATTTTCTCAACGTCCAAGGTGTCAACGGCAACTACGGCGGCGTCGCTTGGGTGTACAATCGCGCCGGTCAACCCTGTCGCACTTGTTCCACAACCATCGAACGTATAAAATTAGCAGGGCGATCGACTCATTTTTGCCCCGCCTGCCAGCAATAAGCGGAAGGAAGTTCGGCAACGGATTCTGTAACGGATGTAACGGATGTAACGGATGTCAGGAAGAAGGAAGAAGGAAGTTCGGCAACTGATTCTGTAACGGATGTAACGGATGTCAGGAAGAAGGAAGAAGGAAGAAGGAAGAAGGCGGAAGAGGGAAGAAGGAAGGAGGAAGAACTGATATCTTGTACCCTTGTCAATAAGGTTTTCAGGGGCGGGCGGGGCCCCCAGCGCAAGAATATTGAACTATGGTGGAACAGGTGGGAAATCCTGTTAAGCGAGAATGGTGCCAGATGTCAGAAGAAAGAAGAAGTCCTTTCCAGCCCAATCTAGATTAAAATTTGTATAGTTTTTTAAACTAAACAAAGCAAGTTATGGCAATCAAGAAAGGCAGTATAGTTCGCGCTGTACGCGAAAAATTGGAAAACAGTCTAGAAGCCAAAGCCAGCGACCAGCGCTTTTCCTCGTATATATTTGAAACAAAGGGCGAAGTGATGGATGTTCGCGGCGACTATGCCTTCGTCAAATTTGGCAAAGTACCCACCCCCAATATTTGGCTGCGGGTAGACCAACTCGAAGATTTTAACTAACTCACCAAAACTAAACATCACTGTTCTTAATGTAGCGAAGGGTGCACACCGCGCACCTTTCCCCAATTAAGCTCATTGCTCAAATCTAAAATCTAAAATCTAAAATCTAAAATCTAAAATCCAATGAATTCTCCATCAAACCGCGTATCAATTATTGGTGCAGGCAAAGTCGGCAGTACGTTAGCCCAGCGAATTGCTGAGAAAAATCTGGCAGATGTAGTATTGCTAGATATTGTGGAGGGTTGGCCGCAGGGCGTTGCTTTGGATTTGATGGAAGCCAGGGGAGTAGAACGCCACGATCGCCAAATTGTCGGTACAAATGATTATAGAGATACCACCAACTCAAATATCATAGTAATTGCCGCCGGAGTGCCGCGCAAACCCGGTATCAATCGGGAAGATTTAATTAAAATCAATGCTCGAATTGTCACCGAAGCCACAAAACAGGCGATCGAGCATTCTCCCGAAGCAATCTTAATCACAGTCACAAATCCCCTAGATATCATGACTTATTTAGCTTGGGAAGCAGCGGATTTGCCCAAACACCGAGTCATGGGTATGGGGGGAGTTCTCGACTCCGCCCGCTTTGAAACTTTTATAGCAATGGAATTGGGCGTTTCAATTGCTGAAATCAATGCAACTGTCATCGGTTCTCACGGCGATTTGATGGTTCCTTTGCCCCGCTATTCCACCGTCAACGGTATTCCCATCAATCAACTTATGGATGCTGGCGCGATCGATCGACTCGTACAGCGGACTCGCCACGGCGGCGCAGAAATTGTAGAATTGATGAAGACTGGTAGTGCTTATTTTGCACCCGCATCTGCTGTCTGTTTGATGGTAGAATCTATTTTATTTAATCAGTCGCGACTCTTGCCTTGCTGCGTTTATTTGCACGGCGAATACGGCCTGCAAGATATCTTTTTAGGAGTGCCCTGCCGCTTGGGATATCAGGGAGTCGAACAAATAGTGGAACTTGAACTCAGCGATACTGAAAGAGCAGCCTTTATCGAGTCGGGCAAATTGGTTGCCCAAAATATTGAGGAAGCCAGGGCAATACTGAAAACGGCTTCTTAAGTTTTTAGCAGTTCGTCGATCAGAGCAGCCTGCTCGCCACTTCAATATAATAATTTATATCGAGTATGGCAGTGCGATCGCTCGGTCTGAAATAGGCTTACTGGCTCTCAATCCCGCTTTTATAAATATCATTGAAAATGCTTTTTATGCTGCATTTTAAAAGCAGAAAAATGGCCGCAAGGAACCGATCGCTAAACTGAAAGTTTTATTATATCAACTCCGGTAGCATCGGAATTAATATTACCTGCAGTCAGGAGACGGCTTGGCCTAAGTCCCTACAATTAATCGGGGTAGGGACGGCCAAGCCGTCTCCTCGGTATCATTCCGATACAACCGGAAACGATATTATCCAAAATTTGGTAAAAATGCCAAGACTGGCAAAAGCACTTGAACTTTTTCTCCGCGAAAACAACCTCGGAATTTCTCTAAAAAGCAAAGAAAAAATTTAGCCTTTCTTTACTACTAAACCGACAGCAGAAGCCATCAGTTTTGGATTGTCTCTGCATCGCGATATTATTGCCCGACAGCAGGGTGGCACTTTAAATATACAAAGCGCAATGCGAGTTTATACGCAATTTATCATTACTTTGCCCAAACTTTAATCCTCGCGATCCCCATTTCTGTGCATCAAGCTTGAAAGACCTTGACTTTAGTCAAAAATGTGATACCCTAAATCTTAGTATTATCTAAGAATTTCTACACTTCTCAAAAAATGCAAAAAGTGGGCAAAAACTGTTCGTAAAGCGAAGCTATCCCGAACCCGGGTGCGTTCGGTCAAGGGTAGGGAATCGCCCTTGAGTTCAGCCAATTTAACCATACTCTGCAACTACCTCAAGTGTTTAACTTAAAACTGATCTCTGCTGCGGTGGGTTTTAATAAGTTTAAAAAATCAAATCGATAGCATAAAACAATTAGAAGGCTAGGAAAATTCTCTAAAATATCGGATTGCCCGAAACTCTGTATTAAATTTAATTTAGGACAGATAAATCGAGAATTAGCGAAAACCATAGAAAAGGCGAGCGCCTAACTTTAAACAAATTTTCATACAGGCGCTCCCAACAGGATATTCGATCGCCCAACCAAGGAAACCATAGAGCGAGTTTGCCGTAATAATAAAAAGGTGACAATTGCAACCGAAGGCGAGCGAAAAAAATGTCAAGATTAGTCAGGATGCTCCCCACGCTCCTGGCATGAAAGGCTGTTTCTTGTTTCCACTTTCGGAACTTCCCTGACTTAATTACCTTAAGAAACCGGGTTTATGTTTAAGCTTTGTTGCCATTATTCTCAATAATTGCCAATTTATTAAGTAACAAGTTATGCCATTTTTTCAGTAAAAATACAGGAGCTAACATGGTCGATTGACCATTCAATCTAGAAAAAATACGGAAATGCAGCGTGAGTAGCTGCTAAGTGCTAGCAGAAGGAAGAGAATATATTCTTTGCCTTTTTGAGTTACCAGGCTCAACTTGCATATCGCTATGGAGATGCCATCAACCTCGATACCAAACCGCAAAATAACTAAAGAAAAAGCATTATGTTTCATGAATACCTGTATCACGAAGTCAACCACCTGCGCGAGAAACTAGCTCACCTAGAAAGACAAACGCAGTCTCAAACCTGGTTCAAAAAGCTGCAAGCGCTGATGGGAGTTATTAGCAAAATTCGTGAATCCCTAGACTTAGAAACAATATTCAAAATCACAGCCACCGAAGTTCGGCAACTCCTAAATGCCGATCGAGTCGCCGTCTACCGCTTTCTTCCCGAATCCGAATGGAATGAGGGCGAAGTAGTGTCCGAAGACGTACTGCCCCAATACAGCCCATCTTTGGGAGCAAGAGTCAGCGACTACTGCTTCGGCGAACAATTTGCCGCCAACTATGCCAAAGGATACGTTCAAGCAGTCACGGACATTTACAAAGCCCGGTTGAGCCCTTGTCACCTCAAAATCCTCAAGCGATTTCAAATCCGAGCCAACTTAGTCGTACCGCTGCTGCAAGGGCAACACCTGTGGGGATTGCTGTGCATTCACTCCTGCGGTCAACCCCGCCAGTGGCAAGAAGACGAAATCGAATTTGCCAGACAAGTAGGCGACCATTTAGCAGTTGCCATCCACCAAGTCGAACTGCACTTGCAAACCCAGAGGCAAATAGCAGAAATCGAAGCGGCACAGCAGAAACTCCGCGACAGCGAGGAAAAATATCACCAAATTCTCGATTCGATCGGCGATATGGTATTAGTCAAAGGCCCCAAATCCAAAATTGTTTGGGCAAATCAAGCGTTCCGCGACTATTACGGCATGACTGAAGAGGAACTTCAAGACATAGTAGACGCACCTTTCGCCGATACCGACAATACTCTCCAGTACATCAAAGATGACGCCTTCGTATTTGAAACCGGACAGACTCTGCAAATTTCCGAAGAACCGGTGACGCGCTACGACGGAGAAGTGCTGCTGTTCAGCACAGTCAAAACACCGATTCGCAACGCAGACGGCCAAATTGTCATGACTGTCGGCGTCTCCCGCGACATGACGGAACGCAAAAAAACAGAAGAAGCCGTCAAAGCCAGTGAAAGCAAATACCGCAGCCTGGTAGAAACCTCCCAAGACATGATTTGGTCGGTCGATGCTTTAGGACGCTATACCTTCGTCAACCCAGCAGTTAAGTACATTTACGGTTACGAACCAGAAGAAATGATCGGTAGGTCGTTCTCCGACTTTGCGACACCAGAACAAAGCCAGAAAGATTTAGAAGTTTTCGCCCGCCTGTTTGCCGGAGAATCAGTTTTCCAGTACGAAAGCACCCACATCGCCAAAGACGGCAGCATGAAACATTTGATGTTTAACGCGATCGCCCTCTACGACGAAACCGGAAACTTCCTCGGCACCACCGGTACAGCTACCGACATTACCGATCGCAAGCGAGCAGAAGCAGCCTTACAACACGCCAACGCAGAACTAGAGCGCAGAGTAGAAGCACGCACGGCAGAACTGCGCCAGACTTTTGCCGCCCTCACCGCCAGCGAAGCCAAGTTTCGGACGATCGCGGCCACCATGCCCGGAGCCCTGTTCCAGTTTTGCAACCGTGACGGAGTTTGGCGCATTGACTACATGAGCGATCGCATCGAATATATCAGCGGCGTTACAGCAGCAGAAATGATGCGAGACATGAATACATTCATTTCCCGCGTCCACCCTGAAGACTTGGAAAGCTACATCGCCTCTGTCTGCGAAGCCGTAGAAAACCTCTCCCTGTGGCACTATGAAGGGCGGTTAGTCAAGCCCGACGGTGAGATTCGCTGGTGGCAGGGCGACTCCATGCCCACCCGCAGCGAGAACGGCGAAATAATATTTTGTGGCGTATTGTTCGACATCACCGATCGCAAAGTTGCCGAAACCGCCATCCGCAACAGCCAGCGGCAGCTACAAGAAGCCCAGAGACTCGCCCACGTCGGCAATTGGGAACTCGACGCAACAATGGGAACCGTCACTTGGTCAGAGGAACTCTTCCGCATCTTCGGACTCGAACCGGCCGAAAGCGCGCCCAACCTAGCCGAACAGGTCGCTCTGATCCATCCAGAAGATTTGGAATTGTGGCAAACTCAAGTGCAGCGGGGACTCACAGCAGGCATCCCCTTTGATTTGGACCTCCGCCTTTGCCGTCCCGACGGCACGCTGCGGCATCTCAACGCCGTAGGCCGCGCTGAAACCGATGCCAGTGGCAAAGTGCTAAAATTGTTCGGCACGGCGCTCGACATTACCGATCGCAAAGCCGCCGAAGCAGCCCTGCGACAAGCAGCCGCCGAGCTGGAAGACAGAGTGAGCGAGCGCACGGCCGAACTTTCCCAAGCAGTCACGCAATTAGAACAAGAAATTGGCGATCGCAAACAGGCAGAAGCAGCGCTGCAAGTTTCCGAGCAAAACCTGCGAACCATATTTAACAATGTCTACGATGCTATTTTCATTCACGATTTAGAAGGCAACATTCTCGATGTCAATAATCGAATGTTAGAAATGTACGGAGTGAGCCAAGAACAAGCAACAAAATTATTAACTAAAAATGACTATTCAAGTGGCGACAATCCCATTGAACAAATGGGAGAACTTTGGGAAAGAGTATTAGCCGGCGAAACAGGTCGCGTGGAATGGAAAGCGAGGCGTCCAAACGACGGTTCAACTTTTGATGCAGAAGTTGCCCTGTCCAGAATTCATCTCAACGGGAATCTCAGCATCATTGCCAACGTCCGAGATATTAGCGATCGCAAACAGGCAGAAGCAGAACTGCAACAGGCTCAACAGTTTATGGAATCAGTGCTCAACACCATACCCGTAGGAGTATTTGGCAAAGAAGCAGAAGAGTTGCGATTTGTACTGTGGAACCCGGCAGCCGAAGAGTTGCTCGGTTTCAGTGCAGCAGAAGTTATGGGCAAAAATGATTGCGACTTTTTCCCCAGAGAACAAGCCGAATTTTTCAGCGCAAAAGACCGGGAAGCGCTCGCCAGCGGGCAAATTGTAGACATTCCCGAAGAACTGATTCAAACAAGAGAAGGCGATACTCGCATATTTCATACCAAGAAAACCGCAATACTCGATGCTGATGGCAAACCGCAATATCTATTAGCTGTCACCCAAGACATTACCGATCGCAAGCGGGGAGAAATTGCCTTGAGGCGATCGGAAGCCCGACTCAGACAGCAGGCCGATCGAGAAAAATTGCTCAACAACCTCACTACTCAAATCCGCAATTCCCTCGATTTCGACAGCATTATTGCTGTCGCCGTCCAAGAAATTCGCGCTTTCATGCAGATCGATCGTTGCAACTTTAGCTGGTATCGCTGCGACGGGGATGAACCTTTCTGGGAAATTATTAAAGAATCTCGCATCCCCCAACTTCCCGATTTAATAGGTTGCTATAAAGCTTCTGACTTCGGCGCTGTAGGAGAACCAATCTTGCGTCTAGAAACGCTGCAAATCGATGATGTCGAAGCAATCGCAGACCCTGTTTGGAGAAAGTCTCTTCGTTCTATGGGCTACCAATCTATATTGGCAATTCCGATGCAGGCACTTTCGGGAGTCCTGAGTGTTGTTACCTGCTCCCACTCCGCTTGTGTGCGGGATTGGAGCGACAGCGAAGTAGAATTGTTGCAAGCGATTACAGTTCAATTGGCGATCGCTCTCAACCAAGCCGATCTTTACGCCCAAACTCGCAATAAAGCTCTCGAATTAGAACAAACCTTGCAGCAATTAACCAGCACTCAATCGCAGTTAATTCAAAATGAAAAAATGTCGAGTCTCGGTCAACTTGTGGCAGGAGTCGCGCACGAAATTAACAACCCAGTTAACTTTATTTACGGCAATCTCACCCACGCTAACGACTATACTCAAGACTTGCTACACCTGATCGAACTTTACCAAAATCACTATCCCGATCCAGTCCCGGAAATTCAAGACGAAGTAGAGACTATTGAACTCGACTTTCTGATGGAAGACCTGCCAAAGTTGCTTTCTTCAATGAAAGTCGGTGCAGACAGAATTCAACAAATTGTTGCTTCTCTCCGCACATTTTCCCGCATGGACGAAGCGGAAATGAAAGCAGTCAACATCCACGACGGCATAGATAGCACCCTGATGATTTTGCAGCACCGGCTCAAAGCTAAACACAATCATCCAGAAATTGAGGTGATTAAAGAATACGGTCAACTGCCCTTAGTAGAATGTTATGCCGGACAGTTAAATCAAGTATTTATGAACATCTTGAGCAATGCTTTGGATGCTTTGGAAGAACGGGATCTGCGCCGTTCTGCTGAGGAAATGCGGGAACAGCCGAGCCACATCCGCATCCGCACTGAAATATCGCCAGCGGGCAAGGTAATCATTCGGATTGCTGACAACGGGCCGGGAATACCGGAGGCGGTCGGCACTCGCCTTTTTGACCCGTTTTTTACCACTAAACCTGTGGGTAAAGGTACTGGGATGGGGTTGTCAATTAGCTATCAAATTGTTACAGACAGACACAATGGGTCGCTGAAATGCAGTTCTTCACCGGGAAAGGGTACAGAATTGACGATCGAGATTCCCCTCAAAGCTAATTGTTAATGGGGAATTGGTAAGTTGTAATTGGCAATTGGCGATTGCGAAAGCGTTACTGTGCGTCCGTTGGGTAATTTTCAACCCGATCAAATCCGGTAGCATCGTCAGCCGTAAAATCCAGTCAATAGTCAACAATCAGCGACTGTGCAACCGGGATTGATAGAATTCATCTGCGTTAATGTGTGTTTATCTGCCGTCATCTGCGGTGTGAAAAAGATAATTTCTCGGGCCGCATATGACAAGGGATTAACGCGGATTCACGCAGATGCCGAGAATAGATATATGAATATAGCAATCCTTGCAGGAGTCGTAAATTTTTGACCCCACCCCAACCCTCCCCTTATCAAGGGGAGGGAGTAAGAAATTCACAAATGATTTAGGATGGCTATAATTCCGATGCTAACAGATTTGATATCATCACCGAAAATCTAATTTTGATGCACCATTTATTCCCTGGTGCATCTGTTTTGAGATTGTGAGTTTGTAGCAAAAATGTCTTCACGGGGTGACGCACTATTTACCAATCTGTACCTCACTCAGTCCATAATTGCTCTATTACCGAGATCTATCAGCATTTCGGTCACGGTGGAACTGTCCAAAGGTTTAGAAAACCAATATCCCTGAGCTAATTCGCAGTCGAGTTCTCGAAGCTGTGCTAACTGTTCGCCTGTCTCTACACCTTCGGCGATCGCATTCAATCCCAAGTTGTGAGCCAAAGTTACGATCGCCCGCACAATCTGCAAAGGCTGACCCCCGTCGTCACCATTTTCGCCAGCCCCCAAGCGGCTCACAAAAGATCGATCGATCTTCAGTGTATCCAGCGGAAAACGGTGCAAGTAACTCAAAGACGAATAGCCAGTACCGAAATCGTCGATCGACAATCGAATATTTCTAGCTTTTAATTCGGCTAGCACAATATTGGCTTTCTTCACATTTTCCACGATCGCGCTTTCAGTAATCTCCAATTTTAAACAGCTCGGATTGCAGCCCGTTTCTGCTAAAATTTCATCTATTTCCTCAATTAAATTCGGCATACCTAACTGTTTAGGAGAGAGATTGACGCTCATTGTTAATTGCGAAGGAGCAATAATTGGTAATTTAAAATTCGGAATTGGTACCTGGGAAGTTGTACTGAACGTAGCCGAAGTATTGGTAATTGGGAATTGGGAATTGGTAATAGATGAGTGGAAATCGGTAATCGGGAATTGGTAACTGGGAAGTGGTAATTTTTTACCGATTCTTTCTTCCCTGTGACCAATACTGGGGCTAACCTCAGTAAAAGTTCCGTGTTCCTCATTCCCTGTATGTGTTACATCAGTTAAATCCCCTACATTGCCCGTTGCCATCTTCCCTGTTGTTACCCTGACCGAAGTCGAAGCGCCTTCTTCCTTTTTGTTACCCTGAGCGACTTGCCCTGAGTGAAGCCAAAGGGAGTCGAAGGGCCTTATTCCGACTTCCATTGGACTTCTTCTCTCTTGCTCCGTTAACATTTCTTGCCAAATCCGCAATTGCTGACAAGCTTCCCGCAACACCCAGGCTCCCAGAGGCACGATCAAACCTGTTTCTTCAGCTACAGGGATAAAAGTAGACGGCGGAACTAGACCGCGAACTGGGTGGTGCCAGCGCACTAAGGCCTCAAAACCTTCGAGCGCACCGCTGGCGATCGAAACAATCGGTTGGTAGTGCACAATAAAGTGCGAACATTGATCCTTGCTCTGTCCTAATTCCTCCTTCCCCAAAATAGCCAACCGCAGGTCAGTTTCTAACTGCAACAGCGACATAGTTTGGTCGTGCATCGCCAAATTAAAGACTTCGTGGCGGGCCTTACCCAAAGCTTTAGCGCGGTACATAGCGATGTCAGCATCGCGTAGGAATTCTTCCGGGTGAGTGTACGAATTTGATTCGCCACTGGCGGTGGCGTCGCCTCGACTGAAAACAATGCCAATGCTAGCGGTGGTAAATACTTCGTGCCCTTCAAGATGAAACGGCTTCGTCAGTTCTGTTTGTATCTTTTTAGCTGCGAGGGTGGCGTCGCTGAGGCTCTGAATGTGGTCTAGCAGGATGGTGAATTCGTCTCCCCCCAGCCGGGCGACAGTATCAGAAACCCGGACGCAGTTTTGCAGTCGCTGCGCGAGGGCAATTAGCAGTTTGTCTCCTAAAACGTGTCCTAAAGAATCATTAACTACTTTGAAGCGGTCTAAATCTAGGAAAAGTAAACCAAATTTGTAATCGGGGGACTGATGGGATCGGCGGATGGCTTGTCCTAGCCTGTCTAGGAACAAAAGGCGGTTGGGCAAACCTGTCAGCGCATCGTGAAAAGCGCCGTGCAGCAGTTCCCGTTCTACTCGCTTGCGCTCGGTGACATCTCGGATAATAATCTGGGCGGCGGTCAAGCCTTGATAAGTAGCGGGGATGCCGGCAACTTCAACGTCTATTATTTGTCCATCGAACCGAATCAGTTTTTGTTCGGCAAGGTCGAGCGGCTGATTTTCTGTCTCGACTAGCCGAATGCGCTCTCTGGCTGTTTCCACATAGTTTGGATGAACGAAATGCAATACCGGAAAGCCGATTAGCGCCTCGGGAGAACTCGCACCGAGGAGTTTAGCGCCGGCAGCATTGATGTAGGCGATTTTCCCTTGGCTGTGAACTGCGATCGCTTCGGGAGATAGTTCTACTAAACGGCGATAGCGTTCTTCACTTTCTTTGAGAGATACTATCAACTCGCATCGCTCTTTTTCAGCTTGCTGGCGTTCGACTTCCATTTGGTGAACCGCCAGAATTTTGCCAATACTTTGAGCCATCAGTTCTATAATTTCTATCTCCTCGTACTGAAACTTTTTTTTCTTTATTTCTCTAGAGCTAAAACTCAAAGTGCCGTAAGTTTTGTTATTAACAAATATCGGCGTCCCGATGTAAGATTCCGAGGGGCATTTTTGATAAGCTGGATGTTGGCGCATCTCAGGCTCTGCTCCTATATGAGAATACGCAACTGTTTTGTTAAGTTGAATGACGGCAGCGCAGTAAGTATCGCTGAGGTTCAATTCACAGCCTCGCACTAAGTATTCTAAATCAGTTTTCGCTGCTCGTACAATAAAAGTCTCGCGGTCAACTTCAGCCATGATGCCCCTAGAAAGTCCAAACATCAAACAGCCTGCTGTTAGATAATCGTCAACCAGTTCTTCAAAGTTTTGATAATGATAAGTTGTAATCCGGTGCAAGTGTTTGAGATTAGCGCTAAAAGTTGCTAAAGCTTGAGAATTTAAAAATAATTCTTCTTCCGAGCGCTGGCGGTCGGTAATGTCTGTTTGTACTCCAATAAAGTGGGTTAAGTGTCGCCGCGAGTTGTAAACCGGAGCGATCGACAGTTCGTGCCAAAAAGGCGTGCCGTCTTTCCGAAAGTTGCGTAATATAACTTGAGATTCTCTGCCTTCTTCAATCGCAGTTCGCAATTGTTTGGCAGCGGGGCTGTCAGTGTCTGTGCCCTGCAAAAATCGGCAATTTTTGCCGATTAACTCGTCTCTGCGATAACCAGTAATCCGCTCAAAACTGGGATTGACATAAATAATCGGATTATCTGCAACGGTTGCGTCGGTGATTGCAATGCCGTTGCTGCAACTTTCGATCGCCCGTTCCATCATTTGTAAGCGCTCTTGCGATAGAATGCGCTCGATCGCCGCAGCTAACAAGTTGGCGATGGCTTCTACAAAATAAACGTCATCTTGGCTGAAAACCCGCCTTTGGCTGGTATGAACCCCCAAAATGCCCCAGGCCTGCGAGGAGGAACTGTTCGTTGGTTCTGCTTGTCCCCAGTTGCTTCCCAGTTTTCGATTGCCGGGAATAATTACAGTAACGCCGCTGACAGCCCGGTGGTTGTGCAGTAGCGGCAACTCGCTAAAGCGCGTTTCCACCCGCAAATCTTCGACGATAGTGGGTTCGCCCACTAGCAATGTGTAACCTGCTTGCGAGCGGGCAGAAGCGGCAACAGTAGCGCTGCCGACGAGGCCCTGCTGCCAGCCAACCCCCGCTCGCAGCAGAAAAGCATGACCGGAGGGCAACAGTTCTAACAACTGGCAATAATCAACGTCGAGGGTTTGAGCAATTAAAACCGCAGCTTTGTCCATCAGTGCAGACAAATCTGTTTCGGCCAGGGCCTGCTGCCCCAAGTAAGCGACGGCCGCTTGCTGGCGGGCCCGCGAGTGGATTGACGTGAGCAATTCCTGCTCCTTCGCGGCCGCTCGTTTCCGAGCGGTAATGTCGCTGAACACCGACAGAACAGCTTTCCCCGACACCAATGTCAGATACCGCATCGATACACTTGCCCAAAACAGCGTGCCGTCAGCTTTTTTAAGCCGGACTTCTGTCTCGCAGACGTGTTCGTTGCGGGCGAGCCGCAACAGCAATTCCTGGCGATCTGCAGGTTTGTGGTAGAGTATTTCGGCTTTTTGGCCGTCGATCGACTTGAAGGCTGTGAACCCGAAAGCCTGACGGCATAAATCGTTACTATAAAGAATTGTGCTGTCCGCCAGACTGCTGACGATCAGTGGCATTGGCATCGAGTGGGCGATCGTCAGCAGTAATTCTTTGGTTCCTTGCAGCTCTTTGTACAAGTCTGGCTTAGAGGCCCAGCCGTGACAGTTTTCAGA
This sequence comes from Microcoleus sp. MON1_C5, assembly GCF_036701875.1. Lineage (NCBI taxonomy): Bacteria > Bacillati > Cyanobacteriota > Cyanophyceae > Oscillatoriales > Microcoleaceae > Microcoleus > Microcoleus sp. MON1_C5. Next base: position 81,474 of record NZ_JAUBRN010000001.1, on the reverse strand, counting down.
CTTTTCAGGGATAAAACTTTCCATTGTTTAATCGATCCATTAGCAGGACAACTTTTTTAAACTTGTGGTAAATGACGATTTCCGATGCAGAGCATTGGTAACAACTGAAAAACTTAATTTCATTTGTCAATCAGTAAGATTACTCAAAAAAACTGCTTTTCTAGGAGTAGAAAATTCGCGATTTGGGAGTGGGTGAGCCTAAATATGGCACTCGGCATGATTCCTCGATCGCGCCAATCTGAGTTTTGTACCCACAATCCGAGTAAATTCTGAGCATAATTGCTCACTGACAAATGCTTCCCTAGCTTTAGCTGTTAGGGATGGATGCAGAGGACGAGCGATCGTAGCCCACAACACATTAATCTTAACCACAACAATGCAACTGACGGCCTCTACACTGCTCGGCTGGAGTGCGATCTCGTACACTCGGAATGGAGAACACATCTATCTTTGGTATGACAATCTACTGTTTTTAAAGTTGCGTTAAGTTTTTATAAGAGCGAGGTACTTTACTCAATGTGCAGCGGAAGCTCCTAATCTAAAAAGTAAAGTCACCTGCTTGCCAACCACCGAATATTATCCGAGGAGAGAGGAGAAATGCTTGAATCTTACCGCCGTACCGCGGCCGTTCGGGCCGCTTTGGGAATTCCACCGCTGCCGCTGGACGCCCAGCAAACGTCGGAACTGTGTGAACTGCTGAAAAATCCGCCGGCTGGAGAAGAAGAAACCTTAATAGAATTATTGCGCGATCGCGTCCCGCCCGGAGTAGACAGCGCCGCCTACGTCAAAGCTGGTTTTCTAACTGGCATTGCTAAAGGTGAAATCCACAGCCCCCTAATTGCTCCCAAATGGGCCGTTTACCTGCTGGGGACAATGATGGGCGGTTACAACGTCCAATCTTTAATCGATTTGCTCAACCCCACTGCCGAGGTCGCCATTCCCGCCACCGCAGCCCGGGCACTGAGCAAAACGTTGTTAGTATTCGACGCTTTCCACGACGTTATAGCTTTGTCGGATACAAATCCCTACGCCAAGCAGGTAGTCGATTCTTGGGCGGATGCCGAGTGGTTTACGGGTCGTCCTGTGTTGCCAGAAGCGATTACCGTTACAGTCTTCAAAGTTCCTGGAGAAACGAATACTGACGACTTGTCGCCAGCACCTCATGCTACCACGCGGCCCGATATTCCCCTGCACGCTTTGGCGATGCTGGAAAGTAAGATGCCTGGGGGTTTGCAAACCATTGCAGAATTGAAGCAAAAAGGCCATCCGGTAGCCTATGTTGGTGATGTTGTCGGTACCGGTTCGTCGCGGAAATCAGCGATTAATTCCGTGCTGTGGCACATTGGCAATGATATTCCGTTTGTGCCCAACAAGCGCAGTGGCGGTTATATTCTGGGAAGTGCGATCGCCCCGATTTTCTTCAATACCGCTGAAGATTCCGGTGCATTGCCGATCGAATGTGATGTCTCCCAAATGGAAACAGGAATGGTAATTACCATCCATCCCTACAAAGGCGAAATCACTAACGAAGCCGGAGAAATTATCTCCACCTTCACTCTCAAACCCGACACAATTCTAGACGAAGTTCGCGCCGGTGGTCGAATTCCGCTATTAATTGGACGCACTTTAACCGACAAAACCCGCGCAGCTTTAGGACTAGAACCTAGCACTATTTTTACCCGCCCTACAATCCCAGTAGATACGGGCAAAGGCTTCACTTTAGCACAAAAAATGGTAGGCAAAGCTTGCGGTTTGTCCGGCGTTCGTCCCGGTACATCTTGCGAACCAGCCATGACAACAGTCGGCTCGCAAGATACCACCGGGCCGATGACTCGGGACGAATTGAAAGAACTTGCTTGTTTGGGATTTAGCGCCGATTTGGTAATTCAAAGTTTCTGCCACACCGCCGCTTATCCGAAACCAGTTGATGTCAAAACTCACCATGAATTACCCGATTTCATTTCACAGCGGGGCGGCATAGCTTTGCGCCCCGGAGACGGCATTATTCACTCCTGGCTGAATCGAATGTTATTGCCGGATACAGTGGGAACCGGCGGCGATTCTCACACTCGTTTTCCTTTGGGAATTTCCTTTCCTGCGGGTTCGGGATTGGTGGCCTTTGCTGCTGCCTTGGGCGTCATGCCTTTGGATATGCCGGAATCGGTTTTAGTGCGGTTTAAAGGTGAATTGCAGCCGGGAGTAACGCTCAGGGATGTTGTGAATGCCATTCCCTATGTAGCAATTCAAAAAGGTTTGCTAACCGTCGAGAAACAGAACAAGAAAAACATCTTTTCTGGGCGAATTATGGAGATTGAAGGTTTGCCGAATTTGAAGGTGGAGCAGGCTTTTGAATTGACCGATGCGACGGCAGAGCGTTCTTGCGCTGGATGCACGATTAAACTGAGCGTGGAGACTGTTTCCGAGTACATTCGTTCCAATGTCGCGCTGCTGAAAAACATGGTGGCGCGGGGCTATCAAGATGCGCGGACGATGATGCGCCGGGTAGCGAAGATGGAGGAATGGCTGGCAAATCCGGTACTGTTGGAGGCTGATGCTGACGCGGAATACGTTGAAATCATCGAAATCGATTTGAACGAGATTAAAGAGCCAATTGTGGCTGCCCCCAATGACCCGGATAATGTTAAGTTGTTGAGTGAGGTTGCGGGCGATCGGGTTGACGAAGTATTTGTCGGTTCTTGCATGACAAATATCGGTCACTACCGCGCCACTGCGAAGGTGTTGGAAGGTGCAGGGGAAGTGAAAACTCGCCTGTGGATTTGTCCGCCCACTCGCATGGACGAACAGCAACTCAAAGAAGAAGGTTTCTACAGCATTTTTGGAGCCGCTGGAGCTCGCACAGAAATGCCCGGTTGCAGTCTTTGTATGGGCAATCAAGCGCGGGTTAAAGATGCGACAACGGTTTTTTCCACTTCTACTCGCAACTTTAACAACCGCATGGGCAAAGATGCACAAGTTTATCTCGGTTCGGCGGAATTGGCGGCCGTTTGTTCGCTGTTAGGTCGCATTCCTACAGTCGAAGAATACAACGACATTGTGTCGAAGAGAATCGATCCTTTTGCTGGCGATTTGTATCGATATTTGAATTTCGATCAAATTGCTGGTTTTGAGGATGAAGGGCGAGTGATTGCTTTGGAAGATATGCCTCGAATTGAGGATATTTTGGGGATTCCCGATGGTGTGTTGAGCAAGTAAAAAGTGTGGCGGGCTATGGCCCGCCTTCTGTTTATAATATGAGTAAATGAGAGAAAGGAAAAAAGTAATTATGTCAGAACACGTTTTAAGCAGCGAAAGCCAAGGGACAGTAAAATCCGCGCCCGAAGCTCCTATGGTTGAAGACAAAGAAAGCGATCGCCCCTTAAGCCAGCCCATCGCCGAATTTCTGCGCGTAATTCAGCAAACTCCCAGAGAATATTGGCCGAATTTACTTCAGATGATGCGCTTATTTCTGGAAACGGTGACAGTAAAGCCAGTCTTGTCCGAGCAGACCCAAATATCTGAGCAAATAGACATTACTAAACTGTCACTGGAGGAACGGATACAAAGAAATCAAGGTGCAATTGAATTATTGCGATCGTGGCGAGAAGATGATGATGAACAAGAGCAAAAAGAAACTGCGGAATATCTAGAACAAGTCATCAATGAAGATCGGATGTCTAATCGACCCTTGTTTCAATGAGCAGAATAATTATTTTGGATTCTGGCCCATTAGGGATGGTAACAAACCCTCAAGCCAAACCTCCTTATTTGGAATGCCAACTTTGGCTAGACTCCTTACTACAAAATGGCGAAATGGTACTCCTGCCTGAAATTGCTGACTATGAGGTGCGGCGAGAATTGATTCGAGCGGGAAAAGATAGAGGTATCAGAAAACTTGACCTATTCAAGAAAGTCCTTACATACCGTCATTTGACTACAGAAGTAATGCTTTTAGCAGCTCAGTTGTGGGCTGATTCGAGAAGGAGAGGAAGACCAACCGCAGAAGCCAATGCACTTGACGGAGATGTGATTTTGGCGGCTCAACCAATATTGGAGGCCAGTGAAGGCAATGAGGTGTTAATTGCGACAACAAATGTGGGGCATTTGTCGCAATTTGTTGATGCTCGCGAGTGGCGACTAATTCAGTAATCTTTAAATCGATCGCACTTACCTAATCCCTGCTATACTTTCAACTACAGATATTTTTGCAGACACCGTTAGCGAGATAAACAGCATGGTGGAAACAGTGGACACAATCGAAAAAATTGACGATCGCACACAAACCCGCTACTGGGGTCAAGTGACAGTCATAGATGCGGGCGATCGTTATAAGATCAATCGCATTGAAGTCAAGCCGGGGCATCACATCAGCACCCAAATGCACTATCACCGCAGCGAACACTGGGTTGTCGTCTCCGGTACCGCTAAAGTTATCTGCGACGACAAAGAGACGATTCTCATGCAGAAACAGTCAACCTATGTTCCCATGAATACTGCTCACCGCGTAGAAAATCCAGGCGTTATTCCCCTGGTGATGATTGAAATCCAAAATGGTGAATACCTCGGCGATGATGACATTATCCGCTTCGCCCAAGATAGTCACGAGGAAGATTGATCCTAGATCGAAATATGAAGCAATCCCAGACGCCAGGGAAAAGCTTCGCACACCGAACAATGATCGAAAGCATCCAGGATACAAGCCCCCGGATTAATACGTGGGGTCAATGCTTCAATCTAAAATCTAAAATCTAAAATCGATTGACCTACGCAGCGATCGGAAACAAGATAAATCCTACAATTAAAACTGTAGGGGCAATTTCAGAATTGCCCCTACGTTATTATATTAAGTTTTGTAAGCAGAATTTGATATAGCAATTGGCGATCGTCCTACGGCAAAGAAGCGTTTTTCAAATCTACATTTGCCATATTGGCATTCTTTAAATTAGCACCTGTCAAGTCCGAACCGTTCAAATTTGCACCATTCAAATTTGCATTGGTCAAATTTGCATCCCGCAAGTTGACTCCCTGTACCTCCATTCCCGACAAACTGCCACCTCTGAGGCTAACATTCGCTAAATTCGCTACAGACTGGCGAGCATTTCTCAGGTTTGCACCCGCCAAATTGGCGCTTTCTAAATTAGCGCCGATTAAATTAGCGCTGGTGAGGTTGGTATTTTTCAAACTCGCAATCACTAAACCCGCCATACTTAGATTAGCACGGCTCAAATCCGCACCCTCCAAATTAGCCCCGTGCATTTTAGCCGCAATTAAACTCGCACCTTGCAATTTAGCTTGTTTCAGATTGGCTTCGTTCAGTTTGGCTTCGTCCAAATTTGCACCGTTCAAATTTGCACCTCTGAGATTCGCACCGCTCAAATCTGCCCCGCTCAGATTAATACCAGCAAGTTGCGCTCCCGTCAAGTCACATTGGCTACATTTTTTAGTTTCTAATAGTTGCTTGACGTGGGATACGTTTTCTGCCTTTACTCCCGAGGCCCAGCCCATCGCAATCAGCAGCCCTGTTGTTGTTAAAATTCCAAGTTTCATATACCCACCCTCAGCAAAATCTCTCTTTTAATAATATCCCACATTATTAAAGAGGTTAGGGTGATCAGTCTCTTTGAGAAACTGTGACAATCATCACCCTGTTGTGTACAAAATATGCAATAATTATTGACGTTTCAACTCCCCCAAATTATTGTAACGAATTATTGCTTCTTCAGGAACCAAAAAGGAAAAGATTGCGTCGGTTCGAGACGAACCCCAGCGATGGTGTTCTGAGCAAATGTATAGTCCTTATCCTGCCAAAGAGGGATGAAAGGTACATCTTTACCCAGTATGTCTTGAATTTCGGCAAATATGCCTTTGCGGGTTTCAGGGTTTGTTTCTTTGCGCTGCTGGTCGATCAGTTGATTTACCCGATCGCTATAATAAAACGAACCCTGACTTTGACTTGCACCCTTGGAGCAGCCCCCAGCCTCCGAACCTGTGGCACAATCTAAAAACGGCTGAATGTAATTGTCAGCGTCAAAAAAGTCGGCGGACCAATCCACTAAAACCGCAGGATAAATTCCCTTCTCTATGTTTTGAAACAAAGTCGGAGATTCAACGCTGTTAATTTCTACCTGCATTATCCCGTCCATTTTGAGTTTAGTTTGCGCCTCGATCGTACTGGCGACTAAAGCTCTTTTTCTGGAAGCCGAAGCATACCAAATTGGCAGAACAAAAGGATTTGTAGCCGAGTATCCCGCTTTCGTTAAAAGTTCCTTGGCTTTTGCCGTGTTGGCGTCGCCGTACAGTTCTTTGAAAACTGGTTTTTGAACGTCCAAGGTTGTGGGAATCAGACTGTAAAGCGGTTGTGCTTGTCCCTGCAGTACGCGCTCGTTAATCAGGGGGCGATCCATCACTGATGCGATCGCTTGTCTCACTTCTAACTTATCCAGCGGTTTAGACTGCATATTCAGCGTCATGTAATTAACCGTACTGCTTTCCCCCGCGATTTCCTGCCATTTCCCTTTTTTTGCTCCTTCGTCCAAGCTGCGAACTTGGTCTGCATCCAGAGACAAATAAGCCACATCGACTGCACCAGTCTGAAAAGTATTGAACAAATTTGACGAACTAGAAAGCAGCAAAATGTCAATTCCTTGATTAACCGGCTTTTCCCCCCAATACTTGTCAAACACGTCAAACTTGAGAGAATCGCTGCCGTACTTCGCCAGCTTGTAACGTCCAGTTCCCACAAAGGTATCGGGTTTAAATTTACCCTGCCCAATCTCGTAAGCTTTTGGAGAAACGGCACACATACCGGAAAATGTCAACAGGGAAGGAAAAGCAGCAAAAGGCTTTTTGAGTTGAAAAGTTAATTCGTATTCGCCCGTCGCTTTCACCGATTCCACTGCATCGCTTAACAACAAAGCCGGACTGCCGCCATTTTGGATAAACCGCTGCAAGGAAAATTCCATTGCTGCGGCGTTAAACGGTGTGTCGTCGTGAAAAATAACTCCTTGACGCAAGGGGATTGTATATGTCAATCCGTCTTGGCTAACTTTTGGCATTGCTGTGGCTAAGTGGGGGATTAACTTTGTAGTTCCCGACTCGTAGGTGTAGAGAGTGTCGCCCAAATTTCGCAGCAATTGTCCTGATAAGGTTTCGTAACCGTCCGCAGGGTCGATCGTCCGCAATTTCAAGGTTGTGCCAATAGTAACGCGGTTATTAGCATTTTCGCCGCTCGCAGTCACCGATCTACGTGGCCCCTGTCCGCAACTTGCAGTTAAAAAGCAGCATAGAAAGAACAGAGCTATTGCTTTAATCACTGAAGGTTTTATACGTATTCTAGGCTGCTGCTTGTTAATTCCCATCGTCTTTTTTTGACACTCCAAATTATTGATTATATTATCAGGACTTACGCACTGTTAGACTAGAAACCGGATTTATTTGTAGATTCTCGTGCAATACAAATATCGCTGCCTAACCACAGCAACTTAAAAGCTTGGTGATGTTCGATCGGTTTGAGCTCCTTGGGTTCAATTTTTATAGCTGGCTGGGTCATGAGTGTTCTTGCTAAGAAGTGCGACGATCGTCTTAATTAATTCATCCGGTGCGATCGGCTTTGCCAGATGTCGGTGGAATCCAGCTTGCAAAGCTTGCTGTTTATTAAACTCGCCCGCATAGGCAGTCAGGGCGATCGCGGGAATCAGCCCACCCCGTTCTGGCGGCAGGGCTCGCACTTGCCGCAACAGCATATAGCCATCCATCCCCGGCATTCCAATGTCGCTCAACAGGACATCGGGCTGGACATTAGTCAACGCTGTGATGGCTTCTTGAGGGACAGCAACAGTCAGTACCTCTGCACCTGCATCTTCTAGCAAAAAGGAAATCAAGTCTCGCATATCCGGCTCATCATCTACAACCAGTATCCGCATCCCGGATAACGGTTCATCCGCAGTCGATCGTTCCGAAAGTCCTGCAAGAGAGTTTTCTTGTCCCTTTACCTTCCCTGATAGGGGCAGTCTTACGGTAAAGGTAGCTCCTAGCCCTTCACCCGGGCTATCTGCGACAACGGTGCCGCCGTGCAGTTCGACTAGATGGCGCACGATCGCCAGCCCCAATCCCAAGCCACCAAAATTGCGGGTTGTGGCGCCATCTTTTTGCCGGAAGTAGTCAAACACGTAGGGTAAAAACTCGCGCGCGATGCCAATCCCTGTATCCGCCACCGTAATTTGAGCGTGATTGCCAACACGAGTCAAATTCACCTCAACGCGCCCTCCGGCTGAGGTGAATTTGACCGCATTAGAAACAAGATTCCAAACAATCTGCTGCAAACGGCCCGAATCCCCCAAAATCTGTCCCACCTGAGGATCTAACACAGTCCGAATATCAATGGATTTGGCAACTGAAGCCAAATTGACGGTTTCGATCGCCGATTCCACCGTTAAAGCTAAATCGACTGGACGCATATTAAGACTGAGCTTGCCTTGAAGAATTTTCGAGACATCGAGCAAATCTTCAATCAGTTCACTTTGCAGCCTGGCGTTGCGTTCGATCGTCGCTAACGCCTGTGCAGTTTTCGCCGCATCCAGCTTGCCAGTTTGCAGCAGCTTTGACCAGCCCAGGATGGGATTGAGGGGCGATCGCAATTCATGGGATAGTACCGCTAAAAACTCATCCTTGATCCGATTTGCCTGTTTTAGCTGTTCCGCTTGCTGCTGGAGTGAATCGTTCAGGCTTGCCCGTTCCAGAGCGATCGCGATTTGGTCACAGGTCGATCGCAGCAGCTCGATTTCTGCAGGCGTGAAGTGCGTCCGAGTCCGACTGGCAAATGAGAGCGTTCCTAATAACCGCCCTTGAGCGATTAACGGTTGACCCGCGTAAGCCGTGATGCCCATTTCAAAGAGGGCTTTAGCATTTGGATGAGTGGAAATTTGGGCTTGATTCAAGATTAGTTGCTGCTGCGTTTGGGCAACGACTCCACAGAGATATTCACCTAATTCGATCCATGCGATCGCCTGCACCCTTTCTTCAGAGAGGCCGTCGTAGTTTCTCAAATGCAGCATCAGGCGGTTGTCTTTTTCTTCCACCATGAAGTTGTAGTAACAGTGCAGATCGAGTTGCACTGAAAGTTTGCGGAATAGCGCGTGCATCAAAGCCAGAGGCTGTTCTGTCTTCAACAGATCGCGGGTAGTTTCATAAAGCAATTGCAGCCGCTCACTTGCTTGCCGTTGTGCGGTCTTGTCCTGCATGATTTTGACAAATCCCTGCGGACAATCGGCTTCATTAAGCAGGGGCATCATCAATCCACTGGCCCAAAAGCGATTCCCATCTTTGCGGACGTGCCAGCGTTCGTCTTCGGCCCGTCCTTGCAGTAGAGCCGTTTGCCTCTCGCACTCGGCTTGTCCTTGTTCGTTATCTTCGGGCGTGAAGATCATCCGAATCGAGCAACCAATTGCTTCTGTCTCGGTATAGCCCAACAACCTTTCTGCCCCTGAGTTCCAACTGGCAATGATGCCGTTAAGGTCGAGGGTGAAGATGGCATAATCTTTGGCGCTTTCAAAGATCAGACGGAGGCGGGATTCACTCTGGCGCAGGGATTCCTCAGCTTGTTTGTGGTCTTCAATATCAACACAAGAGCCTATGTAGCCCAAGAACTCACCTTCCCATCCGTACCGAGGAACAGCTTCATCCATAATCCAACGGTATATGCCATCAAAGCGTTTCAAACGATATTCCATCTTGAACGGTTGACGGGCATCAAAGGCAGTCACATAGGTGTGTAAACACCGATCGAGGTCGTCGGGGTGGACTCCTTGTGTCCAACCATTGTCCCTTTCTTGTTCGATCGTCCGTCCCGTAAAGTTTAGCCACGGGAGGTTGAAGTAATAACAGAGTTTATCGGTGCCAGCCATCCAAATCTGCACAGGGGCAGCATCTGCCATCAGCCGGAACCTTTCCTCACTCTCCCGTAGTGTGGCTTCGGCTTGTTTGCGATCGGTGATATCGTTGACCAGTGCTACAAACCCTTCAACTTTTCCCTGGCTATTGAAGCGGGGAACATAGGTTGCATTGACATAACGGGTTACACCATTTTTGTAGGGAATTTGGGTTTCAAAGGTCACTTCCTCTCCTGCCAAGACTTGCTCAACATAAGGACGAATCCCTTCATAGGCAGTTTCGCCTAAAACCTCTCGGAGGTGCTTGCCAAAGATTTCCGCTGCCGGATGTCCAAACCATTCTTCATATGCTCGATTGTTGAAGCGGTAGCATTGGTCTGAGTCTACAAAGGTGATCAAGGCAGGCACGGCATTGGTAACTAAACGAAGTTCTGCTTCTCGTTGTTGCAATACCTCCTCGGCAAGTTTTCGATCGGTAACATTTCGGAAATAAATGGTAATCCCGTTCGCGGCAGGGTAGGTGCGAACGTCATACCACCGATCGTGGTCGGGATAAAACGCCGTGACTGATAAAGCCACGCGCTCGTTGGCCACGCGCCGATAAACCCGCTCAAACTCGCTACCATCGAATCCGGGAAATTCTTCCCACAAACTCTTCCCAATCAGATCGCCCGAAGTGCGGTCTAGCAGAAGTTCCGCTGACCGATTCACGTAAGTGAAACGCCAATTCTCATCCAGGGAAAAGAATCCATCATCAATGCTTTCCAGAATGTTCCGACTCTGCTCTTCGCTTTGACGCAACGCTTCTTCGGCTTGTTTGCGATCGCTGATGTCGATCAATACGCCCCGCGTCGAAATTATGATTCCCTCAGCGTTGTAGGCGCAATCGCCCTTTGCCAAAATCCAACGAACGGTGCCATCTGCCCACAGCGTCCGATATTCTATTTCAGTATGCGCTTGATTCGCTTTTAGCTCAGTGAGTACGGTGTGAACGAATGGGCGATCGTCGTGATGCACGGCTTCTAAAAACACCTGCACCGACATTGCCTTATCCACGGGTAAACCAAACATCGCTTTGGCTCTATCCGTACAACTCAGCGTGTCTGTTTCTATATCCCAATACCACAAACCCAAATTTCCGCCTTCGGAAGCCAGTCGGAGCTGTTCTTCGCTCTCACGCAACGCCTGGAACGATCGATCGCGCTCGAAGGCGATGCTGGCAACTTGCGTGCCGAACTCGGCGAGTTTATATTCCCAATCCGTCGGCCTCCGCGTCTCGCTAAAGCAAAGCATCAGCGACCCCATAGCTACATTGTCCTGCCCGATCACGGGCTGAGAATGACACCCTAGAATGCCATGAGCCACGCATAAATTTCGCCATGCTTGCGACCAGCGATCGTCGTTGGCAATGTCGGCGCAGGTCACGGGCTGACCGCAATACACTGCTTCGCCGCAGGTTCCAATGCACAAATCGTTAATCGGAGCATCCTTGAGTCCTTCACCAAAAGACGGTGGAAAGTCTGGACTAATGGAAGCGTTAAACGTCAGTCGCCGATCGTCGGCTAGCAGGAAGCAGGCGCGGGTACCCGGATTTAGCCTGGATACTGAGCCACACACGGCTGCCAGACAGTCGTCTAGTGGCTGTCCGAATGCGATCGACTCCAGCAGTCGTTTCTGCTCGATTAGGATGAGTTCCGCCTGTTTGCGATCGGTGATGTCAGCAAGCAAAACGGTCAGTCCACTGGGCGAAGGGTAAATTCGATGGTCGTGCCAACCATTCCAAGGAGAGTAGAGATAATCAAACTGGAGCGGCTTTTGTTCGCGCATTGCCCGATGAAACTGCACATAAGCATCGGTGTCAACGGCAGCGGGAAATAGCTCCCAAACGTTCTGACCCAGAATCGCTGACCGCGGCATTCCAACCATTTCACAGTAGCGATCGTTGGCATAGGTGTAGCGCCAATCGCGATCGAGGATGTAAAACCCATCGTTGATGCTAGAAAGTACCGTTTCTAGCTGTTCTTTTGCCTCAGTCACCGCAGCTTGTGCTGCTTCGCCCTGCATCTGTTGTTCTAGTTCCATTGCCTGCTGTAAATTTTGCAAGGCTGCTTTCGTGTTTTTTATAGCAGTGCGCCAGGATAGATTGAGTGAAGCGATCAATCCTGCCGCGATCGAAAACATACCCAACCGAACTATTGTCTGTAGATTAGCGCTCTGTAACGAATAGAACGGCTCAATAAAAAAATAGTTGATTGCCAGCGTGGATAAAATTGTTGCCAGCAATCCGGCCCCGAAACTGCCATACCAGGTACTCACTATCACCGCGATGAAAAACAGGGGCGTCGTGGTTGGGTAGATCCACGGTAAAAGCGATCTCGTTAGCCCCAGTGCCAGAGCCACAGAGAGGGTCGCCACACCATAGGGAAATAGTCGAACTCTGAAAATGCTGTTGATTCCCTCTAAACTCACCCTTTGTACTCCTTATCCGAAAAATATCTTGCTCGGAGCGCCTTAATGTATTCGCGAAGCGTTGCATCTGGCGAATTACCTAACTCATCCAGCAAGATGTAAATTTGCTTGAGTGTCCAGCGAGAACGGGTAGCGTGTCCGTTTTCCCAACGATTAATCGTGGGAATGGTCATCCCTCATTCATCCGCCAACTTTTTCTGAGACAGCTTCAGCGCTTGCCCCAGTTCTCGCCCCCAATTATCGATCGCTGCTTGTTCCGCCCTCAGCCGTTCTATTTTTTTGAGAGGTCTCAGAATTAACAATAAAGCTTTTTATATTTTACACCTTTGACAGAGCCCGGAGGTCAGTCATCTCTCTCAAGATAGGTTTTAGTTGTTGCGGCTTGAACATATAAACGCTTCAGCTTACAAACGCGCGTCTATTACCGGGGACGGTTTGGCTTTGCTTGAAACTCTCGGGTTTATGCTTTTCCTAAAAGTTCTATTTTTGATGGTGTTGTGGCTGATTTTAAACACGCGATAGGCTTCTGTTTTCTTCATCCCAGAAAGCTCTCGGGCCTGGGATGACTTGGTGACGCAAGTCATAACTGTAGAGTTTGGCCATGAGCGGATTGAACATTATCAAGACGAGGGACTATCTCTAGTATCTGTCCTAACAGCCTTGGCGACTGTTAGTTATATTATTCGGATGTAACCGGATTTGATATGATTGATGATTCATGACTCCGCCCAACAACGGATATTTGCTTTCCGACAGGAGTTGTGAGCAGTTGAAAATTTTAGACCAAACTTCAATGTCCCAGATTCCTCCGTGGAATGAATCTAAAATCGACTAACTTGCTTTAAATTCCTTTGAGGAGCGATCGCCAATCCCGACAGCGTTTCAAGTAAATGCGAGCTACCCGATCGCTCGGATTTGTCCGCAAACATTCTTCAAACAATTTCCCCGCTTCTCGGAAATCCTTGCGATCGCACAGTAACATAGCTTCATTATATACAGGCAAATTTGCTAGCTTGGCCGACAGAATTTCCGGCGGATCTGCATCAAATACCTCATAGACTACGACATATTGAGATTTTCCTTTTACCTGTACTTTATCTACAATCCTAATAGCATAATCGTTCGGATTTCGCAACCGTTCCAAAGTCTGCTGAGAAATTAACAGAGGTACGCCGTAATCTTTGGTCAATCCTTCAATGCGAGATGCTAGATTAACAGCATCGCTAATCACAGTGCTGTCCATTCGGCTTTTACCCCCGACTGTCCCCAGCATCAAAGAACCCGAATTGATGCCAATTCCAATTTGAATCGGGATGTAGCCGACGCCTTGACGGTATTCGTTGTAATTTTTTAGGAGATTTAGCATTGCAATACCCGCTTTCACTGCATCATCTGCAAAGTCACTAAACAAAGCCATAATTGCATCGCCGATGTATTTGTCAATAAACCCGTTATTGCTAGTAATGGCAGGCTCCATCCGCGAAAGATAGGCATTGATAAATTTAAAATTTTGTTGGGGAGTCATAGTTTCTGAAAGCGTCGTGAAATCGCGAATATCCGAAAATAGCACCGACATTTCCTGCTGCACTTGGTCGCCTAAATTGACATCTATAATACTTTCATATCCCAACAAATTTAGAAATTGGTGAGGCACAAATCTACCGTAGGCATCAGTTAACTCTGATTCGGCATCCAGGGATTTTTCTAAATTTTGATTAAGGTCAAATAGTTTCTTAATAAATAAATGGCGATCGGCTTCAGCTTCTTTGCGTTCCGTGACATCTTGAAAAACTGCGATCGCAAAAGCAACTTTGCCAGCCTCGTCAAAAATTGGCGTTCCCCAAATCTCAAGGGGAACTTTCTTGTGGGGTTGATGAATTTCCAAATCCTCAGCCGTCGCGTTTTCGCCCCTCAAAGCTCGGACGATCGGCAAATTCTCGAAAGGGTAAATAGTGTCAGTTCCCGCAATATAAATTTGATAACTTTCTGACAAATCCTCAACTGCATTTAATGGCAAAACTCCTTGACCGAGTAACTGCTGTCCGGCCTGATTTACGTAGTAAGGTCTGCCTTGAGAATCCAGCACGAGCACACCTATGGGAATCGCTTCGAGAAATTGAGCCAGCTTGACTTCGCCTTCGCGCACCGCCTCGAATGCACGAGATCGCAACTCAGTTTCCACCGTATCGGAATGTTCAGCAGTAGTTTCCAGCAAGATTTCCAGATCCGCTTTTTCCTCCTTCAAGTCTTCCACTTGCTGGCGCAATCTTTCTATCTCTAAAAGTAGCTGTTCTCTAGATGGTTGTTCTTCCAGCATAACTCGAGAATTGGCGCCTCGACTAACAAAAAATTGCTCAACAGCTCGCACCCTAAAAGTAATCGTGTTTCTAGAAAAATTCCAACTCCAAACCAGGCATCAGGCGCTGGAAATTCTTCAAAGATTTACCGTGCCAAGCTATGCTTTGAGAACCTTGTACCGCCATTTGCACCCTGGCTGTTTTCCGAACCTCGATAATAAACTTCGATAGCATATTGATGCCAGAACTGTTCAAAAATTCTAACTGCTGCAAATTTAGGGTAATTTTCATCGGTTCCACGTCGGCAACCTTCGCCAGCAACTCCGCTATCGGCGTGTACTCTGCAGGCCCGCTCAGCCTTAGAGATCCAAGAAAACTCACGGTTGCCGTTGCTGGATCGTAACAGATCTGGTAATCTCGTGTATTAATTTCCATAGCCACAAAAAAAAGTCCCTTAGATATTATCGATCGCCAGCGTTGCTTATACTGTTAATTGCACCATAGTTGTCACCGCAATTACTTCCGGGTCTTGGTGCACGGTCTGGAATTTCCAGCCAAGTTTAGCAGTATAATCGGTGAGCATGGTCAACAAACCCAATCCAGAATTGGTACAGCTTTCGTCAGCAGCATTTTTTTCCAGCCGCTGAATGTAAAGTTCGCTTGGCTCCGAGGACAGCAACTGCTGAATATAAGCCTGAAACTTGTCCACAGCTTGCGGAGAGATGCTGTTAGCAACTGAGAAAATCACACCGTCGCTCTCTAATTGCAGTTTAATATCGATCGGGTACTCCGAGGTTTCATCATTAAACTTCATGGCATTTTCTAATAACTCGTTGGCAATGTAGCTAACAGCGCTTTTTATTTCAGCTTGTCTTTCAATTGTCGAGGGCTCGTCTTCGTGGCGCGGAAAAAAAGTCGTCAGGTAGTCAGCCAGAAAATCCGCCGACAAACCGTTGTTCCGCCACCGCTGCTTGAGAGGAACCGAACTCGGAGAAAATCCAATTATTAAGTATTCTTGGCTAGCGGGCTGCTCGATGAAATCGCCGAAAATCTGGGTCATATCGGTGTAAGAGCTAAAGTTTGAGATGAGGGGTCTCACTAAATATATTTTAAACTTTAGAAGGGATATCCAAGTAGTTATTTTTGTTTGAGTACCAGCAATGTGATGTCATCAAAAACTTTTTGTTCGCCGATGTGCGATCGCACGTCGTTAATTACAGCCTGCCTGATTTCGGCAGCCGAACGCTGCGAATTAATCTCTATTACCTTAATTAACCGCTCTAAACCATAAAGCAGTTTATCCATATTTTTAGCTTCCGTAATCCCGTCAGTGTACAGCACTACCACATCTCCTGAATACAAGTGCACAATTGTTTCAGCAACGAATTCAGCAATATCTGCATCCAGTCCGATCGGGAAACCCAAATCGATCGTATCAAACCGCTCTACACAACCGTTAGATCGCACTACAATCATTTCTTCGTGCTGGCCGCTCAACTTCAGCATTCCCTGCTGATAGTCGAGCAAGGCAAGGCTAGCGTTTCTGTCGCATTTCATCCGCTGGATGTTATCGTAAATTACACTGTTAATAGCGCTGAAAAATTTAACCGGGTCTGATTCATTGTAAGCAAGCAAAGTTCGGACGGCCGTTTGAACCATAATCATTACAACGCCGCTCTCCAATCCATGTCCCGTCACGTCGCCAATGCCAATTATCACTCTACCTTTGTGCTGGAGTACGTCGTAATAGTCGCCGCCTACTTCATCGGCAGCTTCCATAAATCCCGCAATATCTAAGCCCATAACTTCCTTGAGTTCTCGGTCTTTCGGCAGCAGCATCTGCTGAATCTTGCGAGTAACGTCTAGTTCTGCGCTCATTCGGAGATTTTCAGCTTTTAAGCGATCGTTGAGAACAGTAATTTCTTGATTAGCAGCAACTAAGGCATCGGCAATTTTGTTAAACGCAGCCACAACTTGCCCCAGTTCATCTCTGTTATCCAAAATAATTTTGTGATCGACATTGCCACTTGCCATCTTTTTTGAGGCTTCGTCTAGGACAAATACTGTTTGCATAACGCTTCTGTAAAAAGCTACAAATAAATAAATAACTATTAGTAAAGTTATTAACACCAAAACCGAAATAAAAAGTTTTTTTGTAACAAAACTCTCAATACGTTTGTGCAGTAAGAAGTCTAATTCCTTAGAAGTTTCGTCCCATAGTTCAAAACTCGAATCCAGAACTCTATCGCTTCCATCAAGATAGGCATAATATTCCACTAAGGCTGTGGGATTAATCAGTTTATCTAGTTGCGCGGTTAGCAGATCTACTACCGAGTTAAATTTTGTCAATTTATCGCTTAATTTCGATCGCAGATTCCCGTGACGATTATTGCTAAATCCTACCTCCATATTGATTGCTAAATCATGATTAAGTTCTCTCAATTTGCCAGCCAAAGTAATCAGTTTTGCTCTTGTTTCAGGTTTGGCATAGGAAAGCAAGCTGTTTTTTTGAGAAAGTAGTCTAATTTCTGATAAAATTTTTTGCATTTCTGGAATCTTCAGCAAAGTTGCATCCATTAAATAATAGGTATCTAAATCAGGGTCTAATATGAGATTGGAAATATCGCCGACGTGAGCGCTCAATCTATTAATATCTTCTGTTAAACTTTGGCATACAAAATCGTAAGTTTCTCTACTCCAATGGCTGCGACGAAGTTTAAACTTTTGCCAAGTGTGATAGATTTTATTAAAATACTCGCTAGAAACTAATTCTTTTCCTAACTGACGGTCTGTATATACCAGGGATTGAAAGTTCGCGTCAATCTTACCTTCTAAATCTGCTATCGTATCTTGCGGGCTTAAATTTGTATTTAAAGGCTGATAATTTAACAGTTGAAGTTTAGGTATGTATTGCCTCAACTGGCGGAGCGGGCGCAGGTATTCATTACCGTATATTTCTTTTTGGGCAAAATCAACCCTGCTATTAATTTCTGAAATCAGCAGGTACATGACTAAGGTTAACGGTATTGCAAATAGAAAACCGATTAGGGTAAATTTTTGAGGATAGCTCAACCGATTCATTAAATGGATTCCCAGGGATTTTCTACTCATAATCGATAGATTTCAAAAATATTGAACTAAAAAACTAACGTTTGCTACTAAAGTATTTCCCGGGACTATCGCTCTAAAAAACAATAATGCTAATACAATTAATCAGCGATAGCTAGCTTAGTTTATAATGCGTTTCCGTCCTGTTGCAACAAGTTTTGTGGCATCCCTTTCATCTCCTCGGCTCAGCTCGCCTACCACAGTCTAAAACACCTTTAGCAGTTTTGGAACGATGAAAAGTCATTCGTGCTGAGATTGTGGGACACAATTAGAGGATTTTAAGAATATTTACTTAAGCATAAATTTTTCTTAATACCCCGAGACAAAAAGTAAAAATTAAGTGATAACTGGGTAGTGCAAGTTTCCTGAAACACAACTGCCGGCCGCGAGTAGGAAATACTTGGGCCGCACCAGCAGTCAAGTTAGTTCTGCACAAAGGAACTAGCAGCATCAGCAAAAGTGCCTAAATAAGTATCTGCAGTTGAGTGTTCAGGAGCGATCGCGCATTGTGTAAAGTGAGGCAGAGGGCGTATGATGAAAAGAATCTCCACAAATAAATTTCCCCAGAATAAAAACCGAGACCAAAAGCAGCCCAATCCAGTAATCTTGGCTTTGGTGCTGACAGGAATTCTGGTATGGGAAATGTATCCGGCGCTAAGACACACCGCTGCGGCGAACGCGGGCGCTCTCAAAGATTCCCTTGCCCAGTTGGATAAGCAACAGCAGCAAACCGCGCAGCAATTTTCCTCAGCAGCGCTGCCCCCAAAAATCAGCTATTCGGTATTGGCACTTAATACTCTAATTTCCGAACCGGGCAATTTGGCCGAGGCTACACGCCAAAATCCCCCGAACAAATTGCCCGCAACCGTAGCAACAGCAGTTCGCCGAGAGTTGTCGGACTCCACTGGCATTGCTGCTGACAAGTTGAAAGTAACTGAATCGAGCGGACAAAGTTGGCCGAATACTTGTTTAGGACTCTCGAAAGCAGATGAAATTTGCGGTCAAATGATTGTCGAAGGTTGGCGGGTTGTGGTTTCTGATGGTAGGCAAACTTGGGTTTACCGTACTAATGCTAGGGGAAATATCTTGCGTTTGGAAAAAAAGTCAGCTAGGTAAATGTACCCCTGTGAAATGAAATATAAGTTTCATTTTGGGACAGGCTTTTGGGCCTGTTCCACAAAGAGTGAATTTTCTGGTGGGAAGTTGGTTGTGGGCTTCTGGGAACAGGCAAGATGCCTGTTCCACAAAGAGTGAATTTTCTTGTTGGAAGTGTCTTGTGGGGTGAGCTTCTGGGAACAGGCAAGATGCCTGTTCCACAAAGAGTTAGTTTTTTGGTGGGTGGTTTCTTGTGGGGTGGGCTTCTAGCCCGCCCCTTGCCTTAATTTGGGAGTTGGTTTCTTTCGATGATGCCGCCGCCCAACAGCACGTCTCCGTCATACCAAACAGCCGCTTGTCCGGGGGTAATGCTCAACTGCGGTTCGTCAAAAATCAACTTAACTCTTGTACCGCCGGCTTTTTCCTCTGCTTGGGATGGTTCCACAGGAATAATAGTAGCGGGCACGGGGTGCGATCGATATCGAATCTGTACCTGAGCCCGAATTGGAGCCGTCGGAGCAGCCACAGAAACCCAATTCACTTTCTGGACTGTACACTCAGATTCTACTGCCAACTGTCGATCGCCCACAATTACCCGATTGCCAGCAGCATCGAGTTCAATCACGTACAGCGGTTCCGGTGCAGCAATACCGAGTCCCTTCCGCTGACCGATAGTGTAGTGGTGTACGCCGTCGTGCTGTCCGAGCACCCGCCCAGACTTGTCCACAATGTCACCCTTTTGCGGCGCAATGTACTTGTCCAGAAAAGCCCGCATCGAACCGTTACTTTCCACCAAGCACAAATCCTGACTTTCCGGCTTATCAGCAGTTTTCAAGCCAAATTCCGCCGCAATTCTGCGAGTTTCAGTCTTGGTAATTCCCCCCAAAGGAAACTCCGTACCCGCCAACAAATCCTGTGTTAGATCGTACAAGAAATAAGACTGATCTTTCGCAGGGTCGATCGCCCGCAGCAACTGATAGCGACCTGTAGCAGCATCGTAAGTAATCCGAGCGTAGTGCCCTGTAGCGATTTTTTCAATTCCGAGTTCTTCGCGAGCATACTTAAGCATTGGCCCGAACTTCACAGTTTTATTGCACTGCGAACAAGGCAGAGGTGTAACTCCTGCACTGTAACCCTCCACCAAATAATCGACAATACTTGCCTGAAAGACCTCGCGGCTGTCAACAATGTGGTGGGGAACGCCCAAATCTTCGCAAATTTTAGCTGCATCGACCATTCCCTCAGAGCAGCACTGACCTTTGCCCTTCATCAACCACAGCGTTAAACCCACCACTTCATATCCCTGATGGTGTAAAATTGCGGCTGCTGCGGAACTATCGACCCCGCCGGAGAGGCCTACAACAATCTTGTTCATGGTTGGGGAGAAATTGCTATTTTACTGTTACTTTGTTCGATCGAGCTAATTCATTGTAGCACTAAAATACTACAAACTGCGACTGCTGCTGTTAGCTGAAAGCTTACCACCACTGTAATCGAAATGACTATTCAAAAATTTGTTGTGACCGCCGACCAAATGCGGCAAATAGAAACGAGAATCTTTGCTGCTGGAATGCCAGTCGCAGCTTTAATGGAAAAAGTCGCGGGACTGATTGCTAGACGCATTCAGACGCTTTTGAAAGCGGAAGGAAGTTCGGCAACGGGCAGTGTACGGGATTTAACGGATAGAAGGAAAAGGCAAGAAGGAAAAAATCTTGTTAATTCTCAATTCCCAGTTATCGGCGTATTGGTTGGGCCGGGACACAACGGCGGCGATGCTTTGGTTGTTGCCCGCGAATTGCACTTTCAAGGATTCCAAGTAGTTATTTACTGCCCCTTTTCTAAACTCAAAGAACTAACAAAAAATCACGCTGATTATGCGCGTTGTTTAAATATTCCATTTATTGACAAAATTGAAGCGCTGAAAAACTGCCATTTGCTCGTAGATGGTTTATTTGGATTTGGATTAGAACGAGAAATTATTAACGCCACTGCCGCAGCCCTTGAGGAAATAAATAACTTAAATATACCAATTTTAAGTATAGATATTCCCTCGGGAATTCATACAGATACCGGAGAAGTTTTGGGAACGGCAATCCGGGCAAAACATACATTATGTTTGGGTTTGTGGAAAATGGCATTTATGCAAGACCGAGCATTAGAATATATCGGCAGTTCCGAATTAATTGATTTTGATATTCCCGCAGCAGATATTGCAGCAATATTGGGCGAAACGCCAGCACTCCAACGCATTACAACAGCCTCGGCAACTCAGCATTTGCCGTTACCCCGATCGCCCATTTCGCACAAATACACCAACGGTCACTTACTAATTATTGCAGGTTCCCGCCGCTACAGCGGAGCAGCAATTTTGGCAGCATTGGGAGCAAGAGCTAGCGGCATCGGAATGCTGTCAATTGCTGTTCCTGAGTCGATTAAACCGATGTTGAGCAGTCAGTTGCCAGAGGCATTAGTTATAGGATGTCCCGAAACCCAAAGCGGTGCAATTAGCGAGTTGCCAGTAGCAATTGATTTGAGTTCTTATGATGCGATCGCCGCAGGGCCAGGTCTGACATTGGAAGCTGCAATAGCTGTAGAATCTTTACTGGAGAGCGATCGACCTCTGGTTTTAGATGCTGACGGTTTAAATATCCTCGCTCAACTCGGCACAGTCCCGATTTTGTCCGAACGTTCAGCACTGACAATTATCACGCCTCACCCGGGCGAATTCAAGCGTTTATTTCCCGACTTAGCGGATCTAACGGGCGAGGATCGAATTGCTGCAACTCAAGCAGCAGCTCAACTTTGCGGCGCAACGATATTGCTCAAGGGAGCGAGAGTTTGCATAAGTTGGAAGGAGGAGGGCGATTCCCTACCGGATAGCTACGCTTCACGTACCATAACCTACCTCAATCCCGAAAGCACCCCAGCCCTCGCCAGAGGCGGCAGCGGCGACGTTCTGACAGGCTTGTTAGGGGGACTATTAGCAACTGCGATCGCCCGCAAATCCCCCCCCCAATCAGTTGCCGCAACAGCAGCTTGGTGGCACGCTCAAGCCGGAATCATGGCTGCCAAAGAACGGACGGAATTAGGAGTAGATGCCTTTACTTTGACACAGTATTTAATTCCAACATTGCGAGAATTTGCTGAGTAAACAATCAACATGAGTTGGTAGGGTGCGTATCCCGCATCTTTGTATTGGGTAGGTGTCCACCGCGCACCTTACCCCTTGGTTTGTATTGACAACGAAAGTCCTCATAAAAATATTACAACTTGCATTCCTTGCGACAAACCAACGGGTAACTCAAACGAGTGACACTCACATGAGTGACACTCCAAAAAGTGACTGTGCATCCACAAATCCCACCAGTTATACCTGAAATATCAAAGACCAAAACTTAAATGTTGAGAGGAACCACATTATGTATACCGAAGAAAGAAGCTTGAACAATGAAACTATGGCTCTCGTCGCCGATACTACTGCTCAATCAAGTCTTGCATTTGCTGAAACCACGGGAGTAAACAAACCCACTTTACAAATGGGTTCAACAGGTCAAGCTGTCAAGGAACTACAACAGCTTCTATATCATTGGGCATATTATTTCGGGCCGATTGACGGTATTTTCGGCGTCCAAGTTCAAAACGCCGTCAAAGGCTATCAACACCGCGTCTTTTTAAAAGAAGATGGGATTGTGGGTTCTATCACTTGGGAAGCACTATACTCTGGTGCACCTGTGAATATGCCGATCGTCATGAAGGGCAGTTCTGGTAATGCTGTTAAAATTGTTCAGAATGTCTTGAAAATCAATGGATACTATTTCGGTTCCATTGACGGATTCTTCGGGGCGATGACAGATGTAGCAGTGCGGCAATTACAACTGAGCAACGCTTTACCGCAAGATGGAATTGTCGGCTATAGAACTTGGCACGCCCTCAGCAAGTTACCGCACTAATGACTGGTTGGATTAATATCTATTCCGGTTACACGAGCGAGATGATGGTTGACTTTTGACGGTTGACTCGGGGTCGAAAAACTGAATGGTTGAGTGTTGACTGTTGACTGGATTTTATTATTCCGATGCAACGGGAAACGATATTACTTTCAGTGAGCGCCCAAAATCGGTAGATAAATTAGGGATTTAGGCTTTGCCTAAGTCCCTAATTCTCGTTAAGGGGAAGGCAGTACACGGGAAGGGCGATCGCCAATTATATTACCGTTCCCGGCGATGAAAAATATTCTTAACCTTGCCGTGTTTTTTGTTAGTATACCCTAGGAAATTGGGAGTCACAATCCGGTTTATTTCCCTTCTAATTTAGTTGTAAATAGTTGCACTCATAAAATTATTATTCCGATACTTACCTAACAAGACTTAGGCATGGGGGGCTTATTCCCGGTTTCTACGAAAAATTCCAGGTTGAGTAACGAGAAATTTAGGAATCAACCGGGTTTTTAAGCCAAGCGCGCGCAAGTCCAGAACTAGCCTTTGATGAACTTTTCTAATTTGTGAGCCATCTTCTCTACAATTCCCTCTGAAGTATCTGCCGCCGATGATTCAGCTTCAATACGCTTGACCACATCCTCTGAAAGATTCAGCAACTGCACTAATTTTTGATAAGCAGCAGCTTCTTCAGCGTTAATTTTTGGTTCGTCGGGAGTGCGAGAACTAGAAGAAATCACTTCATAGCCGAGTTGCAGGACTAATTCCCTTTCCTCTTGAGTTTCTAGTTGACCGATCAACTCGTCAAGGGGGATATTTTGCATGATGTAATCCCGCAGTTCTTGTTGCATTTGTTGTCCGTCGCTATCTGGGGCAAACAAACTGCAAAAGCGATCGAGCATTAAATCAACTTCTTCTGTCGCGAGTTGGCCGTCAGCCCAGGCCATAGAAGTAACAATCCTCAGCAGATTCATCTGGCGGGGTGTAATTGATGGAGGAGGTGGGGTTTGCATAATCAAAATTGGTAATTGGTAATTGGGAATTGGGAATTGGGAATTGGGAATTGGGAATTGGGAATTGAGCCTGATTCCTTCTTGTCTTTTCTTTCCCGTTCCCCTTCATTTATGTCACAATTTCGATAGAGGAACTCCCAGCCATCCAGTAAAGTTTTGTTTCTGAATAGCGGTGGGCTGTTCCACCGGCACGATCGAGTAGCGCGTCGGCCGCGGCGGGGCGAGAGTAACACGACAAGTCCGCAGTTCGTCTTGGTGAAAAACCGTCACCTCTATTGTGTCCCCCGGCTGATAATCTTTAAGCCTCTCACTCGCTTGTTCTGCATTTACCCGAAAACCTTCGATCGCCAGCAACTCGTCCCCAGCATCAATTCCAGCCAATTGTGCCGGAGATCCTACTTCGACAAATTTCACCATTTCCCGCCCGTTTTCCGCTCCCAACATCCAACCGATGCGAGGCGTTTGGTCAATTTCACCGGCGATGAGTTCCAGCCCGAAAGGTTCGAGATACTGGTTGTAAGGCAACTCTTCTGTGCCGTCAATATAGCGCGCGAAAAAGTCGCTCAAATCGATGCCGGCGACGGACTCGATCGTACTTTGCAACTCTTCGGGAGTAAAGCCTATTTCTGCCGGCAGCGAAGGAGAATTTAACTGTCCGTTTGATGTCAGATGCGCCGACGTGGCGTCTGTTTCCGGCTTCTGTTCAAAATCGTCGTTTTTACTCGAATTAGCATTGCCAAACTGCTGCCACATCAAACGCATCACATCGTCGAGCGATCGCTCGTTGCCGTGTCTGGCTCGAATCAACAAATCGAGCAAAAACGAAACAACTTCCCCTTTCAAATAATAGGAAACCTGCGAGTTGTCGCTGTTAGCATCCCTGCGATAAAGTTTAATCCAAGCATCCCAGCTCGACTCACTGACCGGCTGCACGCTCCGCCCCGGAGTCGTCTGCAAGCGAGTGATTTCCTTAGCCATACTTTGGAAATAACCTTTCACGCTGTAGATACCAGCTCGAAAAGGAATCACCAAATCGTAATAACTGGTCGTGCCTTCAGAAAACCATAAAGAAGGAGTGTAGTTCTCCTTTTCGTAGTCAAATACTTCCAGAGCTTTCGGTCGAATGCGCTTGACATTCCAGAGGTGAAAAAACTCGTGAGCCACCAACTGAATAAAGCGTTCGTACTTTTCCTTAGCCCGAAAATTAAAACGGGGATAGTTGAGAGTGCAGCACTGCTTGTGTTCCAAACCACCAAAACCAGAGCCGGACAAATGCAGGAAAAACACATAGCGTTCGTAAGGCAAACCGCCGAACATTTTTGCCTCGACTTCGATAACTTTTTGGATGTCTCGAATCGCGCGCTCGGGTTCTAAATTGCCTTTTCCCCAAACAACTAGCTGGTGGGATTTTCCCATCACTTCAAAATCGTAGACTTCGTGACAGCCAATCTCAAAAGGACTGTCTGCGAGAGTGTCAAAATCCGCTGCAGCAAAAGTAAGATTTTGCCCGGAAACAGGCGGCAAAGCAGTAACTGTGCGCCATTCCGGCTTCGGCGGCACAACTGTCACGGTGTAACAGTTGCGCTCAAAAGCGGGCAAGAAAAAGCACAAAGCCGCCGGATTGAAATAACCGTGAGTCGAGTCTAAATGATTGGTTCGCACTGTCAGTTCGTTGGCAAAAATACGGTAGCGAACCGTGACATCTGACACCGAATCGGTCTCGATTTGCCAGTGATTTTTGCTGAGCTTGCGCCAAGGTAAAGCTCGATCGCCTGCCTGGGAGCTAAAATCTTGCAGGTGGCGGGCGTACTCTCGAACCAAGTAAGAACCGGGAGTCCAGACAGGCATTTTTAAATCCAGAACCGGCTCCGACCAACCTTGCACGCGCAAAGTTACTTCAAAGAGGTGGGATTCAGGATTGGGCATCGCCACCGAATATTGAATTGTCGGTGCTGTTAGTTGCCCCTGACAATTGCCGGCAGCGGACGAGGTATCCAAAGAAGTAACATCAGTCATTGACTTGCCAAATTAATCAAGTGCTTGAGGTTGATCAAATGGATAGTTTGGCGGTCTGGATCGATATTGATCCAACCTTTACTATCGAGTTTTTCCATAATTTTGCTGGTTTCATCTAGGGTGATATCTGTGACATCCGCTAAGTCTTCATAAGGAATATTGAAGATATCTTTGCCCTCAGCAGTTTTCTGACCGTAGTTTTCTGCCAGCTCGACTAAAGTATTTGCTAGTTTAACCGCTGGCTGGCGGTTTCGGAGTTGATAGCGGTGATTGGTTTGGCGGAGTCGCCGCACCATCAGTTGCAGCATCCGGTGGTGCAATTGCGGGTCTTTAAACAGGGTTTGGATAAATCGCTGAGCTGTGACGCTCAGCAGCCGCACCGGCGAGAGAGCAAGTACGTCATTCGATCGGGGAGATTCGTCAAGAATTGCCATTTCGCCGAAGAACGCACCCCGTCCTAAAATAGCCATTGATACAGCTCGATCGTTTGACAAGCGCCGGACTTTTACCCAGCCAGACACGACAAAGTAAATCGCGTTGCCCCAAGAATCCTCCATCACCACAGCTCGGCCCGGGGGATACTCATGCTTGACGGCATTTGATAGCAGCCCTCCCAAGGTTTCTGGGTTAGCACCCTTAAATAGAGGGAATAGCTCACTGAAAGCTTCTGTCTTCATGCAAACTCGCGGAGGTGGGAAATATGATTAGGCGACACCCAACAGCTAGGGAACGATCGATGTTTGGGAACACAAACAATCCGTTGCTCCTTTAATTGATGATAAGGGTGCAGAGGCCCGGTTCACGTAAAATTGGCACATTCTTTAATCTTAAACGGGTTTACAAGCCTGCCACTGCCTGTTGAACTTTGCCCAACAGAGGTTCTATGTATTCCGGCCAGCCGATCGCGATTGACTGCGTGTGGGCCAAAGTCTCCGGCTCGATCGCATCTTTAGTCCACCTCAGCGGTTGACCTTGCATATCGCAACACACCAATCCGGCTGCTTTTGCTAAAGCCAGAGGGCCGGCGGTATCCCACACTTTAACTCTGCCGTTGAGATACAAGTACAAACCAGCTCGACCGAAGATAACTTCCATCACTTTTAAGCCAAAGCTGCCCAGCGAGTAAAATTCTGCTCCGGGTATGCTTTGGGCGATCGCCCGGGCGTAGTTTTTTTGGTCTTTGTCTCCGAGAACAATTTTACAATTTTCCGCTGTCGGAGCCGGGGGTTTGCACAGCGCGATCGGCTGCGGCGCTTGGGTTCCCACAGTTTGGAACAATCCCCAATCTTTGCCCCCAAAATACATTTGGTCAAAAGCCGGGGCGTAGAGCCAGCCGGCCACCGGTTCTCCTTCCAGCAGCAGCCCCACCATCGAAGCGTAGTGCAGTTTTCCCCGAATAAATTCTTCAGTCCCGTCGAGGGGATCGATGCACCAAAGGCGCTGATAATTGGCGCAGTAAGCTGTTCTGGAGGCGGCGTTTTCCTCGGTGATCCTGCCGTCTTCAGGAAACAAAGCGCTAAATGCTGCCGATAGTTGTCGGTCTAGGTATTGATCGATACTCGTCACGTAGTCGTTGGGCCCTTTCTCGGAAACTTCAAAAGGTTCGGCTGCTAGCTTGTAAGCTTCTTGACCGCACTCGCGCATGGTGTAGCGAATTTTTTGATCTTGCTCTGGAGAAATATACATGAGGTTAAACATAAATTCTTTAGCTAACTTCAGCATAAAAGCTTAAGTCCTTGGAATCGATCGGTGCGTTTCACTGTTTTTGATTCGTACAGGATTTGCGCGCGGGTGTCCATAAACCCGGTTTCCTAACCGTGAGGGCCGTTGCTATACCAGCCCCAGACAGGATTCGTGGAACTCACAAAAATTTAGACATGAGGGAGAACCCCCCAGATTTATCTGTAGACTCAAATCTCAAATCTAAAATCTAAAATCTAAAATCGACTGACCGATCGCACTAGCACTTTCAACAGCAGAGGATAGAATCTTCTGAGGTTAGATAATTTGTGGCAGCACCAACATGATTATAAGGAGAATACTTTGAAATACCATTTGGCATTAGGTCGCAAAATAGACCTAGATGGAATTGACCGCGATGCACAACTCGGCAAATGCCCTCGCCACGTCCTGCGGGCCCTCAGAGACCGCTTAAATGCCACCGTTCATGCCCCGGATGGCGAAGGGATATCGTTGAGTGACAAGCTGAGATCGAAAATTTCTTCTAAGCCCGAACATTGGGCCGCCGCCCGCAAATTGTCCGAGCAAGTCAGCAGCGACGACGTGATATTTTGTAACGGTGAGGACATTGGGATTCCAGTGGCGGCGGTGTGTGGCCAATTGCCCAATCGCCCGAAAATTGTTGTACATTTCCACAATATCGATCGGCTGCGCGGCCGCGTCGCCCTGAAACTATTTGGTTTAGCCGACAAAATTGACGTGTTCATGGCCTGCGCCAGCCCTCAAACTGACTTCCTCCGCAGCTATTTAGCTATACCTGAATCGCGCATCTTAGTGCTTCTAGACCAGACAGACACCCAGTTTTTCACACCTGGCCCCGTTTCTGGCGAGAAAAAGCGGCAAACAGTTGTTAGCGTCGGATTAGAAAAGCGCGACTACCGACTCCTAGCAGCAGCAACTGCTGACTTAGATGTTGACGTAAAAATTAGCGGTTTTTCTAAAGATGCCAAAGCTTTATCGCAAGCTTTCCCCGATACTATGCCAGAAAATATGTCCCGCAAGTTCTACGAATGGCCGGATTTAGTGCAGCTTTACCGAGATGCAGACGTAATTGCAGTTTGTTTGGCGGACAATAAATATGCTGCTGGAGTGCAGGGTTTGCTGGAAGCAATGGCCTGCAAGCGCCCGGTCGTCATTACTCGGACTCAAGGTATGGTCGATTATTTAGCGGCCCCGGATATTGCCAAAGTGGTAGATGTGGGAGATGTATCAGGTGTGCGCGAGGCGATCGTCCATTTGCTAAAAAATCCTCAAGAAGCTGAATCTCAAGCGCAGCGTGGCTACGAAATGGTTGTGAACCAGCACAGCAGCGAACCTTATGTCGATGTTTTAGCCCAGAAGTTGCGATCGCTTTAATAAAAATGTAAGGTGCGCGGAGGCGCACCATAACTCACGTCCGGAGGATGCACAATGCACACATTACTGCTATACATAGAAGGTCAAAATATTGATGATCTAAGTCATCTTTAAAAAGTAATGAGTTATGAGTTGCAATTAGGAATTCAATCTCACAGCAGTTATGCACCCCTACTCAATCAACTGGGTTTTTAAAACATAATCGAAAGCCTGAAACAAGTATTTTCGTCCATCCAACCCGGTTGATGCACCCATGACTATCTTACTCAACACTCAAAACTCAAAACTATTAAGACTCCCGTCCACTCGCCCACTTATCCCGCCATTTCACAGTCCCTTCCGAAACTAAAACCCAGCGGCGACAAACCAGATTTTCTCGCAACGGCGACAGTCCTTCCCGTAGCAGCGCATACTTGTAAGAAATTAATTTCCCCGCACTTTCATTAAAAGGAATTTCCCCAAACCAAGTATTAGTATTGATATACTCCAGGGGGTAACCCTTACTAATATCCCAATTCCCTAATTCAGGACAATCTCCAATCACCACAATTCTTTCCCCAGGCTGAGTTCTAACGCTGTTAAGCTGCGCCCGCACAATAGTTTTCGCCTTAACTCGCTCTCCGACGCGACTAAAAATCATTACTTCCCGCGCACCCAGCTCTAAATTGTACAGCATCCCATCTTTAACTTCAAACTTACGGCGCGATAAAACCTCCGTATGCTCTCCATCAGGCAGCTCAGTATCAACCTCTGTAATTGTAACAGCATTGCCACGATTCATCGCTACAAACACCACCGAATCGCGATAGCGGCGCACGTAACAATAAACATCAGCAGTTAGATATTTTTGCCACTGACTCCCCATCGAAATAGCTGGATTAAGCCGCCGCAATCCCGACAGCAAACGCACATCTCGGTAAATTGGCGAATCAGTATCCCACTTTTCCATCATCGGGCGGTTGTAGGGGTCATTTCCCCCTTCTGTATCATCATGCAGATACTGTTCAGTGCCGTAATAAATGCAGGGAATGCCGCGAGTCGTCATAATTAAACATATCGCCAACCGCAGCATTTCTGGATCGGGATTCAACGACTGAAACCTGGGCATATCGTGGTTGTCAATAAAAGTAATCAACTCCGTCGCCCCGTAGTAGCGGTGATCCAAATTCAGGACATCTTGGATTAACTTAAATCCTGCGTCGGCACCTTTCCCCAATACTTCTCGAATTGCCACGCACAGACCAAAATCTAAAATAGTCATCCCCGACTCGTTGACAAATTCCACAGAACGATCGTTTCGAGGATCGCTGTAAATCCATTCGCCAAAAATGAAAACATCAGGTCTATGTGCTAAAATGTCAGCATTAAATTCTTGCCAAAACCAAATAGGCATATGCTTAACTGTATCAACCCGCAAAGCATCAACGCCTCTGTCGAGCCATTGTTTAATTGCTGACTTAATGTAATTGCGGTAGGCAATATTGTTTTCGTTGAAAGTTGCTAAACCCGACAGTTCGCAGTTTTGGACTTGCCATTCATCTTCCCAGTTTGTGACTTCGCCGTAGTGGTGATACCAGTTATCTTCATCGTCGTTAAAGTCAGCTATTTTTACGCCGTCGTCGTAGAGTTCCCCTTTTTTACCACTAAAATCTGGGTTGCTGTGATTGCAGACAATATCGAGCACGAGTTTCATGTTTCGCTGGTGCAACTCGTGTACTAACTTATCAAATACCGTATCTTTACTTTCTTGTGTTTGGTTAATAGAAGGATTGTCGTCTGTGGCGATGAAGCGGGGATTTAGTCGCTTGAAATCTTTAGTCCAGTAGCCGTGAATAGCAGCTTGTTCGACAAATAATGCTTCTACTTGCTCGAACAGTGGCGTCAGCCAAACTGCGGTAACACCCATATCTTTTAAGTAGTCGAGTTTGTCAATAACTCCCTGCAAGTCGCCGCCCCAATATTTGCCCCAATCTTTCCCTTCTGGATCGTAAAGTTCTGGGTTTGGCCCTTCGTTATTTGCGGGGTCGCCGTCGTAAAAGCGATCGACTACAATGAAATAAATTGTTTCTTGGCGAAATTCAATGTCTCTGGTGTAGAGGAATTCTAAATCGATTTCGCTTTCGGGCTTAACTTCTTCTACCAGAGACTCAATTTTTTCTTCTGCTTCTGTAACTTCGTATTGAGAGGAAGTTTGATTGGGACTGACTGGTGTCATGAGATGTATTTTTTTATATTGTAAGATTGGTCAGTTATTGGGAGCTCAAGTCGGAAATAGCTTTACCCTCGGACTGACTTTTACAGCATCATACGGAATTTACTCGTTTAAAGAAATCTTCCTTTAGAGGGAGGGCAGACTCATCCTTAAGCATTAGGTGGATGAGAGTTAATATTTAGCGGAATTATCAATCCAAGAGGCCGAGCCTCAAAAACCTGCGCTACCAGGCTAAGCCTGGTAATGAGAAAAGGTGTACTAATTGTGCGATCGTCCTTTTTTCCTTCCTTTCATTCCTCCCGCAAATTTTGGATATCTTCAACCCTCAAACCAGTTGTTTGAGTAATGCTTTGATTGTCAAGTAGATTGAGAAGTTGCCTAGAAATTTCCCGAGCATTTTCTCTCATTCCTTGCTGCATTACTTGCTACAATTCGTGTTGTAATCCTTGTGCAAGCCGTTTATCCTCACATCTTGCACCATTCTGGCTCGCACAGGCTTTCGAGCCGGTTCGACAAAGAGTTGATTTTCTTGTGGGTGGGCAGGAGCTCCCGCCCTGAAAGGATTATTGAGAATGGTGCAACATCTCAGCTATCCTGACTATGCAGCAGTATTTAACTAGAGCGATCTACTTATCCCAAAAAAGAGCGATCGCCCGGCATCTACCCAAACCCTAGCTAACTACAGCCACCGCAGACTCGGACACCTGAGAATGCTCCACCCGAAACACATTTGCACTTAAATTAGCAACTACTTGTTTCCCCTGCTGTGTCAGTTCCAAATAGCCGATCGCATCCTTCACATACCGATAAACCACATTCCAATAAAACTTCGGATAACCATCGCGCAACTCCCCCGGATTTTGATAGCCCAAAATCAGATTCTGCCCTGTTTCTTCAAACTCGTAAAACAGCGCAGCAATCTTTTGCAAATATCGCGGATCGCTCAACTGACCAATTAAATCAGCAGCGCGAACTAAGCCCGGATAATTTACCGTATCTTGATAATCTTTATCGGCCGGAACCGGGAAACGAGTTAGCTCAATATTACGCTTAACCAGCTCAGCATCAATCAGTTTATGACCGCCAAAACGCTCGTCAATAAACATTTTTCCGCGATCGACATGATAATTCATCAAACTAGCATCCGTCGCCCCCGGAGCCAGCGTTAATTTCAGGTCGCCTATTCCCGTCGCATACAGTCCCAAATCTGTTCTATCTTGCCTGCAAACACCTTTAACATACCCGATATCGTGACATAGCAAAGCAATGTGGAAGTGCAGCCAATCTTCGCAGGAAACGCCCCCTTCGCGGATGTGCTTCCCACCCAGAATTGCTTGTCCCACCAAGGTTACTAAAATAGTGTGTTCGACATTGTGGTAAAGAGCATCGCTATTAGCAATATTTTCTAAAGCCATACTCGCCACCCAAGCAATAATCTCTCCATAGTCAGATTTAAACCCGCCATAAGTGTGGCGGTAGCCTTCAATCAGGCGATTGACAAAAGCCTTAATCAGCAGTTCAGTTGCGTTAAACATATTCACTTCCCTGAGTCCACGTAAATTATTAAATTATTTTTATAGTTATTGTTTTTGCTGCTAGCGTTTGATGTTATTTTTGGCTTAAGCGCCACAATGGATACCCGCTCCTATCGAGAGGCATCCATCGATATTATCAACAATTATGGCTTAAATTATGGCTCTCGCAACTACCAGAGCGACATACCCCATAAATAATTGATATCAAGGGGCGATCGAGGTATGACACCCCTCAATCAGCAGTACCGTGTTACATCTTCCGCGCATACCTCAGTCGATTTTAGATTTTAGATTTACTCCACAGATACATCTGGCGGCGGGAACTAGGATCTAAAATTTTGGGTTGCTTACCACTGTTGTCGGAAACTTGTCTCTGTTTTGGCTGACCCCGCCCAAAAACGAGAGCGAGCGAAAGCGTAAACCCATTAATTCCTCATACACAGGATTAAGCTTGCACATAGGCGGTATGTAGAAAAGATGGTGTCCCCATAACGGAATATCTCTCTCACAAGAACAGCGGGCGAGTATAAGTTGGCACACCACGGAGTTATTGAGGGCTCTCCCACTGCAATGCTATCGAGGCACTGTCGCACTGGTTGCACGAGGCGGGCGGGGCGATCGCGAAAAGTTAAGTCTTGGTACTGATTTTTCAGGAAAATACTTGTAGTCAAGTTCATGATTGATCTCAGTAATCATTACTAACAAAAACTTATGAATCACCCGACTTAATCATCAACGAAACCCGCTGCTGCTCCAGTGACGTGAATAAGTTTTATCCGTGACACTCGCCGCCCCCAAATGTGATGCGAAGAGCTAGCATTTGTGATTTAAAATCCGCAAAAGTGTGAGACAGATCACGCCCGCTCTTCCCTACAGAATGTATATTTAGATAGATGGCAATAAAATAAGACAGAATAACTTGCAACCCTCCGTCGCAGCTTCCCCCTCCCATAATCTGCGCTCTACTGCTCTTTATACTTACTAATATAAGGTTTCAGGCAATGATTAAACAAAAACATAAATATGCCGACCTTGCTCAAATCCCTCACACAGATACGGTGTTCCAAAAGCTCCCTGTAGAAGTTAAAGATTGGGCCCAAAGCTTGCCTTGGAACCAACGGCGCTATGTCCTGTCCCTCTGCTACATATTGTGTGCATCTACTCCCGACTTGCAAGCAGAATTTTTAGATGATTATACAGCCGACGGTTTAGTCTCAAAAATGTTTGAAGATGTAGATACTCTACACCGAGTCAAAGAGTATTTAATCAGATTTCGAGTCAAAAAACAATTAAACGAATCAGATTTAAGAAGCTACATCAAACAATTTTATATCCACTCATCTCAACAATCGCGGCGAGAAACTGACCAATATTTAGAATCTGCACTCCGCTTCGTCTTGAGTACAGAAGAACGCAATAATGTTTTTAACTACATTTTGGGCTTTGAATTTATTAAAATTGTGTTTCAAATGAGCTGGTTGCAACACGAAAGATTAGCGAGACTGCAAAAAAATCAGTCCCAGTTTATTGAAACCTATATCAAGCCGATTCAACACGCACACAGAATTAATGGCATAATTCTACCGAAAGATGAGAGAATTTTTTTTGCCAGACGCACTTATTACGTTCAACTGCCTAACATTTCCTACAGAAAGCTCATTGAGTTAGTCATGGCAACTTTTACTACAGAAATGGTGAGTAATTGCGGATTTTCTATCAGCCGCCACTCTCAAGCTCTGCGCTTTGACTGCGATTACATTTACGATCCCGAACCAGAAGAAGAAAGATTTCCTACCGACTTGCAATTTATTCATTAATTTTAGGCAGTAAGGTGTACCCTACATTGCTTTTTTCTCTTTAGTTTTAGTGTCGCTTGCGGCACAGGAGAGTTTTTTTTGAAGCATGGGACTTCTACGGGGCAGGTTAAGACCGAATTTTTCAGCCGGATTTGATATAAAATACGATAGCCGTATCAATTAACCTTCCGCTTGCATTTCTTCAATGTCAAACCAGCTAACTATCACTCCCGCTAGGGGAATAGCCAGAAATATACCTAGAAGTCCTGCGGCTCTTGCCCCCACTAACAGTGCAAAAAATACCACTACCGGGTTGAGGTTAAGCGAATTTTGCATCAGTCTCGGATGAATAAAGTTGTCTTGAATTTGCTGCAAAACAATGCAAGCTGCCAATACTTTTAAAGATAGCCACACATTTTGAGACAATACAATAAAACAAACTAAGCTAATTCCCAGCGTCGCTCCGATCCCTGGAACTAAATCAAACAATCCGATAATAAAGGCTAAAATCAAGGGAAATTTCACATCTAACAGCAGAAAAATTAAAAAACTTGCTGTTGTCAAAAATAACATTAACAAAATTTGGGCCTGAAAAAATCCTAAAAAGTTTCGCTCTATTGTTAAACTTAAACGCCTGTGCAGGTGTCGGGGTATAAATTTGAGAACCAACACCCACAGCCTCTCTCCATCAAGTAACATGAAAGAAGCCACGACCATAATTAATATTAAATTCAATAAATTGGTTAAAAATACTTGTAAAAAAGCAATACTCGAAACAACTCCTGCCAAAGCTTGATTTCGCAGTTGTTCCTCAATAACTCGCAGGTTAACTTGCAGGTTTCTCGCCCGCAGGAATGTTTCCAGGCGCTCGGACAGAGGCGCCAGAGCATTCAGAAATTCAGTCATGCTGTCAATTAATTGCTGCCCCTGAGATAAAAGAGTGACGCCTACCGTGACGGTGAGACCGCCAAAAACTAAAATGGTGAGCAAGACAACGAAGGCGACAGCTAAACTTCGCGGTAAAAATCTCTGGAGAGTTCGCACCGGATAGTTGAGCAAAAAAGCCACGAGGGCAGCAATGGTGAAAACCGCGACTGCTGTTTCAAAGTAAGCTAAAAGTTGCAGTCCAGCCCAACCAGAAGCAAATAAAAGCAAAAACCGGACTAAGGCTAAATTGCTTAGCATATTCCAAAAATTGGGAGGGGTTCTTTCTTGCTCTTTCACAGGGATTTTTAGGGGTTAATACTAGAGCTCAAAAATATTGCAGAGCCCTCTTTTAGAATCGCACCCAAGATATATCTGCGGCTATCCCCCTCAAGGCAGAAAACAGATGCCGAACTGAGGTAGGAGTGGGTTCTATTCACCATAAGTTCGATCGTCACGAATACCCAATGAAACACGCTCGCGATCGAACAAACAGCCTTTCTGAGTCTAAAACCGCCTCGGAAACTCTTTGCGATGGCAGTATGTGTCGTGGCAGTCCGATCGCAACTAAAACACAAACGCTCAAACTTGCCGGCGCCGAAAAACGGAGTTTCCCTGCCAGTCGCGAAAAATTTCAACTCTGCCTCGTGGAAGATAGTATGAACAGGTCAATTTTTGGGATACTTGAAACTAGCACTCAACTTAGCTGAGGAACAAACGTGCTGCTATCAAAAGGCTTTGAAGTAGAAATGTATACCGGCACTCCCGAAGGTGAGGTTGTCGGTCTCTCCGATCGCATAGTTGCCGATCTAGACGGATTTGTCCGGGAGCCTGATAGCCGTAATGTGGAGTACACGACCGCCCCGCTGTGCAGCTACGATCGCCTGTTGTGCGCCTTAGTCAAGCCGCGAGTCCGGTTGCGGGAGTATTTAAAACAATTGGGCGACTATACCTTGCTGCCGGGAAGTACCCTGTCTCTCGGAGGTAGCGATCAATTTTACAGATCCGATCCCAACAACCCCTACCACACCTACATCGAGCAAACCTACGGCACCAAAGTCGTCACCGCCAGCATTCACATCAACATCGGCATCTCCCAACCAGAAATGCTGATGCGGGCCATCCGCCTCGCCCGCGTCGAAGCACCGCTGTACCTGGCCTTGAGCGCCTCTTCCCCCTTCCTCGACGGCGAAGTCACGGGCTATCATTCCACTCGGTGGGGTTTGTTTCCCAAAACTCCCGCCATCGTCCCCCTGTTTGAAAGTCACAAGCATTACATTCAGTGGACTGAAGAACAGCTAGAACTCGGCACCATGCAAAATGTCCGCCATTTGTGGTCTGCCGTGCGGCCCAATGGCGATCGCCGCCCCTACTGTCTCAACCGCCTCGAACTGAGAATTTGCGACCTCGAAGTCAATCCTCTGGCTTTGTTAGCCATCACTGCCTTACTAGAAGCTCGCATTTGGCAGATGATGGAAGACCCCAGCTTAGACCCTTTAGAACTCAGCACCTTGCCGGCGGCTACCCGTAACGAAGACTTAGTTGCCCTCACAGACGCCAACGAAATTGCTGCATCCCGGCAAAGTTTGGATGCCGAACTCACCCATTGGCAAGACGGCAGAACTATTCTGGCACGAGATTGGATTGAGGAAATTTACCGAGAAGTGTGGCCTATAGCCAAAAAACGCGGCTTTAGCTGCTTTCTCTCGCCACTCAAAAAGATTCTCCGGGAAGGCAACACGGCGCAGCAGTGGTTGAAGCTACACGAGGGCGGTTCGGACACCCGCAGTATTATTCTCCAAGGAATTCAGGGGATGGCTCACCAAGAATGGGAGCTCGAAGACAACTTGTGCGCCCAGTTAGCTGCCTGAAGTACCCGCCGTTATTATAACGGGGGCTTTCACTAGCCCCCTGGCTATGCGTACTCAGCCAATAATACAAATAGCCCGAACCTCCCTGAAAAAAGTTGCAGAGCGACGCCCAAAAACAAATCAGAATATTTAATCAATGGAGCTCGACAAAGGTTATAAATAAAAGCTATAAGCTAGATCTACCTTTGGGTGGTTGGAGAAATTTCTCAATAGCTGTATTTTTTCCTTTTAATTAGCTTCATGCCCCAACTTGTCTTGATTCACCCGCAAATCCCCCCAAATACTGGCAATATCGCCCGCACTTGCGCTGCCACAGGCACCGAACTGCATTTAGTCGGCCCGCTGGGGTTTGAAATTAGCGATCGCTACCTGAAACGGGCCGGCTTAGATTACTGGCCCTACGTCAATCTCCACTGCCACGAAGACTTAGCGGCTTTTCAGGCCTGTCGGCAGCAGCGCGGGGGACGATCGATCGGATTCAGCACTGGCGGGCGATACAGTTACGCGCAATTCCAATTTCAGCCCAGCGACTGGCTGATGTTTGGCTCGGAAACTGTAGGCATTCCCCAATTCGTCTTGGATGCCTGCGACGCCACACTTTTTATTCCTATGAGCCAGCCTGGAGTCAGGAGTTTGAACCTCTCCGTCAGCGCCGCTGTGGGTTTATTTGAGGCTAAACGACAGTTGGGCGAGCTGGGATAAATCATTATCAACACATAAATATATAGATATTTAATAGCTGCCGCAGGCTGGCAAATCTTCTTTTAAATATAAGAAATTTGTATCAAAGGGGTGAAAATCTAGATAGCAGACATTAATATATTTTATTCATTCAAAAACAGATTGTTATCAGCAACACCAAATGACTGCCAAGAGGATTCAGCAACAAAAATAAAGAATTTTAGCGGTTTAGGGCGTGAGCGAGCGCCAGCTTAGGTCTGAACACTATATCTAGTAAATATACGGTTGTTGCCTGTCCGGAAATTAGCATAAAGTCGGATAATAGGTAAGAGTTCAGAGCCTTACAGGAACGAAGATTTTATATATTCGTTCCAGCTATTGCGGTGTAAGGCTTTTGGGGTTAATTGCAGCAGGTTTGACCGAGAATTTTAAAATTTCTGACGGTTTGAGCTTGTCTAAATTTAAAAAGCAAGGTAATCTGGCCTAAGCATGGTAGCTGTCAACAATCAGAATACTTTTGCTTGTTGATTTAAACTCAGCGTCATGCGATCCCCTTGAGTGTTTCCAAGGACAGTTAGCGCTTCTCAGTAGGAGGTCGTTTTTTTGAAACGAACATATCCCCAAATTAAGCCTGTTCAGGCTAGTGAAATCGACAGAGACGGTTCTGCGGAACCATCCAAACAGACAACGCTCAGCACAGGCAGAGTTCGCTCTCTCGCCACGATCGGGCTGGCAATATCGGTAGGTGCTTCTGGCATCCTGCTACCGAGAAATGGAGACAGCGCTCGCGCGTCTGAACTCGCACCGACATCCGAATCCACCGCTGAAGTACAGCCAGTATCGGCCAACGGGCCCGCTACGTCGGCACAAGTTGACGGTTCCAGGGCCGAACAGCCCGGATCACCTTCTGAACCCGCGACGGTTAAGGTGCAGGAGGGGCAAAGCCTTTGGGAGCTTTCTCGGGATTATGAAGTTGAACCGTTGGCACTAGCAACTGCCAACGACATCAAACCCGAGACTCTACTCCAAGTTGGCCAACAGCTCAGAATTCCGACTGCGACGGAAGCCACACCACAACAGAACGCCGGCTATAGCACATCGGCTTCGCTAGATCGCGCAGCGACGGTCAATCCCGAACAAGAGTTAAATCTGACTGGCTCCGAGCCATTGGATAGTGCAGCCATGACAGCGCTGCCATCAACCGCAGCGACCCCGCTGGCCACGACGGTACCGGAACAAAGTTCGATCGACATCCCGAATGCAGACGGGGCGATCGACAGTTTGAAAAAACAGGAAAACCGCACCACAGAATCGGGTCGAACTATGTTCGGGTCGGAGGGGGGAGCAAATTTATCTACACCTGCGGCATTTTTGCCCGAGTCAGCACCGACGCTGACCTCCCCCGGATATGCAACTGGGACAACTATTCCTGACCTCGATGCCACACCTGTAATTCCCAATTCCGGGGGAGGTCAAGCAGCATCGCCCGATCGAGCATTCGAGTCAATTGAACAGTCTTTGGCAACACCCAGTTTGCCCTCGGCTGTGGTAGTCCCCCCTGCGGGAAGTACCGCCGCGCCGGCTGAGGCTCTCTACAGCGTGCGTCCGGGAGATACCCTAGATGCGATCGCCAAAGGTCACGGCGTATCGCCCAAAGATCTGATCTCCGTCAACAAGCTCGGCAACCCCAACTTGCTGAATGTCAATCAACGGCTCAAAATTCCCCAAGTTGGGTTTAAAAATCCAGGGGTGGAGGCGGCAGCCTCTTATTCTGCATCCAACTCTACATCTGTCTGGTCGGCGACTTCGGTTCCCGCATCTTTGAACCCCAGCTCGTCTACTTCGGAAATAGCCGGTGCTGGCGTTGCAGCACCCGCTCCCACAGTGCCTGTTGTCTCTCCCCTGGAGAACCTGGAAGGTCTGAACAATATTTCAGCGCCGATGGTTCCTCAAATTAACAGCATTCCGCTCACTCAAGTTTCCCAAACGATTCGCGATCCCGGGAAGCTGGCTCTTCAAGGCGAACCAACATTTACAGGTGCAGTTGACACCAGTGCCCTGCCTGGGCCAGCCAGTGCAACTGCTACCGCCATAGCTACGGGAGAATACCCGCAGCCGATCAGCTTCGTGGCAAATACTAGCGCCCCGGCTTCAAATGCCGATCCAACTAGCGCTTTACCAGAGTCGAATTCGGAGGCTCTCC
The DNA here is from genome assembly GCF_036701875.1 of Microcoleus sp. MON1_C5. Lineage (NCBI taxonomy): Bacteria > Bacillati > Cyanobacteriota > Cyanophyceae > Oscillatoriales > Microcoleaceae > Microcoleus > Microcoleus sp. MON1_C5. Next base: position 41,339 of record NZ_JAUBRN010000001.1, on the reverse strand, counting down.
CTACCGCAGAAGCTCTCAACCCTTATTCCGAACGCTTGAGGGCAGAAGTGGTCAGGCTGCGAGAGGAATATCGCGCCTCGCGCAATTCGATCGGCGCCAATGCGGTGTCCCTGACTCCAACTGACGGGCCCTCGGTCAACCCGTCTGAGGATATGCCAAGTGTCAATCCATATCTCTACACCCCCGACTATACTGAGGCGGTGCAGAATGAAATCAGCAGACCGCCATCAAGAGCGTGGTCTGAGCAGGTTCAGAAGCAGCAGCAAGAGCGTTTAGACCCCGCTCGCGCAGCCGAAATGCAACCGATAAACCTGACGCCGACCTCTGCTCAGCAGCAGCCTATGGTAGCAACTGCTCCTTTGGGCTCTGAGGGTTACGACCCCCTAAGCAACCCGTCTTTGGGACGCATGGTTTCTCCGGAACTGCCTCCGCTTTCTAACCCTGATACTTATCTGCCTAACGGCAAACAACAGTCGGCTAGCGGGTTTATTTGGCCATCTAAGGGCGTTCTTACTTCTGGCTACGGTTGGCGGTGGGGACGGATGCACAAAGGAATTGATATTGCAGGGCCGATCGGCACGCCAATTGTGGCAGCATCAGACGGGGTGGTTACCTATGCTCAGTGGAACGACGGCGGCTACGGGTATCTGGTGGAAATTACCCATCCTGACGGCACTGAGACTGTCTATGCCCACAACAGCCGAATTTTGGTGCAAAAGGGTCAGAGAGTTGCTCAAGGGGAACAAATTTCAGAAATGGGCAGCACTGGCTTCAGTACCGGGCCGCACTTGCACTTTGAAATTCATCCCGCCGGACAGGGTGCTATCAATCCAATGGCTTTGCTGCCCGACGATGCGTCCAGCGCTTCTCGGTAACGACTGGTCGAAAGTTATGGGTTTTGAATGATTACCAAAACTCATAACTTTTACTGTAAGTCATTAGAAATAGTGTTGCTTGAAAAGAAGACATAGCTAGCCCTACCGTGCTACGATAGTAAATCGTGAAGTAGATTTGGCTCAGTGGCGCAGTGGTTAGCGCAGGGGACTCATAAGCCCAAGGTCGCAGGTTCAAATCCCGCCTGAGCCATTATTTAATCAAAAAAACTGCGCTCTCAAATTTGAGAGCGTATTTTTTTTGATTGAGCGAGAAGATACTTGTAGTCGTTATGAGTATGATATATTTGTAACAGTTCGTAAAACAGGAAACAAAATCTATGACCAGTGAATGCCTCCGGGTTGGTCAAGCTGCACCCGATTTCGCAGCAACAGCCGTAGTGGATCAGGAATTCAAGACAGTTAAACTGTCAGACTATAAAGGCAAAAAGTATGTAGTCCTGTTCTTCTACCCCTTGGACTTCACCTTTGTGTGCCCGACTGAGATTACAGCATTTAGCGATCGCTTCGAGGACTTCAAGAAAATCGATACCGAAATCCTCGGCGTATCCGTTGACAGCGAATTCTCTCACCTCGCTTGGATACAAACAGACCGCAAATTAGGCGGTGTCGGCGACCTCAACTATCCCTTAGTTGCTGACCTCAAAAAAACAATTAGTTCAGACTACAACGTCCTCGACCCAGAAGCAGGCGTTGCCCTCAGAGGTCTGTTCATCATCGACAAAGAAGGCATCATCCAACACTCTACTATTAACAATCTTGCCTTCGGCCGCAACGTGGATGAAACTCTCCGTACTCTGCAAGCTATCCAACACGTCCAGTCTCACCCCGATGAAGTTTGTCCCGCCGGCTGGCAGCCCGGTGACAAGACTATGACTCCCGATCCGGTCAAGTCTAAGGTATTCTTTGCTTCAGTTTAAGCACATTATAGGTGTAGGGACACGACACTGCCGTGTCCCTACCCGCAGGGGAATTCATTTAACCGGATTTTTAATTAACAATTAGCTATTAGCAATTACCCAATTAGGAAATATGCTGACTTCTACTAATTTTAGCGGCTTGTTAAATGAGCGGTTTTTCCAAAATTTATTGCCTGTTCCGGCGAGTAATGTTCTGAAGCTGGGACAGATGACGCCTGATTTTGAATTGCCGGATATTAATAATGACAAATTGGTGCGGCTGTCGAATTATCGGGGCGATAAACCGGTAATTCTAGCTTTTACGCGGATTTTTACAGAAAAGCAATATTGCCCTTTCTGTTTTCCTCACATTAAAGCTTTGAATGAAAACTGGGAAAAATTTGCCGATCGCAATATAGAATTACTGATGGTTGCCAGTACCGACGATCGCCAAAGCCAAATTGTGGTTAGAGATTTAGGCTTGAAAATGCCTCTGCTTTCTGATCCAGGCTGTAAAGTATTTCGGGCTTATCAAGTCGGTCAGGCTTTAGGTGCTCCTTTGCCTGCTCAGTTTGTTTTGGGTGCAGATGGAAAACTCCTCTTCAAACATTTGTTTTCTTTCATAGACCACAATGCTAGTGTAGACACTTTGCTGCAATATGTCGATCGGTAAGGACACCGCTACGGTGCCCTAATTTGAAGTTTTTCACCGCTGATGTACGCTGGTTTAGGCCCATCAGCGGGATTTTTTTATCGGTTGACACTGGCTGCAACAGATATTTAGTCATAAATACTTATTGTGCCAATTTCAATGGCGGAATGTTGCTATGTTCGCTCGACATTAATCTAGGCTATAGCTTGAAGGTACTTAGTACAAGTTTAAGCCAATGTCGTCTCCCAAAGATCGATCGAGCAAAATTGAATTGAGCGTCTTAGCATCGCATCCTGAGTTGTTGACAGGTTTAGATGCGTGGCTGGGGCTAGGTTTACTTTCGCCCGCTGAGGTTGAGGAATTGTGCCGACAGTATTTAGTCTGCCCACTCAGAGATCTCGCTGTAGACCTTTCTGAAATTGAGAACCCGCGAGCTCCTATTGCGGAGCCAAAAGTACCTGCCTTATCAACGCAAAAAGCAGTACCTAACAGCAGAGAAAGGGTTGCTAGGCCCACAGAAACTACTCAAACCCCTAATTTTATCGGTCAAATTTTGCAGTCGCTAATGGCAGAAATTAGCGTGGTGTGGCTGTTGTTTTTAGGAGTGTTCATGGTAGTTGTCTCCTCTGGAGTCTTAGCTGCCAGTCAGTGGGAAAGATTTCCTGCCGCCGGACAATATGGAGTTTTGTTAGCTTATACTTTAACTTTTTGGGCGATTAGCAGTTGGGCAAACAGACAGCATAATTTGCACTTGACTGCTCAAACTTTGCAAGAAGTGACACTGTTGCTAGTGCCGATCAATTTTTGGGCAATGGATACTTTTGGATTGTGGCGGTATCCTTGGGATTGGGCGGTAGCAATCGCAGCGGCACTTATTTTGACTTGGATAACAGCCCGGATTATAAAAGATCAATATCAAAGCTTTTCAGGAAAAAACATCACTCGCTCGATCGCCTTAAATCACTTGGGATTGAGTTATTTGCACTGGGGGTGGGCATTGGCCGGCTTTTCCCTGGCTGCGGTTTATTTAGGTACAGTGGGAACTGCTGCTGCTAGAGTTTATCAAGTTCAGCAACAACGATTGCAATCTATCAAACGCGGAGAAAATACTGAAAGATTCGCCGCTGCTTTCAGTTTGAGCCGAGATTTTCTGACTTACAAAAAAGCGGCTTTAGTAGCTTATTCGTTAGGAATTTTACTGGGTCGGGCGATATTTGTCAAGGATGTAAATATCGCTGAAATGGGTTTAGCTTTGGCGATTTGTGGCGTGCTTTTAGCATGGCTAGATTGGCAGCAACCCCGGCAATCTGGAACTATTAAAAACAATATATCCGGTCAGCCAAATCCCAGCAACTTTTTTAACTGGCAATTAGCGGGAGGGGGTTTGTGGGGTTTGGGATGGCTGGTTTGTTTTCGCCAAATTCCGCTAGAGGCGATCGCAGTTAGCGGATTGGCTGTTTGGTTTTTTTACAACCGTTTAGTGCGGTTTTGGCAAGAGTTTGATTTGGTAATGCTTGAGGCGGTGGGACTTCAGAGTATTTGGCTGTTTTGGCGAGTGCTTCCTTTAGGGATTAAAACACAAGTTGTAGCATTTTTAACTCAGCTTACAAACTCTCAGGAAACTCCTTGGGCTTTTTGGGGTGTTCTGCTGTTGCCTTATTTAATTTTAATAGTAAGTGCCGCCGAGTGGCTCTACCGCAAGCGAAAGTTTAAACTTGCCAGTTTTGGCGAAAACCTTGCTCTCGGTTTGGGGAGTGTTTTAACTGTTATTAGTTTTGTTAATCCGTTTTGGCGATCGCTCAATTTATTGGTATCTACTTTAACTTTAGGTTGGATCGCTTGGAAATACGTAATTGCCGAGAATTCCCGCCGAGTTTCGATCCCGGCTTCTGCTGTTGAACACGAGGGAAAGCCGGCAATTTTGGTTCTCCTAACTCATATTATGGGTTTAGGCGCGATCGGTTCGGCAATTGACTTAGTTTTCCCGAACCAGACACCCAATATTTGGACGGCAATTTTATTAATTTTCATGGCTGCTGAATGGGGATTTTTTGTCTGGATGAAAGCGGCCAATGCCCGAGAAAGTTCTGCGTTTTTCCGCTGGCATCCTGCATGGTTCCAAAGTTCATGGTATCTAGGCTTAGCAATAGCAGGATTCAGCTTTATCTTGTTGCAAAATTATTTGAGTGCGGGTACTGCCACTCATCGCCCTCAGTGGAGTTTGCTCTGGCTGGCGACTCCTTTGGCTTTGACTGCTGTTGCTAAATATACTGAGGTTCCTCACAAACAAGTTGCCAGTACCTTTAGTGCGATCGCTTTAATACTTGCACAAGTTCTAATTTTTATTTTTCCGGGATATCGATTAATTGGTTTGGGCTTGGCATTGGTGTTGATGTTAGTCAATACTTACTATTTAGTTGAGCTGCCAGCGGCTGCAATTGGAGTGGGATTTGGCTTGAGTTTCGTAGCTGCGGTGATTTATGAATTAGGTTTTGTGTCGGGTTGGGATTGGGCAATTGCTGGGGCGATCGCTGTTTTGTGTGTGTGGTTGCTTCGCAGCATGATTGTTCGTTTTTCCAGGGATTTACCTGAGCCTTCTCAATTAGCTGAAATTTACGATCGAGCTTTAGATGGGTGGGCAATCTTACTGGCAGGCTTACTGTTAACAACTATTACTTTTTATTCCTATGAACTCTACGCAGACAGTACCTTGAGTTTCCCGCCCTCTGCTGAAGTTTTGGCTGCTATTTTGGTGATAATGGCTGCGATTATTTTCCGAAATTTACGCCAACTTTCCCCTCTGGCAATTTATGCTGTGGCTTGGAGTTTGGAGTTATTGACAGCAGTGGGTTTAAGTTTTGTCGATCGCACTACGATTAATTTGGCAGTTGCTAATATCGCTCTCGGGTTGTCTACGCAATTATTGGGCGATGTGTGGCGGCGCCGCCACCGCGATCCCACAATTTTACCTAGCATTCATTTTATACCTTTGGTTTACGGGGTATTGGGTTTAACTTTCCGATCGCACACTTTGACGAATTGGACTGGTTTAAGTGTGTTGGGGGCGTCTTTAATTGCGATCGGTATTGGTAGGCGGGAGCCAGAATTCAAACCTTTGGTTTATTTAGGATTAATTGGCGTGTCCGTTGCTGCTTACGAATCGCTACTCTATCAACTTTTTCAAACACCAGGAGGAGCTTTTGGCGATGGCTTAATTGTCCTGGCCACTCTCGGCACAACTTTAACATATATCTATCGAATTTTATCTCCTTGGCTCAGTAATTATTTACATTTAACCAATGCTGAACTAAAAATCTTTGCTCACCTGCACTGGCTTCTGAGCAGTTTGCTCCTGATTTGGGCTTCTGCCTATGATATTAAATCTGGCTTAAGTTTAGGATTAGTCACTGGTGCTTTATTAGTTCAATATGCTTTCTTGCAAGGGCGAAATAATCTCGATCGCCAATGGGCAGAAATTTGGATTTACTTGGGCTGGCTAGAAGCCTTTGGCATCCGGCTTTACTGGATCAATACACCTTTAGTTAAGTATATTTCCGGCCCGCTGGGGCCTTGGAAAGTTGCCTTCGCTTCTCTATTAGCCTATTTCATTTACATTTTGCCTTGGGACAACTGGGGTTGGTCAAAAAAACCTTGGCAGGTAATTGCTTCGCTGATTCCAATAGTTACTATTTTGGAAAGTCCGGCTAAGTTTTATCCGATTAGCTTGCTGATAGCTGGCGCCTTCTATGTTTTCCTGGCTTGGGAAAGGCAGGAAGTCCGTTTTACCTATGTGAGTGTGGCGATAATTGACTGGATATTGCTCAGGTGGTTTGGACAAATGGGATTGACTCAGCCGCAGTGGGTTTTTACTCCTTTAGGGCTTTCTTTCCTTTACGTTGCTCAGTTCGATCGCGCTCTCAAATTACCAGCACAAAAACCGCTGCGCCACACTCTGCGAATGCTCGCAACTGCGCTGATTTGCGGGATACCTCTTTTGACTCAGCAAAGCCACGGTTTAGTTGCGGCAGCTTTTAGTTTAGTGGCGATTGCAGCGGGTTTGGCACTGCGAGTTCGGGCGTTTTTGTTTGTGGGAACGGCTGTATTTTTAATCAATGTTTTCTATCAGTTGGTGGTTCTGATATTCGATTATCCGCTGATTAAATGGGCTATTGGTTTGGCTTTTGGGATTGTATTTATCTGGATTGCGGCTACTTTTGAAACTCGGCGCGATCGCATTTCTGCTTTTGTGCAGCATTGGGTTGAGCAATTGCAATCCTGGGATTAGATTCATCGATAAGTTGCTTTTTTTTACTGGTATTTAATGAAAAACCCGGTTTCTCAGAGAAACCGGGTTTTTCATCAACAGTATTTATCCGTCTGTAGAGCCCATTAATGGCTCAATGCGAATTCTGGCAATTTAGGCTCAGATGGACCATCGGGCACTACCTTAACCTGACCGTTTTCATCCACATCAACGATCGCCTTTTGGCCGTCTTTCAGCTTCCCAGAGAGCATTTCCTCAGCCAGTACATCTTCCAACAACCGCATGATTGCGCGGCGCAAAGGTCGAGCACCGTAGCTGGGATTGTAGCCTTCTGTAACTAACAAGTCCTTGAACCGGTCCGTCACCGACAAAGTAATACCCTGTTCGGTTAAGCGGCTGAAGACTTGCTGCAACATGATGTCCGCAATCTGCTTGACTTCTTCCCTGTTCAACTGGCGGAAGACGATAATCTCATCCAAGCGGTTGATAAATTCGGGACGGAAAACCTGTTTCAGTTCTTCGTTTACCAAGCTGCGAACGCGGTTGTACTGACCGTCTGCGGCACTTTCAGCAAACTCGAAACCGAGACCGCCGCCACCTTTTTCAATCACTCGCGAACCGATGTTGGAGGTCATGATCAGCAGTGTATTCTTAAAGTCAACTGTCCGACCTTTAGCATCCGTCAAGCGGCCGTCTTCCAAGATTTGCAGCATCATGTTGAAGACATCCGGGTGAGCTTTTTCGATTTCGTCGAACAAGATGACCGTGTAAGGACGGCGCCGGACTGCTTCTGTTAGTTGGCCACCTTCGTCGTAGCCGACGTAACCGGGAGGCGAACCGATGAGTTTAGAAACCGTGTGGCGTTCCATGAATTCGGACATATCTAACCGAATCATGGCTTCTTCGGAACCGAAGAAATAAGTTGCCAATGCTTTTGTAAGTTCCGTTTTGCCGACGCCTGTGGGGCCGGAAAAGATGAAACTGGCGATCGGGCGATTGGGATTTTTCAAGCCTACCCGTGCGCGACGGATAGCCCGAGAAACTGCGCTGACAGCTTCTTCTTGACCGATCAAGCGCTGGTGCAGGGTGTCTTCCATGTGCAGCAGCAATTCCGATTCGGATTCTGTCAGCTTGCTGACTGGTACTCCCGTCCAATTAGCCACGATGTGGGCGATGTCTTCTTCGGTGACGATGGGAGAAGTTTTGAGCTGACTTTTATTGATCGTAGCTTCGGCGATTTCGGCTTCAATTTCTAATTCGCGATCGCGCAATTTTCCAGCTTTGTCGAAGTCTTGCTCGCGCACTGCTGCATCTTTTTCTTTTGTTACTGCAGGCAGTTGCTTTTTGAGTTCTTTAACTTCGGGCGGGGTTTGTGAATTCATCACGCGGACGCGGGAACCTGCTTCGTCAATTAAGTCGATCGCCTTGTCTGGCAAAAACCGATCGTTAATGTACCTGTCTGACAGTGTAGCCGCTGCTTCTAAAGCTGCGTCGGAAATTGTCAGTCTGTGATGCTGTTCGTAAGCCGATCGCAACCCGTACAATATTTCTATTGTTTCAGCCACGCTCGGTTCACCGACTTTGATCGGTTGGAAGCGGCGTTCTAAGGCAGCGTCGCGCTCGATGTGCTTGCGATATTCCTCCAAGGTAGTGGCGCCGACACACTGCAATTCGCCTCTAGCAAGGGCGGGTTTGAGCATATTGGAGGCGTCCATGCTGCCTTGAATTGCGCCTGCACCGACTAAGGTGTGAATTTCATCAATTACCAGAATGATGTTGCCGGCAGCGCGAATTTCGGCCATGATTTTCGTTAGCCGTTCCTCAAATTCGCCGCGGAACTTTGTACCAGCAATCAGCGAACCCATATCGAGGCTGATTACTTGTTTGTCTTCTAAAATTTCCGGGACGTTTCTATTAACAATCCGCTGGGCTAGGCCTTCGGCGAGGGCTGTTTTGCCTACTCCCGGTTCGCCTACTAACACAGGATTGTTCTTCGTGCGGCGACCGAGCACTTGGATCACGCGCTCGATTTCATTTTCGCGGCCCACTACGGGGTCGAGTTTGCCGGCTGCGGCTAACTTGGTCAAGTTTGTGCCGAATTCTTCTAAAGTCGGGGTTTTGCGATCGCCGCTATCTCCCCTACCTCCGGGTACCGCTGCGACTTCTCCCACGGCACGAATTACCTGTGTGCGGACTCTCTGGCGATCGATCCCCAAGTTTTGCAGCACCTTCGCCGCCACCCCTTCATCGTCCTGAATCAGCCCCAGCAGGATATGCTCAGTGCCGATGTAATTGTGCCCTAACTGCCGCGCTTCGTTAAGCGCCGTCTCAAAAATCCGCTTGACGCGGGGCGTAAAAGGAATTTCCGGCGGGAGGAACCCAGAACCTCTACCGATGATATTTTCGATTTCATTGCGTGCCTCTTTCAAGTTGAGGCCCATATCCAGTAATACTTTTGCAGCGATGCCAGTGCCTTCGCCGACGAGTCCCAGAAGAATTTGCTCGGTGCCTACAAAATTGTGACCGAGGCGCCGCGCTTCCTCTTGGGCTAGCATGATTGCTTTAATGGCTTGTTCTGTAAAGCGTTCAAACATATTTTTTCTATCCTACTGTCTTGGCGAGGGCTGTATCGCTGCTGGTGAGGAGCGATTTGGAACACTACACAAATTATAGATGTAAATTTTTGTGTATTTCGTTCTCTAACAATGTATCTTGCTAAGGGAGGAGGGACAGTGGGGAGAGCCGAATAGTAGGGGTGTGGTTGCCGTCAAAAATCATGCTATCTGCTGTGCCTCAATCTACTTTCGCACGGGCATCCTGTCAAGCATCCTCTCAAAGAAAGCAAGCGAAACTGCTTCGATCGCGACCGGCGAATGCTTTTGTGGGCAATGACGCGCTGCGACACAGAGTATTTGCACTTTAAGCAATTTTATTTTAACAGGTTAAGGGACTTCTGGGATCTCCGGCTCGCAATGGTAAAATTGGCAGTGTTTTTCAATTGCTATTATTTGCATACTTGCCGGAGAAATTACCCGGAGTTTAGCCGGCAGTTTTTTTGTGTTTTTGGCCTTTTTAATCATGACAATTTTATCCTGTTTTAAAGCAAATGTAGGGTGCGTGACTGCGAATAAATTCGAGCAGATCCACAAGGTTTCAATCGTCACGCACCATAACTCGATATAGCAAATGTAGGGTGCGGGACTGTAAATAGATCGAGCAAGTGAAGAAGGGAGCATCCCGTTTTTGTAGCTGTAGGGTGCTTCCGACAAGTCGGGACGCGAGAGTCACAGCATGGAGCGATTGTGGCAACGCACCCTACAAAACAACGACATCTCGCTCTTTTACAATGTAGGGGATGCTCCCAGTCAAACAACTATTATTGTTCCCGCACCATTGGTAACAGGTTAAGCTAAGAAAGCATTTGTCAATCAGCAATTATGCTCAACATTTACTCGGATTTTGGGCATAAAACTGAGATTTGGGCGGTCGAGGAATCATGGCTCCCATGATATTTATACCTACTTTCTCTCAAATCGTGAATTTTCCACTCCTAAACAAGCAGTTTTTTGAGTAATATTACTGATTGATAAATGCAATTAAGTCTTAACTTGTCACCAATGTTCCCGCACTGATAGATAATGTAGCGGTTCTCACTGATTTGCCAAACCTAATAATTGCCAAAAAACCTGTTTCTTTGAGAAACCGGTTTCTAGATTTTCACCACTTAATGTAGGAACGCTATGTGAACTACCAGACGCTGACCGATTAGGCGGTACAGCGCTGGCTTCCTGATTCAACGGGGATAGCGTCCAACAAAACCGGGCGTTGCTGAATTAGGGTATGATACGAGCAAAAATACGGGAGGGGAGTCGAAAATGATTTCCAGGATTTTGATGGGGAATTGGAACATCTCCAAATTTTAGATAATGAATTAGTAATTTAATTGAATATCCTAGCATTTTTTCACACTTAGAATAACAAAGAGTTTTTCTTGTAAGCCGAGCCAAATAATGTCTAAGTCTTGTATTTTTACCTTCAACTGCAAGTCATATAGGTTTTGCTGATAATCTGGTCTCCTTCTGGAATAAAATTTGGGTAAACTTTCCAGCCATCTGTTACATAAAAGTAGCATTTCCATTTACTAACAAGATCCCATAGTGGGTCAAAACTTTTGGCGCTATGGTCACCTAAAACCCATCCTAAAATACCTGGCTTAAAATGGTCTACCGCCGTCGCTCGCCAGGTTTTGTTTTTTTTTGAACCCACAAATGTTTGTAATTCATCTAATTCTCCCACTTCGGGATTTGTTTCTGGTTCGTAAAAATTTGGCAAGAGTTTTTCGGCTTATTTTACCCAATTAATGATTGTAGTATGATGTACATTCTTGACTCTTTCAATTGCTCGAAAACCATGCCATTAACATACATTTTTAGACATTCACGTTTAACTTCTTCTGGATATCCTCTGTGAAGTTTATAATCATCTATAAATTGTCTTTTGCCTTGGACACAAATATAATTTTGTTTGCCTTTTGTGTGACCATTCTTATTGATATGAGTTGAATTGCATTCAGGGCATTGCATAATATTTTTTTTTTAAATATGTGTTATTTTTGACGCTCAGAGGACAACTTCATCATACCATAGTTCAGCAACGCCGGAAAACTTATAGGGTTGAGCAGGCGAAGGCGGCGGAGCAAATTACCGAGGGTGGCGATCGCATCCGTGCTGGAGGCCAAACGCCGGGACTGGCAGCCAAACCTTTAACTAGCGTGCGGTCTGTAGTCGCCGTTTGTCAAGTATCCTCTGCCGATCGCACATTTGGCTTGACGATTAACCTCAGTTTGCAAAAAATGCAAATCGCCAGTTAATACATTAGGTAACTAACTTCATAGTTTACAGTATAAGCGGCTTAATTGCAAAGTCGCCCAACGTTACCGTAAAACTCTGCTGCTGTTTAGCGGCGGCAAAATTAATAATAACTTCACAAGCAACAGCTACTGTTAGCATCACCAAGTTTCTCGCTAGCGGATAATCGCAAATGTCATCATTTGCAGGTGAAGGAACGCGATAGTGCTGATTCCAAATTACCTCCGCATAATCAGCAGCTAAACCAACGTGGAGACAGGGTATTGATGTGCTAGCACACCAATCTTTCACCGCTTGCCGCCCTACGCTATTATCAAAAGTATCTACTATTAGTCCGCTGTTGGCAAGTAGTTGAGCTGCATTCGTCGCTGTTAGTTCTTTTGACTGTGCATCAACTTTAACCCCCAAAGCACGGTACAGGTTATTAGCGAGAATTTTTGCTTTGAATGCGCCGACATCTGAGCGATAATAAGGTTGAGTGGATAAGTTGTGCTCCTCAATGCGATCGCGCTCGATAACCTTTAAATTTTCAAACCCAGAACGCGCCAAATTTTCCGTAACATTCGCACCCAAAGCGCCAGCGCCGCATACGGTTACGGGCAACTTTTTCAACTGCGCCATAGTTGCGGGAGTGCGGTAAAGTTGCTCGTGAAAAAAGATAGACATAATGGCTAATTGCTAATGGCTAAATCCTGACTTATCTAGCTTCAATTACTCCCACTAATGATTGTAAATCAAAGTTTCTGTCTAGTCCGCTAAGACAGATGCCAGCGCTGACAACTGTGAGGTCATTTTTGGCGATCGCACTCGTATGGCGATCGCCATTTCCCGCCGTCCACTCGATCAGCCAATAATCATCGCGATCGCGAAACTCCCGCAACTCGCCGCCACCCATTTGTAACGCCTCCCGCAAGCGATTTTCATCCCGCCTTTGCTGAAACTTTTCACTAAACTCCTCCGTCTGCTGTGCCACCAACTCGTAGACAGTACGCATCTTTGGTGTCATCCCCTTAAAGCGGATTTCTTGAGGAGAAATCACCTTGTTTAAACCTTTTCTCAATTCCTCAGATGGCAGCGGATCGGCACGGCGATCGATATCCTCAAACCACCAAGATTGACCATCCCACCTAGCAATAATTGGCTCAAAACTAGCGCCGTCATTTACTAAATGCACAGGTAGAGGTTTAGCAACACCAAAGCGCTGTTTAGCATCGGATTCATTAACAGGATAAGCCAACCAAGTTTGACCCTGCAAAGCGCCAACCAATTGCAAGCGAATTGGCACCAGCAGTTGCAAATACTCTGTCAGTTGTGGCAAAGTTGGTTCTTCCACCACCTCAGCAATCTTTTCATTAACTGGCTGAAAAATACCCCAACCTTCAAAGTTTCGGGGCTTTGGTTTGAAAGTACAAACCATTCCAGCTACCCTTGTCCGCACCCGCCCCCCGCGCGTACAAGGCGCGAGAAACTTAGTGTCGCACAAGTGTGTTTCCTGTGCAGCCAGTTGGCTTATGAGATTGCGGATATCTGCCACTGCGTTTACCTCCCGACTCCCTTAAAAAATTTCGTAAATCAAATGTTGATGTAAGTAATCCGGCATAAATAAAGTAAACAACCGAAAAACTGAAATTTTTGCCCCAAAAAACTTTGAGAATTTTGGATTGTAACTTTATAAAAGTTCACATCCTTAGTAAAAGTTATATACTATAATAAAGATTAACACACTAAAAATATTAACTTTCAAGGAACAAGTGCATAATGTTGGTAAAATCTTTCCATCGCGGCATCCTAGCAGCAGCCCTATCGCTTCCAATCATTTCATTTAGTATCCAGAGTGCCCTAGCTGAATCTATTTCCTTTACTCTTATTAACAGAACCAGCCGCAATCTACTAGAGTTTTATGCTGGCTATCCTTCTGAACGGGAATGGGCGGACGATATTTTGGGAAGAGATGTACTCGCGCCCGGAGAATCGGCGACCATTACGATCGGGAATGCTCACGAAGACTGTCGCTACGACTTTCTAGGTGTGCTCGGTCCCAGTGATGACGGAAGGGTTGGTCGCGGAGAATTAATACAGACTAACGTCGAGGTTTGCGATGGCGGCACTTACGAATACACCGAGTAAACGAAAACCACTATTAAGATGGGGGCATCATTGTCGCTTTAAGAGAAATTGCTAAGCGATTGCAACCCATCCACGCAGGTTTCTATAAAGAAACCTGTTTTTGTCACAGGAAATAATATACTGACCAAATTTCAATAAATTGAAAAATCAAACGATTGCATTCAGGAAATTTTTGTGTTAGGCTAGAGTTTAAAATCCTAGAAGTTACGACCAATCATCTCAATACAATGGAAAAACAGATTATGACTACTCCAATATTTTTAAAGGTGGCAGTTGCGATCGCAGGTGCAACTCTGAGCTTAGGGTCTATTCTCGCTAACCCAACTAAAGCAGAGGACTACAAATTTACAATTGAAAATAACACAGACGTAGCTATTAGCAAAGTGTTGGTAGCTCAAGACGGGGAGAGTTGGGTGCCCTTTCATATCGAAAGTAACATTCCTCCTCATGGTGACGGAGAGTTAATTTGGGGTAATGTCGCTGGCGAAGATTGCAGCCAGTGGTTAAAAGTAGGGTTTGTGGACGGCACTATGTCAGAGGCGGTGAAATTTGACTTTTGTGCCAATCCTGAGATAGTCATTAACTAAAGGTTAAGCTGTTAAGTGGCTTAAAAATCTAGTTTATGTGAAAGCTGAGGTGATGTAACTTCAGCTTTTTGTATTAATTTATTTATTGAAAATAATTATTTAAGCCTACAATCAATTCAAAGTTTTAGGATGTTGGAGTCCCCCTCTAATTTCTGGATAGGGCTTATTATTAAAGCTCTAAATTGAGCAATTCTTCTACTAGCAATTTGATTTCAGTGGCAGCTAGTCCTTTAGGCTCTGTTTCCAATACAGTACAGCCAATGCCTGCGGATTCTGCAAAGGCAACTCGCTGACAAATGGCTGATTTTAAAACGGGAATTTTATAGCCAGAAAGGGCTTCTACTACATCCTTAGCAATGGATGTATTGACTATTTTACGATTAATTAAAAATACTGACTTCAGCCAATTTTTATAGACAGAAGCTTCTTGGATCAGGCTAATAACTTTCTCTGTTGCCCAAACATCGTAGGCAGAAGGTTGAACGGGGATGAGTACCAGATTGGAGGCCATGATCGCAGAACGAGCTAGGTCTGAGACTCTGGGCGGCCCGTCAATGATCACATGATTATAACTTTTCGCGATCGCGGGTAAATCGCCGTGGATAGTAGGGCGATCTAAACCGACAACGGAAAAGGGTATTTCGCTGGTTCTAACGGCTGCCCAATGTACTTCATAAACCTGGAATACGCTGTAAGATAGCGAGCTTTCCGCGAACCCTCCAAAAACGAGATGCGAGCGTGCACAATGCCTCAATAGTCACGCACCATACCTCTATCTGCACCTCTGGCTCACATACTTGCCGGAGAAATCAGGAAAACTTGTGAAATGTACTTTTTGGGAGCGTTTGCCTTTTCAACTATTACACTTTGCTACTCTTAAAGCCATCGTGAAAGCAACTCTTCAATTACTTCCACAAAGCCGATCGCAATTTGGATCAATGGCCAACCCACAAAACAAATTAACACCGCCCAGCGAGTTTGAATATCCAAACCTTGGCGAACCGCCACAATTACAGCTAGCAAACTCCAGACAGCTAATATCCGCTCTATTCCTTCTCCCAGCAAGGGAATTAGCGTTAAAAAATTCAGCACCTGGGGGGCGTAAGCAAACCCGATCGGAACCAACAACTCGCCATAATTTACGTGCCCCGGCTTCAGCCACTCCCCGATTTTAAAGATAGTGAAAGTCCAAAAATAATAACCCCCCGCGACTGCCAAACCCTCTATGAAAAGTCCTAGAAATATTACTGATAGCTCAGTTCGGTTGATTAACAAGATGACAGCACTGCCCAACACGCGGGACAGCGCAGCTAACATTACAATTGTTAAAGCTATTCGCTTAGTTCTGCCAGTGTAGGGAGTTTTTTCGTAAAAATTGCCGTTCAAAGAAAGTGCGTTCCAAAGCGTTGCCCCCAAACCTGCAATTGAATCTTCTCCCTTCACGTTGAACTCCTGCTCCTCAAGATAGTTGACAATTTTTACAAAATAAGCTCTAATACAGCAGAATCACCGAACTATTTCTACGTAATTAAGTAATTAATTGGCATTCTACCAGATTTTATTAAATGCTAAGATTGATTTTACGGATACTTGCATGGCTGCGCGGGGGAAGTTTAAATTTGTTGCTCATCGCAGGTGTAATCCTGATAATTTGGGGCATTCTTTCGCCGGTGGGAACTGTTATATGGTGGCTGAATCAAAGTGCCGAAACTTTGGGTCTCAAGAAAAATCCGCCGGAGATATTGCCCTCAAACAAGGGCAATCTAGAAGCCCGCAAGTCTTCGCAGCTCAATTGTTATATCATCTTTTTACCGGGAGTTGGGGATTTTTCGGGGGACGAATTAACCCCTGGTGAAGAGTTGTTTCTCAAGCGTTTAGTTAAAAGTCACCCGCAGTGCGTAGCAGTGGGCGATGTTTTTCCTTATTCAGCGTCTAACAAAAGTTTAGGAGGAGAGCGGTGGCTAGCTCCTTTTTGGCGGTTTGCAGAACAGGCAAAAAGCGGGCCGATTGCGGGGGATATATTCATCAAAATTCGCAATCTCTGGAGGTTTGCAATTTCTCTAGATTATCGCTACGGCTTTGCATACAATCAGGGAATGGCTAATGCAATTATCGAGCGCATGAATGCTCAATCTCCCATTTCAGTTAATTCTCAACAACCTTTGAAAGTTATTTTAATTGGCACTAGCGGCGGCGCACAAGTTGCTTTGGGTGCTACTCGCTATCTTAAAGAATGGCTGAAGGCAGAAATTACGGTTGTTTCGGTTGGGGGCGTGTTTTCGGGACAAAATGGTTTTGCAGAGGCCGATCGCATTTTCCACTTTCGCGGCACTCGCGATTCAATTGAGGATATTGGCGGCATAGTTTTTCCGAGTCGCTGGTACTGGTACGCGACTTCTCCTTTCAATCAAGCTCGTTTGCAAGGCCGCTATGCAGAAGCTTTGAGTGGCCCTCACAAGCACGACGGCGATGATGGATATTTTGGGGAAAATCAAGCGGCGGACGGTAAAAAGTATGTAGATATAACCCTGGACAAGATTAATCAATTGCCTGTATGGTCTGAGGGCGCGTCCGATTGATGGGTTCTGGCATATTCGATACCTATACAATTATAATTAAGTTAGGAGGAAAAATTTTAGTTTTAATTTATTCATAAAGAGAGGAGTGACGTTCAGAATTAAAAAATAATTTTATTATAGTCAATAATAATAATAAAACTCTTCTGGGCAGTTGCTCAGAGCAACGCCAGGAATATATAGCAATCCTTGCTGCAGTCGTAAATTTTTGACCCCACCCCAACCCTCCCCTTATCAAGGGGAGGGAGTAAGAAATTCACAAATGATTTAGGATGGCTATACAAGTTAAATACACAACCGCTTAGTCATTAGTCATTCCTTATTAATTGTGTCATTGTTCGTTGTGCGTCGCTTGAAGCTTCGCCTTGTTGGCTTCCCGTCTCTACCTCCAATTCCCGATGCCCGATGCCCGATGCCCGATGCCCGATGCCCAATTCCCCATTACTAATTATCAATGTCTCGACCAACATTATATATTGCCATCACGAATCATGGATTCGGCCACGCTGTCCCAGTCTCCTCCGTAGCTGCAAAAATTCAAGAGTTAAATCCAGATATTTTACTAATTATCACAACAACAGCACCTCGCTGGCTGCTAGACTCTTACATTGGCGGCGACTTTATCCACCGTCCCCGCGCTTTTGATGTCGGAGTCGTGCAAGCTGACAGTTTGAATATGGATAAAGACGCGACACTGGAAAAATTGCGGGAAATTCGGAAAAAGCAAAATTCGCTAATTGCAAGCGAAGTTAATTTTATCAAGCAAAATCGGGTGGGTTTGGTGCTGGCCGACATTCCTCCTTTGGCAACGCGAATTGCGGCATCGGCTGGGGTTCCTTGCTGGATGATGGCCAATTTCGGGTGGGATTTTATCTATAGAGATTGGGGCGGGGAGTTTGCAGAAATGGCCGATTGGATTGCTGAATGTTTCGGAATGTGCGATCGGCTTTTTCGTCTTCCTTTACACGAACCGATGCCAGCTTTCCCAAATATTCAAGATGTTGGCTTAACTGGCGGCAATCCTCGCTACAGTAACGAGCAAGTTCGGGAAGTATTCGGAATAGAAACACCGCTGGAAAAAACTGTATTGCTGACTTTCGGCGGACTGGGTGTAGAGGACATTCCTTATCAAAATTTACAGCTATTTAGCGACTGGCAATTTATCAGTTTTGATGCTGGATGTCCCGATTTGCCGAATTTGATTAAAGCCACAAATCAGGAGTTTACAAAATCTCTCCCGAGTTTACCGCGTCCGGTTGATATTATGCCTGTCTGCGGGCGCTTACTTTCTAAACCGGGATACAGCACTTTTGCGGAAGCTTTGCGCTTGGAAATACCTATTATTTCTATAATGAGAGAAGGCTTTGCCGAATCTCCCGTATTGCTGGAATGGCTTCAAAATTATGCCGAACATCAAATTGTGACGGCGGCGGAGTTTTTTGAGGGGGATTGGGAGTTTTTGCGACAACCGCTGCATCCGCCCCGTTTGTCGGATAAATTGGATAAAAATGGTACGGAGGCGATCGCCCAAGCTGTTGTAGACTATTTTTCATAAGTGCGATTAGAAATCGATCTTACACAAACAAAGTCTACCTCCGCCGACTGAAGACTTTTGCCTCAGTCTCATCCAAAATCTCAAATCTAAAATCGAATGAATCACTATCAACAGATACTCAAGATTCAAACTACAGGGAAATCTCTGTGCAAAATCACTCCTAAGATAGAAGAGGCGGTGGCGACTTCAGGTATTAAGACGGGACTTTGTAGCTTATTTTTGCGCCATACTTCTGCTAGTTTGGTGATTCAAGAGAATGCTGACCCAGATGTACTTAAGGATTTGGCTAACTTTTTGGCTAAACTGGTACCGGAGGGCGATCGCTACATTCACGATGCGGAAGGCCCAGACGATATGCCGGCACACATTCGCACTGCGCTGACTCATACTTCCGAACAAATCCCGATCGATCGCGGCAGGTTGCTGTTAGGAACTTGGCAGGGAATTTACCTGTGGGAACACCGCCAGCGGGGTCACATTCGCGAATTAGTTGTTCACGTCAGCGGCACTTGATGGGAATTTGTACCTCGCTGATTTTAGTTGCTTCCGGCGTCATCGGGGAATTGTAAAAAAAGCGGCGCGGCGCCCCGACTATTTCGTATTCGGGATGTTCTTGAAGCCAATCTTTGAGTTTCTGGAGGTTATTTTCGTAGCTTTCCCAAGTGTAGGCCCCGCGCACGCCGATGCTGACAACCGTCATCGGCGAAGTATCTGTAACTTCTACAGCGGAGTTAACGCTGCTGGGGGCGATATTTGGTGCGGGATAGAGGAACGAAACTTTTGCTTCGGGAACCGCATCGATTTCCCCGGAAGTTTCGGTGTAGCGCGCTTCTACTGGCGTTGTCATCGCAATTTGGTTGTTGCTGATGTGTTGAAATAAGGGATTGAAGGCGATGCCAGTTGCTTGTCGCAAATCGCCCGCGTGGGTGTAGGTGACAGCGCGGTAGTGAGGATATTGCTTAACTTCTATGACTCCAATCTGTGCGGGTTCAGGAAATCCAGTAGGTAATACCATTTGAGATTTAAAAGTTTAGATTTTACGTTGAAGAATGGGGAAAGACTGACTCCGCAAGGGTTTGGAAGTTGCTTGCAGTTGCATTATTTTTGACAACTGGTATAAATAGGCTGAGATTGTTTGCAGACAATCGTTCAGGCGGCACAATTAGTTTAGCAGTTATTTAAGGCGCTGCTAACTGTCCATCGCCTAGAATTAATTTAGAGATTATTAATTAACCTCGTAATAATACGGACGGCACCGAGTAAGCAGAGAAACATTAATCTAGTTGTGCTTGAAAAATTAGCGTTTTTCAGGTGTTTGCTATTTGTGTCGGAAAATATTCCGCTGTTGGGCCGATCGAGCTGTGCGTTCTCAGTTATTGGGACGCTTATGGCGTTCAGTAACGCCTATCAATTATACCGCTTTCAGGGAATGACGTATGAAAAAAATTCTAGTGATTGAGGACGAGCAACTAATTCGCGAGAATATTCTCAAACTCCTCAAAGCTGAAGGTTTCGACGTGACGGGTGCAGAAAATGGAGCACAAGGTTTATATGCGGCGGTGTCAAATGTTCCCGACGTGATTATTTGCGACGTGATGATGCCAGAACTTGACGGGTATGGGGTGCTGGTGGCCTTGCGATCTAATCCTGTTACTGCTACAGTACCTTTTGTTTTTCTCACCGGTAAAGCCGAGCGCTCTGAAATGCGGCAAGGTATGGAATTGGGAGCAGATGATTACCTGACTAAACCCTTTAGTAAAGCTGAACTTGTGGGCGCGATATCGAGCCGCTTGAAAAAACAAGAAGCTGTCGCCGAACAGTACAATACTTTGCGAGGGGAAGGCAGCGAATTTATCCAAAATACTGCCGACAAATTAGAGCCGATAAAAACCCGTTTGTGCAACGCACTGGAACGAGAAGAATTCCAAGTTTACTATCAGCCGCAAGTCAATGTCCAGACAGGTAAAATTATAAGTGCAGAAGCTTTAGTGCGCTGGCTGCATCCAGAAAAAGGGCTAATTTCGCCCGCAGAATTTATTCCGGCGGCCGAAGAAACTGGCTTCATTGTACCGTTAGGCGAGTGGGTGTTGCAGACAGCTTGCAGACAAATGCAAGTTTGGCAAAATGCTGGTTTTCCGCTCCGAATAGCGGTAAATCTGTCGGCGCGCCAATTTCGCCAACCGGATCTCAGCAGCAGAGTTGCCCAAATTTTAGCAGAAACTGGTTTGGAAGCGAACAGTTTGGAATTAGAGCTGACAGAAAGTTTGATGGTGGAGGATGCCGAAAGTGCGATCGCGACTTTGCAACACTTGAAAAATTTGGGAGTTTGTATATCTCTTGACGATTTCGGAACTGGTTATTCTTCTTTAAGCTATCTGACGCAATACCCATTCGATACTTTAAAAATAGACCGCTGTTTTATCAGCAAGATCACCGACGGTTGCACAAATGCAGCGATTGTAAAAGCTATTATTGAAATGGCCCACAGTCTGTGTCTTGAGGTAATTGCCGAAGGAGTTGAGACGGAAGCAGAAAAAGATTTTCTCTGGCGCTATAAGTGCGATATGATGCAAGGATATTTGTTCAGTCCTCCTTTGACAGCAGCGGATTTTGAACAGTTGTTGCTCGAAGGCAAATAGAATATCGGTTAAGTCAATATTTGTCCTCTAATTAACTTCATTTGGGGTGGAATATGGTTTTAGAATCCAGCAGTAATGTTGACTCACTCAAATCAAGCACTAAAAAAAATAAGGAGTTTTACATAGCTGTTCAACTAGCTCTAGTGATAGTTTTTTTAGCTATATTGTCCAAATTTTTTATCATAGTTAACGCTGGAGAACGGGGCGTGCTGATGCAGTTTGGTAAAGTGCAAGAACAGGTACTAGGAGAAGGAATTCACGTAATATTCCCCACAGTTTATACTGTAAAAAAGTTGAGCGTCAGGGTGCAAAAACAGGAAAGTTCCGCTGAAGCTTCCTCAAAAGATTTGCAAGATGTTTTCACGGATGTAGCGCTCAACTGGCACATTATCCCAGAAAAAGCCAATGCTATTTTTCAACAAATAGGTGACGAAAAAGAAGTGGTCGCTCGCATTATCGAGCCGGCCGTTCAAGAAGTATTAAAAGCAGTTATGGCAAAATACACGGCTGAAGAAATTATTACTAAACGCGGAGAAGTTAAAGCCGCAGTTGATGATTATTTGACCTTGAGGCTGGTTACATATTACATTGCCGTTGACGATATCTCTTTAGTACACGTTCACTTTTCTGAGCGATTTAGCGAGGCGGTGGAGGCGAAACAAATTGCCGAACAGGAGGCAAAAAGAGGGGAGTTTTTAGCGCTGAAGGCAGTAAAACAGGCCGAGGCTAAGGTGAATTTAGCTAAGGGAGAAGCCGAAGTGCAAAGGTTGCTGCGGGACAATTTGACTCCGGAACTTTTGGAAAGGCAGGCTATAGAAAAATGGGATGGGAAATTGCCGCTGATTGTGGGTGATGGGGGTAAAAATTTATTGGACTTGAGGAAATTGGTTGAGAGATAATTATAATCCTGGACGCACGGGGGGCCAGAAACCGGGTGTTTTTACGACACAATACACGGCGTTTAGCTTCTTATGTCGGTAAAAAACCCGGTTTCTTGAGTATTGGTGCGTAAGCCCTGAATTATTAATTAGCAGCACCTTGACTTAATATCTCTTCAAAAGCTTTAGTAATTCTAGTTTGAAAACGCTGTCGGTGCTTCAGTTTTAAAACAGGTTTAATTATTTCAAGACCTACTTTAGAACTTAGTTGGCTATCTATAATTTTAATCGATCGCAGTGTAGATAGCTGCAATTCTTTTTTTACCATCAATTCAGGAATAGCCGCTGCACCTGTGCCGCTTTCCACGACCGCTTTGACCATTTCACTGCTGTTCAAAACTAAAGTTACATTTAATTCATGGGGATTAATGCCCCAACTTTGTAAAGCTTGTTCCAACATTTGCTGAACTCCAGAACCAGCTTCTCGCATCACCCAATCCGTTTTCACAATTTCCGTTAAACTCACCTCTGCACGTTCAAACCAAGGGTGAGATTTGCCAACTACAATCAGCAAGCGTTCGCTGCCTATAACTTCTTCCTCCAGAGTGTTCTTAAGTGAAGCTTTAATATCTCCGGTCACTAAACCCAAATCAAATGTTCCCGTCGCCGTACCCGCACAAATTTCTTCGGCATTTGCCAAAGTACAATTCACGGAAATACCAGGATATTGCTGTTTGAACTTGCTAATTTTATCAGGCAACCAATAATTGCCAATGGTCAGACTGCAACCCAATTTTAAATCGCCTCGCTGTAAGTCGTTCAACTCCCGCAAACCTCTCTCAGTCAAAGCAACTTGGTCGAGAATTTTCTGCGTTTCAATTTGCAGCAACTTCCCGGCTTCAGTGATTTCGATGTGGCGGCCAATGCGGTGAAATAGTTTTACTCCATATTGCGCCTCTAAGCTTTGGATTGCCGCACTAACAGCGGGTTGAGTGATGTAAAGTTCCTCCGCCGCGCGGCTGAAGTGCAGGTGTTCCGCGACAGCTAGAAAAACTCGCAGTTGGTCAAGTGTCATTCCGGCCATGCTGAGTACCTTTTTACTAAATACAGTTATTTTTTGAGATTAAAATCTCTGGCGGCTCAGCTTCGACCTGAACTTCTCGATCGACTCTATTGTACAGGTTGGAATTACCAAGAAAGTACGGTTGCCAGCCGCTATTTCAATTTTCCTTTTAAGGTCAAGGGTTTGAGCTGGTGGCGACAGATACGTCTGGTATTCCAACAGTTCTTTGGCGGCGGCACTGCATCACTTGCATTTATTAATTCGATAAAAAACAACATTTGATTTTACCTCAGAAGGGGATTAGAGTTATATTCAAGCTTCTAACGCAGGGCCCAATGCTGAAGCAGCACCGACAAGTTTAAGCCGATCGCCAAAAGTCGATCGACAAAAAGAGAGAAGATAAATGACTAAGAAAACGCCAAAAAATCAGAGTGCACACGGCTTAAAGCCGGACTGCCTCTCATTCGGGGAGGTTTTAGCTCAATCCTTTGCCGTCATTGCACCTACAACGATACCAGCATCTAATATAGGGTTAATTGTGGCTCTTTCGGGTAACGGGGCATGGCTGAGCTTTCTCATCGGCTTGATAGGCCTAGTATTTGTCAGCATCAATATCAACCAATTCGCCAGCAGATCGGCTTCTGCCGGTTCTCTTTATTCTTATATTGTTAAAGGACTAGGCCCGACTGCCGGCGTAATTTGCGGCTGGAGTTTGGTACTCGCTTATTTATTTACTGCGATGGCCGTTTTGTGTGGTTTTGCCAACTTTACGGGTACTTTCATCGGTCATTTAGGCATCCATCCCTCACCGATTACGCTGTTAGCGATCGGGGCCGGCGTTGCTTGGTATGCAGGTTATAAAGATATCCAACTCTCAGCTATGGCGATGCTGTGGCTGGAGGGAGCATCAGTGGCGGCGATCGCACTTTTAGGAATGATTATCTGGGCGCACAAAGGTTTTGCCCTGGATATGTCGCAATTAACTTTGGAAGGCGTAACTCCGGGGAACATAGCGACGGGACTTGTCTTAGTAATGTTTGGTTTCTCGGGTTTTGAAAGCGCTACATCTCTGGGCGACGAAGCGAAAAAACCCTTAAAAAATATCCCCAGGGCTGTCATTGGCAGCGCTGTCATGGCAGGCTTATTCTTCATTTTGATGACCTATATTGAGGTTTTGGGTTTTAGCGGTACGGGAGTTTCTATTACTAATACTGAAGAACCTCTGAGTTTTCTGGCGCAACAAGTGGGCATGGGTTGGCTGGGAGAGTTAGTGGCTTTCGGCGCTTTATTTAGCTTTTTTGCTTGCGTGCTCGGCAGCATCAATCCAGCGGCGAGAGTGTTTTTTATGATGGCGCGCCACGGTTTGTTTCACTCTTCATTAGGTGTAGCGCATTCATCTAATAAAACTCCTCACGTTGCAGTAACAATGTGTACATTTATGACATTTTTGGTGCCTGCCGTGATGTCTATGTTTAACATCAAACTGTTCGATTGTATGGGTTATTTGGGGGCAATTTGCAGCTACGGATTCTTAACGGTATACATCTTGATTTCGGTCGCGGCTCCGGTTTACCTGCACAAAATTGGTAAATTGCGCCTGCGGGATGTGGTGTTCTCGGTTGTGGCGATCGCATTTATGATGATTCCGATTGCGGGCAGTGTGGGCATTCCAGGCAGCAATATGTTCCCAGTTCCCGAAGCTCCTTACGATGTGTTTCCTTACTTGTTCTTGATGTATTTGGTTGCTAGTTGCGGATGGTTTGTCTGGCAGCGGCGGCGCTATCCTGGACTTGTGGGTTCGATGGAGCAGGGTATTGACGCAATTCATGCTAAATTCGACGAAGAAAATGCAATTTACGGCGGTGTTCGATTCAAAGCAGTCCCGTTTGACAGCGATCGTTTTTGATTAGCAGTTACCAGTTCGCCGTCGGAACGAAGAGTTTTTAGCAACGGGGTTTTTACTGAGCTCTTGCAGCATTGCCGATCGGCATTTCAAGGGCGGGCTAGCCTCCACAGCCCACAATAAAATTTAATTTTTGTGGAACGGGCATCTTGCCCGTTCCGAAGATACGATCCCAGCGAGTACAACGAAATAAAAAATCTGAGGAGACACAGAAATGAATGAGTTACTAACAGCAATTTCTACCGCACTGACAGCTTTTACGGCTACGAATCTAGACGATATTCTGATTCTGCTGCTGTTTTTCTCGCAGGTAAATGCAGTATTTCGGCACAGGCATATCGTCTTCGGTCAGTATCTGGGTTTTACTGCACTGGTGTTTGTTAGCCTTCCCAGCTTTTTTGGCCGCTTAATCTTTCCCCCAGATTGGATCGGAATGCTGGGTTTGCTGCCAATTGCGATCGGGCTTAGCCGCTTGCTGAATCCAGAAACTGACGATTCGGAAGCTGAGGCAGAATTAGAGCAATCTGAGAAATCTTTTTTTAGCAGTTTTCTGTCTCCTCAAACTTACAGCGTAGCAGCGGTGACGGTGGCAAATGGGGGCGACAATATCGGGATATATGTGCCGCTTTTTGCTAGCAATACTTTAGAAAGTTTGGCGGTGGTTCTCACTGTATTCTTCGGGATGGTGGGCGTTTGGTGCTACGCTGCTTATCGGTTAATTCAGATGCGGGCGATCGCAGATACTTTGACTCGCTACGGCAATCAATTAGTACCTTTTGTTTTAATCGGATTGGGAATGGCGATTCTGGTTAAAAGCGGCACTCTGGCAAGCCCAACTTTAAGTATAATATCTTTAGTCGGTTGTGCTTTCTGTTTGATAACTATGAGCAGAGGTAACGCCAGGGAAACTGAAGTCTAGAAAAATTGCAGGGACAGCACATGAATTGGATTGCAGCAGCGATTATTGCCGGGATTACGTCTTTTGCCGCAACCAATATCGACGATATGGTGCTTTCGATGCTGTTCTTCGCCCAGGTAAATGATACTTTCCGCCCCCGGCATATCTTTGTCGGTAAGTACCTCGGATTTGCAGCACTCATCGCTGCTAGTTTGCCCGGTTTTTTTGGCGGTTTAATTGTGCCGAAAGCTTGGATTGGCTTGCTGGGTTTGGTTCCGATCGCGATCGGCATCAGTCACTTGGTCAAGAGAGAAAATGAGGAAAATGACGTACAAGCGGTATCGGGCGAATTTAACCCTCAATCTAATTCATCTGCTTTGTCAAAATTAGCAAATCTTTTTAATCCCCAAACTTTGAATGTGGCTGCGGTAACAGTGGCAAACGGAGGAGACAACATCGGCATTTATTTGCCGCTGTTTGCTAGCAGCGATTTGCCGAGCTTGGTGGTGATTTTGGCGGTTTTCTTCGTGATGGTAGGTGTTTGGTCTTATGCCGCTTACCTGTTAACTCGCCAAAGGGCGATCGCCCATATTTTGACTCGCTATACCAAGGCTGTTGTCCCTTTTGTCTTGATTGGCTTGGGAATATTCATTCTGATTGAAAGCGGTACTTATCGCCTGCTCCCGGCATTTCAATCTAACTAAGAATTAGCCCCGGTTTCGCTACTTACATCCCTCTATAGGTAGATAGTTTTTCCTAACTTCATAAGTTCTAACTTATCATTTTTACCTTACCAATTGTTTTCTTAAAAGCGTGTCTAAATTACTTGCCATATATCACTAAATATGCTAAGTTAATAATGAACTAATTGACCGAGCTAAAAGCAGCTTCAAACTAATTTAGCCTCGAATTTTTACGAAAGTTCAAGCCATATTGTGAGCTAGCCAGTTGCCAGACTTAGGCAAGAATATACCTGTCATTTCACTAAATCCTGTAGTGGTGAATCCAACTCAGCTAAAAACTTGAGGAGGAATCCTTAAAATATCGCCCGAACACTTCGCCACTACCCCACGCCGCTCGACTTTGACAATAGGTCTAATCCTAAAAAACCAGAATTTTCGATTCTGCTAAATTTGGTTTCTGTGGCCAATCAGTTAAAGAGAGTTCGTTTTTGCCTAAGTCCTAAGATAGCAAGCAAACAGAAAGTGGGAAAAAACCTGACAACCTAGAAAAGGACAAAAATTGTGAAAATCTTCAAATTTGTTTTAGTGCTCTTGGTAATGGTCGCCAATTTAGTATTCGTTCCCCCCTCCTGGGCCGACGCTCCAAAAACGCCGAAATATGCGAGCAATCCCGACTACATAGAGGTGACTGAAGCTCTGACTGAAGCTCTGAACACTCTCAAGGCTGCGAAAGACTCACCCGATACCGCCCAGAATTATACCCCTAAAGAACTCCGGAAAAAAATCTCTCAATTGGAGTTTCAAAAATACACTTTAGAAACGGGAAAACCTTGGGGTCAGTGCCGCAACGAGACAGGGAAAACCCTGGCTGTCTACGGTCCGAAAGGCAAAAAAGCAGCGGACTCTTCTTACGATAATGCCCTGTATTTTCTAGCTGACGGCCAAACAACTGAACATAAATGGGATTGCGATGGGATTTTTCTACCCAGCGATGTCAATGCAACCGATTTAAGAACGACCGATCAACCTTCAGAAGAATTGACTGGCGGTCTAGCTGTTAAGATAGTTGACGGAACTCAAGTTGTAGCGAGAGCTAATCCCGATACGGGGGCTGTAGAATTCAACGTTCCTACTGCTAAGGTTTTCCAGCCTGGGGATGCGAATTGGTTTGTTCCTGATGTGACTCAGGCTTACATAGATGCACAAGTTCCCAACGCACCTACTGAGGAAAATGATTAGTTTTGGTAAAGTTGTAATGCGATCGCCTGTGTAAAGCCCGTTGCAACGCAAGAACCCGCCGGGGATCGATCCCCGGCGGATAACCGTCCCAGCGAAAATATATCGGTTCCCCTTCTTAATTTGGCGTTAAAATTAAAAGGTTTATCTATGCTATTAAATTGGAAATCCACGAAAGTAAATACAGAAAAGATTAAGCGACCAAATCCGTCGCGGGTGCGGGATCACTTGGCCAACGAGCGCACTTATTTAGCATGGATGCGGACAGCAATATCGCTGATGGGTTTTGGCGTAGTTATCGTGCGCCTTCGCGCCTTTCATCCCCCTCTGCTGCCCACTCCCGGCAATGGTTGGAAGTTAGGTTTGCTTTTTTCAATAGTTGGTTTGCTTACGGTGCTATTATCAACTAAGCACTACTTCGGCGTCCGCGAGGATATCGATTACGATACTTATGAACCTACCGATCGCTGGGTAATTCTTTTCAGCCTCGCGATCGCCATCCTAGGGGCTGGGGTAATATATTATATGTTCACCGTTCCTTCTAGCTTAGAAGGTTTGATGGCACCAGAATAAGGGCGCCGGTTTTATATCAATCTTAAAGAGTTCGATCGCGTGCAATTATCGTTCAAACCGATGCAAGTAGATGATGAGAAACGAACGCAGCAAAATCTGTCGCGGGCGATCGATCGATCGGCAAATGAGCGAACCTTCTTAGCATGGATGCGGGCGGCGGTCGCCCTCATGGGTTTTGGCGTCATCATCGTCCGACTTCGCGTCGTGCAAATGCCCGTACAGTACCGCCAGGGGATGGGGTGGAAGTTGGGTTTAATCTTCTCTCTAATAGGTTTGGCGACAGTCTTAATCTCAACTAAGCACTACTTTACCGTTCGCCGCCAAATTGACGAGGATACCTACGAACCGTCAGATTGGTTGATATTCCTCTTTAGTTCGGCTGTCGGCTTATTGGGCATTGGAGTAATTTATTTTATCTTTGCAGCCGCCGTCAGCCCAAATAGTTCTGTCATACCCGATTAATTGTCAACAGGAGTTAATTATGAACAGCGATACAGTTGCCACGATCGCTTCCATTATCATCTTAGGTGCTGCTATCTGGGCAGCATTCGTAGTGCTGGAGACTGTCGCGAAAATAGTCCCTAAATTGCTCGGCGTGACAGTCGCGATCGGGCTTTTGCTCGTTTACCTGCAATTTTACTGGGGCATCGACACAGCATATCTTTGGCAAACTGTCAAGCATTTGCCTGAAACTTTCAATTTCTCGATCGGCGCCTAAATTAGCACTAGCCAGCATTCTCAACAACCTCTCTCGGATAGATATTTTTGTACTGGAAACACAGTATATTTAGCCGAACACCCACAAAATACGGTAACTAGATTGACTTACTAGACATAACCGATTTGGGCTGTTAAACTACGGTTAGTCGATCGAGTAATGAGTTATTAACGTGGAAAACGCTAAAAAAGTCAGTGAAGAGTACCAGCTTGCAGGACAACTGACCCAACAGTTGCCACAAGCTAAGGGCTTTAAGGAAGTCTGGTTTAAAAAGCTCAGAGGCGGGTTGTTTCTGGCAATTGGATATTTGCTATCACCGCTGTGTTGGTGGAACGACATATTTTTCAATCTGCCAATTGCCTATGCCTTTGGGTATATCTGTAGCTTGCTTTCCCCAGATTTACTGTTTCCTTGCACAATTGTCGGCTACTGGCTTTCCAATATTGCGGGAATTCTGTTGATGCAGCTAGGAACTTTAGATGTTTTTACAGACCAACCCAAGGAAAAAAACTTCAAGAAAGAGTTATTGACGGGTTTAGTATCATCAACCGCCTTCACTCTTGTCATTGTGGCATTGATTCATTTTAATGTTCTCGATACTCCCGATTTCTTTGCCGGCAAGCAGTCGGTTAACCTCAGCTCTACTTTACCTATGACGATCGTCACTTCAAGGTAGAAGACAAAATTAAACCCCATAAATCAATCCAGGGTTTTTGATCGGTTACACAGGTACATTTAAGAAAATCAGGGAGCTTTTACACTACAATTTCTGTAGTCTTGTTTATTTGCATTTACTTACTTTTACCAAGAATATT
The DNA here is from genome assembly GCF_036701875.1 of Microcoleus sp. MON1_C5. Lineage (NCBI taxonomy): Bacteria > Bacillati > Cyanobacteriota > Cyanophyceae > Oscillatoriales > Microcoleaceae > Microcoleus > Microcoleus sp. MON1_C5. The sequence goes on along the minus strand of NZ_JAUBRN010000001.1, from coordinate 11,512 downwards.
GTTGCTGAGAACGCGGCCACTCTAAAGCCTTGAAGAGACAAGTTTTTGGTAAACAATATTGAAATGCAAGTGAGATTTAGCCTGTGTAGCTGTGTTACAGGAGCCGCCCCAGTTATCTATTTGTGGGTTGGCAGCGCTTAAATACACAGTTTTTGGGCATAACCGTGAACTACTTATTACTATCCTTTCTCAGCTTTTTTGTGGGCATTATCGTTGGTTTGACCGGAGTTGGCGGAGCCTCGCTCATCACCCCAATGTTAATTTTTGTCTTCCAGGTTCCGGCATCAATTGCTATTAGTTCGGATGTCGTAGCTGCTACACTGATGAAAGTTGTTGGCGGCTTCAAACACTGGCAGCAAAAGACCCTCGACTTGCAAATAGTTAAGTGGCTGGCTTTGGGCAGCGTGCCCGGTTCGCTGACTGGCGTGTGGATTTTACACTGCATCAAATCCAGCGGAAGTCACGACTTAGACAGCATATTGCTGCGCTGTCTCGGAGTAGGGATCGCACTAATTGTCGCTTTATCGCTGACCCAATTAGTGCTCAAAACATTTTTCCCTAGTTTTAAATTGCCTTGGCCCGGTAAATGGGACTTAAATACTAATTATGGCCGTATTTGTACTGTGAGTGCGGCAGCAATTTTAGGCTGCATAGTGGGAATCACTAGCGTGTCTTCTGGTGCGATGTTTGCACTGTTGCTGATTGCTTTTTTCCGCCTGGATACTTCTAAATTGGTGGGTACAGATATTTCGCAGGCGGCAATTTTGTTGATGTTTACATCTCTGGGACACCTCAGCCTCGGAACAGTAGACTGGAGTTTAGTTTTGCCAATTTGGTTGGGTTCGGTGCCGGGAGTTTTGGTAGGTGCTAAATTCTGCCAAATTATGCCTCAACGCCCGCTAAAGTTTGTTATTTACGGAATGTTGGCGATGGCGAGTTGGAAGTTGTATCAAGTCTGAAAATTAGGGGTAGTGCCAAGAAGACCTACCCCTAATTTGCAAGGGCAACCACGGGGATTGCCCCTACTACGTATTAATAATTGCTGACTAATGCTTCGAGTTCGCGGACTGAAGGCAATTCTAAATCTTTGAACAAGACTGTACTGAGGTAGCGTTCGCCATAAGAAGGCTGCACAAAAACTATCAATTTTCCAGCATTTTCCGGACGCTTGCCGACTTGAATTGCGGCATACAAAGCGGCGCCTGCAGAAATTCCTGACAACAATCCTTCTTCTCTGGCTAGTCGGCGACTGTAGGCGATCGCATCTTCGTCGCTAACTGCGATCACCTCATCAATTAACTCGGGTTTCAACACTTCCGGGATGAATCCTGCACCAATCCCTTGAATTTTGTGAGCACCAGATTTACCTCCAGAAAGCACGGGGCTGGTGGCGGGTTCAACTGCGATCGTCCTAAAACTCGATTTCCGCTGTTTAATTACCTCAGCAACTCCAGTAATCGTACCGCCGGTGCCAACTCCAGCAACTAAAAAATCTACTTTACCCTCTGTATCTTCCCAAATTTCCTCGGCCGTGGTTTCCCGGTGAATTTTCGGATTAGCGGGGTTGCGAAACTGTTGCAGCATGAAAGCGTCGGGGGTTTCTTCTACAATTTCTTCCGCACGGGCGATCGCGCTTAACATCCCTTCATGTCCGGGCGTCAATTCCAACTGAGCTCCGTAAGCTTTCAGCATCGATCGGCGTTCCGTACTCATCGTATCCGGCATAGTTAAAATCAGACGGTAGCCTTTCGCCGCCGCGATCATTGCCAAAGCAATTCCAGTATTGCCTGAAGTCGGTTCAACTAAAATAGTTTTCCCGGGTTGAATTAACCCCGCCTCTTCTGCAGCCTGAATCATGCTGGCTGCAATCCGATCTTTCACCGAAGCAGCCGGATTCATCCCTTCCAATTTGGCCACAATTTGAGCAACTACTCCTTCGGCTTGGGGAATTTTATTGAGCTGAACTAAAGGAGTTCTGCCAATTATTCCTGTAACATCCTTAGCAATTCTCATGGCTTAATTTCTCTCCATTTAAATGTAGTACATGGGATGTGCTTGTTTGCGAATATCCCGCTGTTCGCACAAATCTTGTAATGTGTATTTGCCCAAAACCGCCAAAGATGCCTGTTGAGCTTCCTGCCAGATTTCTAGCACCGCAGTTTTTTCTATTGTTGCAGATTCCGAAACTTTTTGGGTCTGGCCGCTGCCGTCGCCTTCGAGAGTCGAAAACACCTCTAGCAAAGTAATCTGCCAAGGCTCTTTCGCTAGCAAATAACCGCCTTTAGCGCCCCGCAGACTCTGGACAATACTTGCACGCCGCAGCACGGCAAGTATTTGGTCTAAATAGCGTTCCGGTATCTCTTGAGAAGCAGTAATTTCGTTTACTGTTAGGGGCGAATCCTTCGGATGGTGGCTCGCCAGTTCCAAGAGCGCTAACAGGGCGTATTCTACTCTAGAAGATAGTTCCACATTCCCCACTGGCGATCGAGTTTAAATTGTACATTATATAATAGTACACAATTCCGGTAGGCGTACAGGGGTTAGTATATTTTTATTACAAAAACGGTTGGAGGAATCCCGTGAGCAGCGTAAATGTAGGTTTAAGCTGTCGGCACTGTCGGTTTTACGAGCAGCACGGGCACAGGGGCGGAAACTGCCTGATGCTCGGCGTGGGGGTACAGGGTGGGTGGAAAGCTTGCTCCTTCTTGGTTCCACCCTTTGCACCGTCTTGGGAACACCCCGAAGCGGGTAGAGCCCGAAAGTCTCAAATGTTGCAGGAAGCGAGTATTTTAGAGGCACTACCACCCCCTTAAAGTAACTGCTAAGTACGTAGGCGGATATATGCTGTGTCATCGTTAAGTTTATTCATACTGATATCTTGCACCATTGTCAGCAACAGGCAAGATGCCTGTTCCACAAAAGATAAATTTTCTTGTGGAACAGGCATCTTGCCTGTTCATAAAAGGCTAATTAAGAATGGTGCAACATATCAGTTCATACTCACCTACTTAACGGCAGTCAACAGGTGCGAGATATCGCATCTGTTGGCAGCCAGAAGAAAGAAATCAACAGAAAGAAAAAAGCAAGGGCGACGATCGCCCTTGCTTTTGAACTTATTGACGAGTCGATGAGAAAATTTAATTAACGCAGATTCGATACAAATTATTTGTTGTCTATAAAACTGTGAATTTGCTCGAATATCGCATTGTCACCGAAAAAAATATTTCGACTGCATTCGTATCACCTACATCGGCGCTAGTAAACAATTAACAGTTAATAACCTTTTATATTTCGTAGTGCCAAACCTCGGAAGGTTGTAGAATAATCCGGTGGAGCGGCAGACGATCGATCAAGCCTTGCTGCTCAAAATGACCGAGGGTGCGAGTGACAGTTACGCGACTTGTACCGATGATTTCTGCAATGTCCTGATGCGTTAAAATCATATCGATCAGATGTCCTTGCTCTACCTCAGAACCAAACCTCTTAGCCAGCCAAGTTAATAGTTGATAGAGCATAAAATCCACTCTTTTGTACCCTCGCATTACCATAAAGTCTTCAGCCTGCTGAATGTGATTGAGCAAAATCTCTCTATTTAGCCAGCGATCGCCACATAGTAAAATTGCCTCGACTTTAGTGAGGCATTCAATTTGAAAAGGATCGCATTTTGATATCGGTTTGCCGATCGTATCACCAGGCCCCCACAATCCCAAGGTGATAATCGTGCCATCTTCAAGCCACGTTACCGTTCGCACTACTCCAGTTTCAATGCGCCACAGAGCATTGCTTCTGTTGGGCAAGTGCGAACGACGAGAAAATATATGTCTGCTCGTTTCATCAAAAGTTTTAGTGGAAAGAGAAGCAATAGTCATAGCCAGTTACTGAAAGAATAAAAGTTAGTTTGTCCAATGACCACAGGATAGTGTGGCTGGCAAAAATCTATATAAATTAAAGCTTTACTAGATTCCTGCACCGTCTAAAAACTGTGTAATGAATAAATCAGAAGACAGGAATAATTCATGTTTTTCGACCTCTGCTTGCTCTGATTGAGTTGTTTTGAGCGGAGATTGTTGAGATTTCAAAAAAGCAACCTGCTCTTCTAAATCCTTAATTCTATCGAACAAAGCTCGAATCGCTTGAGCTTCCAAATCCGGTAGGCCTTGAGAATTTTGAGCATCTTCCACCTGCTTTTTCCGAGAGATAATACGGCCGGGAATTCCCACCACAGTGCAATCGCTAGGGACATCCCGCAGCACCACCGAACCCGCACCAATCCGAACATTATTGCCAATTTGAATATTGCCTAAAACTTTAGCACCGGCTCCTACCACTACATTTTCTCCGAGCGTTGGATGCCGTTTTCCTATTTCTTTACCCGTGCCACCAATGGTCGCTCCTTGATAAATTACAGCATAATCTCCAACGATCGCAGTTTCGCCAATTACCACCCCCATGCCGTGGTCGATAAACACCCCCCTACCAATTTTCGCACCTGGGTGGATCTCAATACCTGTTAAAAAGCGGCTCACTTGGGAAATCAAGCGCGGTACAAACGGCAGGCAAGCCGAATAAAGCCAGTGTGCTATCCGGTGGAAAAAAAGTGCTTGCAGTCCGGGATAGCAAAATAATACTTCCAGCCAGTTGCGCGCCGCGGGGTCGCGTTCGTAAATAATTTGCAAGTCACTGAACATATTTACTCTCGCCGTGTTTGGGTTATACAGTATCGGCAGTGCCGACGGTTTAAGCTGCATAAAGCAGTATTGATTGCGGCATTATTACATATAATACTATAATCCGACCGAATTACAGTAGTTAATGAGAAAAAAATTTTCCTTCGCCAGCCCTTTCTAAGCTGCCTCGGATATTTTCCGCGAAACAAACGGTACAGCTTGTCTGACTTCTTGCCGCAGCGGAATCTCGATCGAGAATTCCGTCCCCAATCCCGGTGTCGAATCGCAGCGCAGCGTACCTTTGTGCTTTTCTACGACAATTTTATAGCTGATGGACAGTCCCAATCCTGTGCCTTTTCCGACCGGTTTCGTTGTAAAGAAGGGGTCGAACAGCCGTTTTTTGACATTTTCTGCCATACCGGGGCCGTTGTCAGATATCCGCACAATTATTTTGTCAGGGATTGAATATTCTGTGGTTATGGCGATCGCGATCGGATTGGCTTTCGCTGTTTTGGGCCCGCGATCGAGGTTGTAACTCTCAAGGGCGTCGATCGCATTAGCCAGAATATTCATAAACACCTGATTTAATTGTCCGGCATAGCACTCTACTAAAGGTAAATTGCCGTAGTTTTTAACAATCTCGATCGGCGGGCGATCGCCTGTCGCTTTCAGGCGGCTTTGCAGAATTAGCAGAGTGCTGTCAATGCCTTCATGGATGTTGACAGGTTTCATTTCGCTTTCATCTAAGCGAGAAAAATTCCGCAAAGATTGGACTATTTGAACAATGCGATCTGCTCCTATTTTCATTGAGGACAGCAGTTGTGGCAAATCTTTTTTGAGAAAGTCAAAGTCCACCTTTTCTAAATACTCTAAAATTTCCGCCGGAGGGGATAAATAGTGTTTTTGGTAGAGTTTTACCAACTCCAACAAATCGCTAGTATATGCGCTGGCGTGGTGGATATTGCCGTAAATAAAACTAATAGGGTTGTTCACTTCGTGGGCGACACCAGCGACTAATAAACCCAAACTAGACATTTTTTCCTGCTGAATCAGTTGACTTTGAGTTTGCTGCAACTCTTGCAAAGTTTGTTCTAGCCGTTGAGATTTAGCCGTGCGTTCCGCTGCTATTTTTTCAATTAGAGCGGTATAATTCCACAAGCTCATTAAATAAAGTGTCGCCGCCAAAGTTAAGATTGTCCCAAAGATTAAAACAGTCAAAGAACGCCAAAATCTTAGAGGATTAATGTACTCTGGCGTTAGCCGCAGTTGCAGCAACCACCGGCGATTTTCAATATTGAGAATGCGGGTGCAACTGCTGCCATCCGGGCAGTAAGCTCTTTCCCCAATTTGAAGTTGATTTTTAATGTTTTCGTCGGTGACGATCCTTTTAGTCTTTGCTTCGTAAAAAGCGAGAAATCTTTCTGCTTCAGGAGCCATAGCATCTTGAAGATACACATTAACAAAGTTGAGTTGAGTTTCCTGTAAAGCTGACTTAACAATAGCATCAACCAGCAAAATTCCCAATGCAAAACCTTTTAAGTTTTCGGGATTCCTAGCAGGTAAATTTTGCGACAATTCTGCGGTGTCGCCAGGAGAATTTTGACTAAAAATTGGCAGAAATACGAAGACGCTTGGTTGATTTTGTGAAGACCATTTTTGGCGGTCAGTCGCGATAATTTCTTGTCTTTTGGCGGCTTTTTCTAATGCTAGCCGATTGGCAGTCAAATCTAAACCTAAATCTATTTCATCAGTCAGGAATTGCGGAGAGTCAGAAACACGGGGCAGCCAAGCGATCGCCTTCAGGCTCGGATGGCGGTACAGGGCAGAACCAACGAATGTCTTTATTTCTGGTTTTTTAACGCCGTCAAATACGCTGTAAAATGCTCCAGCAGCACGAATTATTTCTAAATTGCTGCTAACATCTTTCTGAATGTCTGTAGCTATTTTGTCCAGTCGGTCTTGCAGTTCGGCTTGCATGGATTTGTATTCCCAATTGTACGCAACTGAAGAGGCGATCGCAGACAGTCCCAATCCTGCACAAAGTGTTAATCCTGCCTGGAGGTAACGGCGATAACTAAGTAAAGTGCTAGTTGCTAAATTCTTGAATTTGTTAGCAGTCATATTCTTCACCTATCTTTTTTTTAGTTCTTCCAGCCTCTGCCTGGGATTTCTCGTTTTTCTCGTTCTCAGGCTCTGCCTGGGAATGAATTTCAGGAGGCTCTGCCTCCGGTTTAGAGCCACGAGACAGCATTACCAGGCACAAGCCTGGTAACGATGTGGGAGCAGTGTTTTGTAGAAGCGCCCGGATAGTATTTTGAGTAAGATGCAGTCGCTGATTTAAATTGAATAAGCAGGGAAAGTCATGGCGTGTTTGGGCTTGACGTAAACGTGCTGATCTCGCGTTAACTGTAGAGAATCGAAGCGCTCGCGACTCACGTAAGCTGTTACTACCTGCTCGGATTCTAACACTAACTCGGTTTGTATTTCCCGCCCTAAATGAATGATGCGGCTGACTTTTGCTAATGAAAAACCCGACTCCGGCTTAGTTTTAATTTCCACGTCGTGGGGGCGCAAAAACACTACGTCCGAATGAGCGGCGCCATTATTGCGAGGCGTTGGGGCGTGGCTGGCGAACAAACCCGCAGCATTCGAGAGTACATTGACAGGCCCAATAAAACTCATCACAAAAGCTGAGGCGGGTTTGTCGTAAATTTCAGCAGGAGTGCCAACTTGTTCGACTCTACCTTTGTTCATGACCACAATTTCATCGGCTACTTCCATAGCTTCTTCTTGGTCGTGAGTCACAAAAACTGTGGTGATGTTAACTTCTTTGTGAAGGTTGTGCAGCCACGATCGCAATTCTTTGCGGACTTTAGCATCTAATGCTCCAAAAGGTTCGTCTAGCAGCAGCACTTTTGGTTGAACCGCTAGAGCTCTGGCCAAAGCAACCCGCTGCCGCTGGCCCCCAGAAAGTTGCGAAGGATAGCGATCGCCCAAACCTGTCAACTGCACTAAATCCAAAAGTTCCTCAACCCGCCTGCTAATTGAGCCTTTAGGAACTTTGCGAATTTCCATCGCAAAGGCAATATTTTTCCGAATAGTCATGTGTTTGAATAAAGCGTAGTGCTGAAACACAAAACCGATATGGCGTTCCTGCACCGACTGATGAGTAGCATTTTCACCGATCAGGTAAATCTCACCGCTGTCCGGCGGTTCTAGCCCCGCGATCATCCTCAGCAGAGTCGATTTCCCGGAACCGGAAGGCCCCAACAGCGCGACTAAAGAGCCCCTTTTAATTTCCAAATTCACGTTGTCAATTGCGTGGAATGAGCCGAAGTGTTTCGATACGTTCCGAATTGTAATGCTCATGAGTTTATTTACCTATTTTTGGAGTTCAAAAAGTAAACTCCGCTTATCTGACAGATTTACAGTAGTATATCCTGAAAATAATATTTTGCAAGGTCTGTAACTTTTTGTATAGGATCTCGATGCCCTCCTGATGGGGACTGCGTTTCAAAGTTAAGGCTGGCGGGCCGTCCGAGTTAAGCCGTCAGCGTTTCGAGATGTGGCTGTAGCGGTAAATGCGATCGTCCCAGAGTAAGCAATGCTGAAATTACGCAGAAACCGGGTTTGATGGACGAAAATACTGCATCAAAACCTTTAAAACCTTTAATCCCCCTAAAAAACCCGGTTTCTTTGCTGTCGCTGTATATTTTACGGCTGCCGACAATTCCCCGACTCCCGGCGATATTGAAGATTTCAGGTAGGAATTGCTCAATCTGAGCTGCGATCGCACACAATTTAGATCACAATAGTTAATTCAGAAGCCAGCCAGCTTCACCTTTGAGAAACTGACAGAATAGTAAATTCTAACCAGAACACCACTATGGGAAAACCAACAGGCTTTATCGAATTCTTGCGCGAATTGCCCTCTGAACTCTCACCAGTCGAGAGAGTCCACAACTGGGACGAATTTCACCTACCGATGGAGGAGGATAAACTCCGCACCCAAGGCGCGCGCTGCATGGATTGCGGCATTCCGTTTTGCCACACGGGCACAATTATCAGCGGCATGGCAAGCGGCTGCCCGATTAACAACCTCATCCCCGAATGGAACGACCTCGTATATCGCGGACTGTGGAAAGAAGCCCTAGACAGACTCCACAAAACTAACAACTTCCCCGAATTCACCGGCCGCGTCTGTCCCGCACCCTGCGAAGGCGCTTGCGTGCTCGGCATCAACAACCCGCCTGTCACGATTAAAAACATCGAAGCCGCAATTATCGATAAAGGCTGGGATGAAGGCTGGGTTACGGCGGAACCACCGGCAAAACGCACCGGCAAAAAAATCGCCGTCATCGGTTCCGGGCCCGCAGGTTTGTCCGCCGCCGCGCAACTCAACAAAGCCGGTCATTGGGTAACAGTATACGAAAGAGCCGATCGACCAGGCGGCCTGCTAATGTATGGTATCCCCAACATGAAGCTAGACAAAGAACAAGTCGTGATGCGCCGCCTCAAAGTCCTCGAAGACGAAGGCGTGACATTCGTCTGCAACACCGAAGTCGGCAAAGACTTGCCCGCGGAACAACTGCTAAAAGAATACGACTCCGTTGTGCTCTGTACCGGCGCGACAAAACCCCGCGACTTGGGCATCCCCGGCCGGGAATTAAAAGGCATCCACTTCGCGATGGACTTCCTGACAGCCAACACCAAAGCAGTTTTAGACAAGAGTACAAACGATAACTTCATCTCCGCCGAAGGCAAAGATATCGTGATCATCGGCGGCGGCGACACCGGCACCGACTGCGTGGGCACCTCCATCCGCCACGGCTGCAAAAGCCTGGTACAGCTAGAAATCCTGCCGAAACCGCCCTCGGAACGGGCGGCCAACAATCCCTGGCCCGAATGGCCGAAAGTCTACCGCCTCGACTACGGTCAAGAAGAAGCAGCAGCCAAATTCGGCGACGACCCGCGCGGCTATCTCACCACGGCGACAAAGTTCGAGGGCGACGAAAACGGCAATGTCAAAGCTGTGCACACCGTTGAGGTGGAGTGGACGAAAAACGAGAAAGGCCAGTTTATTCCGAACCACATCCCGGGCACGGAAAAAGTGTTGCCGGCGCAGCTTGTCTTGCTAGCGATGGGCTTCCTCGGCCCGGAACAGCCCTTGCTGGATGCGCTGGGATTGGAACGGGACGCCCGCAGCAATGTGAAAGCCGAGCACGAAAAATATACAACCAGCATTCCGGGAGTGTTCGCGGCTGGGGACTGTCGCCGGGGACAAAGTTTGGTGGTTTGGGCGATTAATGAAGGGCGCGGCGTGGCCCGGGAGTGCGACCTTTATCTGATGGGGAGCACTGATTTGCCTTAGTCGCCCAAGCGGGGGCGGGTTTATTAGATTGTTGGTTTCTAACATAAATGGTTGGTAAAACCCGCCCCTACGATCGGCTGTAGGGGCGGGTTTTACCAACAATATTTGATTAATACAAACAATCTATAAAAACCCGCCCCCACCCAACCAATAACCCAGATTAACCTGATGTTCGATCGCCTAAAAAAAATGTAGATTCGGATTTACCGTTGGGCGGGGCGGGTTTATTATATTGTTTTTTTTTAGGCATAGAGGGTTGGTGAAACCCGCCCCTACAAATCCATCGACATAATATTACAGAACGATCGACTGTATATAAGATTTACCATTCGATTCGATCGCCAATGGACTAGATTCATTAATTTTGACGGAAGTATGAGGATACAATTCATTTTTTCCCCACAACAAAGGATTATTAATGATATATTCGCGAATGGCAAATAATGATTCTTCATTGCGGATGATATGTTCGTAATAACCGCGCTGCCATACCGATACGCCACTCACATATCGCATTTGGTTAATTCGCCGGGCCGAAGATGTTTTTAAACCCCGCACAATTTCCGACAAAGGATAAATTTTTGCTTTTATCAGCCCCAATTTATCGGATTCTGTATAATTTGTTTCTGGGCTGCCTTTCAAAAAAATAATTCCGTGCACGTGATTTGGCATCACAATAAAATTGTCTAATGCTACGTTTTGGTAACGTTTGGGAAGAAGGCTCCAATTGAATAAAACAGTTTTACCATAGGGACTCAATTGCATTTTATCATTAATAACTTCGCCGAATAAACATTCGCGCTGCCAACTGCAAATAGTGATAAAATACGCGCCGGGAGTCCTATAATCATATCCTGGTAGGCGAATTGAGCGGCGGTGGTGTTTGTTAGGATCGTATTTCATAATTTTGTTCCCATAAAACATTTGTTCGTTGGGCGGGGGCGGGTTTATTATATTGTTAGTTTCCGGCATAGATGGTTGGTGAAACCCGCCCCTACGATGGGCCTGTAGGGGCGGGTTTTACCAACAATATTTGAGGCTCACACACCATCTATATAAACCCGCGCCCACCCAACCCATAACCCAATTTAACCTGATTTTCGCTCGCATTCAAAAAAATCTAGATTCGGATTTGTCCTTGGGCGGGGGCGGGTTTATTATATTGTTGGTTTCCGACATACATGGTTCGTGAAACCCGCCCCTACGATGGGCCGGTAGGGGCGGGTTTTATCAACAATATTTGAGGCTGATAAACAATCTACAAAAACCCGCCCCCACCCAACCAATAACCCAATTTAACCTGATTTTCGCTCGCATTCAAAAAAGCTAGATTCGGATTTGTCGTTGGGTGGAGGCGGGTTTATTAGATTGTTGGTTTCCGACATACATGGTTGGTGAAACCCGCCCCTTGTATCTTAAAAGAGTCAGTTAATTGATCGCAACGTCAGGCGATCGAGCTGTCAGTCAGGCGATC